>NZ_JBSGJZ010000054.1:0-53466 GCF_053605825.1 Saccharopolyspora sp. NPDC003752 | reverse complement strand
TCGTCGCACTGGAGCCGGATCCGGCCGCACCGCAGGAGAAGGTGCTCGCGGTCGAGATCGACCAGCACCCGTTCGGCGACCCGACGTTCACCGGTCGCAAGTGGCCGATGGCCGATGTCCGGCTGCTGGCCCCGATCCTGCCCACCAAGGTCATCTGCGTGGGCAAGAACTACGCCGAGCACGCCCGCGAGATGGGCTCGGAACCGCCGGAGAACCCGGTGATCTTCATGAAGCCGTCGACCACGGTGATCGGTCCCAACGCCGCCATCAAGCTGCCGCCGAACTCCGAGCGGGTGGACTTCGAGGGCGAACTCGCCGCCGTCGTCGGGCAGCCGTGCAAGGACGTGCCGGAGGCGCGGGGCACCGAAGTGCTGCTGGGCTACACGATCGCCAACGACGTGACCGCGCGCGACCAGCAGCAGGCCGACGGGCAGTGGACGCGGGCCAAGGGCTACGACACGTTCTGCCCGCTGGGGCCGTGGATCGACACCTCGGTGAGCCCGGCGGACCTGGCGATCCGCACCGAACTGGACGGCGAGCTCAAGCAGAACTCGCGGACGTCGCTGCAGATCCACGACATCGCGGCGCTCGTGTCGTGGATCTCGCGGGTGATGACGCTGCTGCCGGGAGACGTGATCCTCACCGGAACCCCGGCGGGCGTGGGCCCGATGCAGGCGGGCCAGAAGGTCTCGGTCTCCATCGACGGCCTGGGCACCCTGACCAACCCGGTCCAGCAGGGCTGACGCCGGGGCCCCCAGGATCCGCAATTTCCATTGAGGTTTTTCCATCCTCGTTTTGCGTGGCGGTGCGGGTGGCGGAACCTCAGAGGCTCCCTGGTCTGTGGGTGCCCCTCCTGATGTATGCCCAATACACGGCGGAGGGGCCGTCCTCGCCGAGGGAACCCCGGAGG
This sequence comes from Saccharopolyspora sp. NPDC003752, assembly GCF_053605825.1. Classification (NCBI taxonomy): domain Bacteria; kingdom Bacillati; phylum Actinomycetota; class Actinomycetes; order Pseudonocardiales; family Pseudonocardiaceae; genus Saccharopolyspora; species Saccharopolyspora sp. NPDC003752. Next base: position 52,556 of record NZ_JBSGJZ010000054.1, on the reverse strand, counting down.
GGTGGGCACCGTGAACCCGCGGCGGTGCCAGTGTCGTAGGTGGGCTATGCGCCTGCGGCGCATGCGACACCCATCGACGTGTGGCTTTGCGACCCGCGGCTGCGGGCCGACCAGCCTTGGGACGGCCGCAATTTCCATTGAAATCGAAGGTCCGATTTCAATGGAAATTGCGGGGTCCGTGGCTCGGTCCTCAGCGGAGGGCCGCCTTGGGCGGGCGCTCGCGGACCGCGCCGTAGGCGAGGATGTACGCCGGGATCCTGCGCAGCCACGGGACGTTCGAGACCGCCCGCAGGGGCAGGGGCAGGCGCGCGGTGTCGCCGAAGTCGATTTCCCCGCGCAGCGCCGGGGAGATCACGTTCTCGTGGATCATCCGCTGCAGCCGCTGGATCAGCACCGTCGTCGGCCAGCGCCGCCGCTGCACCGCCGCGACGTGCCTGCGCTCCAGACGACCGTCGCGCAGCGGCCCGGCCAGGTGGCGGGCCGCCGCGACGGCGTCCTGCACCGCCAGGTTGATGCCGATGCCGCCGACCGGTGACATCGCGTGCGCCGCGTCGCCGATGCACAGCAGGCCCGGCACGTGCCACTTGCGCAACCGGTCCAGGGTCACGTGCAGCACCTTGACGTCGTCCCAGCTGCGCACCAGGTCCCGCCCGGCCAGCCACGGGAAGAAGCGGGCCAGGCGTTCGCCGAGCTCCTCGATGGGCCGGCTGCGGCCCTCCGCGTCGGTGCCCTTGCCGATGATCGACGCGACCTGGAAGTAGTCGCCGCGGTCGAACATGACGGTGAAGGTGCGTTCCCGGATCAGGCCGATGCCGCCCGCCGGATCGCCGGCCTGCCGCGGGACCCGGAACCACCGGACGTCCATCGGCGTCGGGAAGTCCTGCAGCCCGAGCTCGGGCATCTCGCGCACGAACGACTTCCGGCCGTCGCAGGCCACCGTGATGGTGGCGCGCAGCTCGCCGGTCTCGCCGTCGGCGGTGCGGTAGCGCACCCCGTTGACGCGGCCGCCTTCCCGGATCAGCTCCGTCGCCTCGGTGTTCATCCGCAGGGTGAACGTCGGCTCCTGCTTGCCCGCGTCGGCCAGCATGTCCAGGAAGTCCCACTGCGGGACCATCGCGATGTAGTTGTACTTCACCTTGAGCGCCTTGAAGTCGCCGATGGTGAACAGCTCGCCCGCCGGGCCGATCGGCAGCCGCACCTGGCTCAGGCGTCGCTGCGGGAGTTCGGCGAACCGCTCGGCCAGCCCCAGGTCGTCGAGGAGCTGCAGCGTGGTGGGGTGCACCGTGTCGCCCCGGAAGTCCCGCAGGAAGTCGCCGTGCTTCTCCAGCACGGTCACCTCGACGCCGGCCCTGGCGAGCAGCAGCCCCAGCACCATGCCCGCCGGTCCGCCGCCGATCACGCAGCAGGTGGTCCGCTCCATTGCGATCCCCTCCAGTATTTCAACGTGTGTTGAATAAGCTCAGGATGCCCTCCCCGGATGCGCCCGTCAACCGGCGACGGCGAGTGACTACGCTGGATGTGTTATGAGCACGCCAGAAGCCGCAGCACAAGCCGATGCCAGGACCGTTCGCGCCCGGTTCTGCCCCTCGCCGACCGGGACACCGCACGTCGGCCTCATCCGCACCGCCCTCTACAACTGGGCGTTCGCCCGGCACAACAAGGGCACCCTGGTGTTCCGCATCGAGGACACCGACGCCAGCCGGGACTCCGAGGAGTCCTACCAGGCGATCCTCGACGCGCTTCGCTGGTTGGGCCTCGACTGGGACGAAGGCCCCGAGGTCGGCGGCCCCTACGGCCCCTACCGGCAGAGCGAGCGGCGCGACATCTACGCCGACGTCGCCCAGCGCCTGCTGGCCGCCGGCGAGCTCTACGAGTCCTACTCCAGCCCGGAAGAGGTCGAAGCCCGCCACAAGGCCAAGGGCCGCGACCCCAAGCTGGGCTACGACAACTTCGACCGGGACCTCACCGACGAGCAGATCGCCGGCCACCGCGCCGAGGGCCGCAAGCCCGTGCTGCGCCTGCGGATGCCCGACCGCGACATCGCCTTCACCGACCTGGTGCGCGGCGAGATCACCTTCCCCGCGGGCAGCGTCCCGGACCCCGTGCTGGTGCGCGGCAACGGAGACCCGCTCTACACCCTCACCAACCCGGTCGACGACGCGCTGATGCGCATCACCCACGTGCTGCGCGGCGAAGACCTGCTGTCCTCCACGCCCCGCCAGATCGCGCTCTACGAGTCGCTGCAGCGCATCGGGGTCACCGACTTCACCCCCGAGTTCGGCCACCTGCCGTTCGTCATGGGCGAAGGCAACAAGAAGCTCTCCAAGCGCGACCCGCAGTCCAACCTGTTCCACCACCGCGACCGGGGTTTCCTGCCGGAAGGCCTGCTGAACTACCTCGCGCTGCTCGGCTGGTCCATCTCCGACGACCGCGACGTGTTCAGCCTCGACGAGATGGTGGACGCCTTCGAGATCGGTCGCGTCAGCGCCAACCCGGCGCGCTTCGACCAGAAGAAGGCCGACGCGATCAACTCCGCGCACCTGCGCGCCCTCGCGCCCGACGAGTTCGTCGACCGCGTGGTGCCCTACCTCGTCCAGGGCGGTGTGCTCCCGGCCGAGCCGACCGAGCCGCAGCTCGCCACCGTGCGCGCCGCCGCGCCGCTGGTGCAGGAGCGGCTGATCGTGCTCTCCGACGCCGTCGGCATGATGGCCTTCCTGTTCGCCGGCGACGACTTCGCGCCCGAACCCGCCTCCGCGGAGAAGGCCCTCGGCGAAGACGCCAAGCCGGTCCTGGAAGCCGCCATCAACGCCCTCGACGCGCTGCCCGAATGGACCACGGCGGCCATCGAGCAGGCGCTGAAGGACTCCGTCGTCGACGGCCTCGGCATCAAGCCCCGCAAGGCCTTCGCGCCGGTCCGCGTGGCGATCACCGGCCGCACGGTGTCGCCGCCGCTGTACGAGTCGATGGAACTCCTCGGCCGCGACATCTCCCTCGAACGCCTGCGCAAGGCCCTCGGCTGAGAAGCGGGTTTCCAGGGTCGTTCTGCGCGGCGCGACAAGCCGGCCTGCCGGCCTCTGAGCGGTCGGTCGTGAGTGCGAGAACACACCTCGCGCTCACGACCGCCGCCGCCAACCGGACTCAACCGAAACAGGCCAACAGGATCACCGTGTTGGCCGAGTCGGACGCAGCGGGTGAGCGCCTAGCCTCTCGGGGTGACATCCGCGCCTGAAGCACCGACCACCCACGAACTCGGACAGATCAAGGCGGTCTGCCTCGATTTCGACGACACCCTGCTCGACAGCGGACGAGCGGCGCGGCACAGCCTGCGGGAGCTCGTCGGCAGCGACCGTGCCTGGCCGGTGTGGCAGCGCACCACGGACCAGCACTACGCGCGGTACGTCACCAACGAGGTCGACTTCGACGCGATGTGCGTCGAACGCACCCAAGCGTTCTTCGCGGCCTTCGGCGAAAAACTCGACACCGCCGAAGCGGCGCGCCGCGAAACCCTGCGAATGGCCGCCATGCAGCGCGCCTGGGCCCTCTACGACGACGCCTGGCCGTGTCTCGACTGGCTCCGCGCCAGCGGTCTCCGGCTCGCCGTGATCACCAACGCGCCCAGCGCTTACCAGCGCAAGAAGATCGCCGCCGTCGGCCTCGCCGACGTCTTCGACGAACTGATCATCTCCGCCGAGATCGGCGTCGCCAAACCGGACCCGCGCATCTTCCGCACCGCCTGCGACGCGCTCGGCCTGCGCCCCGAAGAAGTCGCCCACGTAGGGGACAAGCTCGACATCGACGCCCTCGGCGCCGCCCGCGCCGGCCTGCACGGCATCTGGCTCAACCGAGGCGGCAACCAGGACCCGGCCGCGAACGTGCCGACCATCGCGGGCCTCCACCAGCTGCCCGAACTCCTCATCGCCGACCTGCCCGCCGTCCCGGCCCCCGCGCAACCACCGCGCCGGACCGCCGAGCTGGTCGGCCGCTGACCCTGCCGCCGGGCCACTGCAGCCGCTGCCACCTGCGACGATCCCCAAAAGAGGGGGGCGATTTCCGGGCCTCTGAAGGGATGGTCTAATATTCTTACCAACGCGGAGGGCAGCGGCCCGGGGCCCGAACTTCTCCCAGAGGAGATCGGAAAACCGAGCTGGCCATCCGGCACCATGGGGTATGGTGTAATTGGCAGCACGACTGATTCTGGTTCAGTTAGTCTAGGTTCGAGTCCTGGTACCCCAGCGAGCTGGTCACCTCGTGACCACTCAACAACGCGGTCCCGTCGTCTAGCGGCCTAGGACGCCGCCCTCTCAAGGCGGTAGCGCGGGTTCAAATCCCGTCGGGACTACAAGGGTGGGAGGGCCCTGTCTACGCTTCGCGTAGACAGGGCCCTTTTCGTTTTTTTGATTGGGGGGCCGAGCCCCCCATGCCCCCCACGGTGCGGGGGTTGCTTTTTGTGGGCTCCATCGCTTTTCGTGGGGTACCCGGCCTGGGTTGCCGACCAGCCAGAAGACACAACCTCATCTGGGCCTTTGGAGCCGGGTTGCTTCTATCCGGGCCTTCGGAGTTGGGTGGCCCTGCGCTTCGCTTGGGCGTTTGGGGGTGGGTGGCCCTGCGCTTCGCTTGGGGGTTGGGGTGGGCCTTCGCTTTGCTTGGGCTGTTGGGGTGGGTCTGGGCTTTGGTTGGGCTTGCTTGGGGGTTGCTTTGTTGGGGTTGGTTGCTTGGGCTTTGTTTGGGGGGTTTTGGTTGCTTGGGGTTTGGGTGGGTTGTTCTTTTTTGGGGCGGTAGCTTTTTCTTGTGGGTCTTGGTGGGGGGCTTGGGCGTCGCTTTGTCGTTGTTGCTTATGACGGGGCTCAGATCCTTGATGTCGCTTGTCCTTTCGGGGCTTTGGAGGTTGCCAACTCCCGTGGGGCCTCTCCTCCTTACGTCGTCGAGTTGGCCACCGTTTCCGGGGCCGGGGCGCGTAGTTCTTCCGGGGTCGTCGTTGGGGGCGCTCGGCGCTTGGCCTCCTTGACCGGGGAGGTCGACACCCTGCTCGTTGTTGGTGGGGCCGGGACTCGGGCTGCGGCCACCGATCAGCGACTGCTGGGGCAGGTTCGGCGGTTGGCTCAGCGGAGCCGGCGGATCGCTTCCGTTTGCACCGGCACCTTCGTGCTGGCCGCCGCCGGATTGCTCGACGATCGGCGGGTCACCACTCACTGGGGGTACGGGGCATCCCTCGCCGCCGAGTTTCCCTCCGTGACCGTGGATCCCGCTCCGCTGTACATCCGGGACGGCAACGTCTACACGTCCGCCGGAGTCACCAGCGCACTGGACCTCACGCTCGCTCTGATCGAGGACGACCACGGCCCGACCTTGGCTCGTGAAGTCGCCCGCGAACTCGTCACCTACCTGCACCGTCCGGCCGACCAGGCGCAGATCAGCACCTTCCTGGCCGCTCCGCCGCCCAGCAACCGGCTGGTTCGGGACCTGCTCGCGCACATCACCGCCAACCTCGCCGACGATCTGAGCCCTTCCGCGCTGGCCGCACGCGCCGGAGTTACCAGCAGGCACCTCAACCGGCTTTTCGCCACGCACCTGGGCACCACTCCGGCACGCGCGGTGCGGGTAGCGCGGACCGAGGCCGCCGCGCAGCTGGTGCGGGCCAGCGAGCTGTCGCTGGCCGCTGTCGCGCGCCGGTGCGGGTTCCGGTCGGCGACGACGCTGCGCCAAGCCTTCCTCGACCACTACGGGGTCAGCGGGGACAAGATTCGCAGGATGCCGGACATGCCGCGTCCGCTCGACCCGGAAACCGCCAAGACTCCCCGGGCATGAGGAGTCAACCAACGACCCGACGGACAGTGCTCGCCGGCATGGCTGCCGTCGCCGCGTTCGGCATCCCGGCCGGCACCGCCGTCGCGGAAGGCAGTGGCCCGCGGATCGGAATCCTGCTCTACGACGGCTTCAGCCTGCTGGACCCCACCGGTCCGGCCGAGCTGCTGTCCCGGCTGCCCGGCGCGACCGTGACGATGATCGCCGAGCGCCGCGGCCCGGTTCGCACCGACACGCGCCAGATCTCGGTGGTGGCCGAGCAGTCGATCGCGGAGGTGGACCGGCTGGACGTGCTGCTCGTCCCGGGCGCCGGTGAGCGCGGCACGGTCGCCGCGATGGAGAACCCGGCTCTGATCGACTGGATCCGCCGCGTGGACCGGCGCACGACGTGGACCACATCGGTCTGCACCGGCTCGCTGATCCTCGGCGCGGCCGGTCTGCTCCGCGACCGCGCGACCACGTACTGGGCGTCGGCGAGCTACCTGGAGAGCACGTTCGGCGTGAAGTACGTGCCGGAGCGGTACGTCCAGGTCGGCAAAGTCATCACCGCCGCAGGCGTTTCGGCGGGCATCGACATGGCGCTCTTCCTGGCCGCCCGCCTCGCCGGCGACGAGATCGCCCGCGGCATCCAGCTCGCCGTCGAGTACGACCCGCACCCGCCGTTCGATTCCGGCAACGCCGCCACCGCGAGCCCGGAGCTCAAGGAACTCGCCCTCCGGCTGCTCGCCGAATCGCAGAAGTAGCTCGTCAACGCCCCGGAAGCGACGCCTCCGGGGCGTTGGGCACCGCTTGCCGGGGGTGGGTGTTCGAGGTGATTCCGGGGTGCTGTAAAGTTCTTCTCGTTCCAAGGTCCCGTCGTCTAGCGGCCTAGGACGCCGCCCTCTCAAGGCGGTAGCGCGGGTTCAAATCCCGTCGGGACTACAAGGGTGGGAGGGCTCCATCTGCGGAAGGCGCAGATGGGGCCCTTTTCGTTTTTTGATTGGGGGGCCGAGCCCCCCATGCCCCCCACGGTGCGGGGGTTGCTTTTTGTGGGCTCCATCGCTTTTCGTGGGGTACCCGGCCTGGGTTGCCGACCAGCCAGAAGACACAACCTCATCTGGGCCTTCGGAGCCGGGTTGCTTCTATCCGGGCCTTCGGAGTTGGCTAGCCCTGCGCTTCGCTTGGGCCTTCGGAGTTGGGTGGCCCTGCGCTTCGCTTGGGCGTTTGGGGGTGGGCGACCCTGCGGTTCGCTGGGGTTCGCCCTGCGCTTCGCTTGGGCTGCTGGGGTGGCCCTGCGCTTCGCTGGGGGTTTGGGGTTGGTTCGTCCTGTGTTCGCTTGGGTCGGTTTGCCGTCGTCTGCCGGTGTGATCGTGGCCGAGTTGGGGCTGTGGCTTCCTCGGCCTTCCGCGGCTTTCCGTGCGATCGTTGGGCGTTGTTGGTTCTGCTTCAGGTTGGTAGTGGGTGGGAACCCGTGCTGCTCGGGCACCTTCGCTTGTGCCGGGGGCGGGATGCCTTCGGCTTTCTTCTTTGGGGGCCGGTGGATGTCGCGCCTCTCCGCTGGTGGGGCGCGTGGGTTTTGGCGATGCGGGCCGTTGGCCCGCATCGCTCGGGTTCACAGGCGGTTTTGGAGGGCGTCCGCCGCCGCCAGCAGGTCCGCCGCCCAGCGGGCCCCCGGGCGCCTTCCCATCCGGTCGATCGGGCCCGAAACCGATATGGCCGCCACGACGTTGCCCTGGGTGTCCCGGACCGGCGCCGAGACGCTCGCCACTCCCGACTCCCGCTCCGCGACGCTCTGGGCCCAGCCCCTTCTCCGGACCTCCATCAGCGTTCGTTCCCCGTAGACCGCTTCCGCCAGGACCGCGCGTTGGGTCGCCGGGTCGGACCAGGCCGCGAGGACCTTCGCCCCCGAGCCCGCCGTCATCGACAGCGCCGTGCCCACCGGGACCGTGTCCCGCAGGCCGCTCGGCGGTTCCGCCGTCGCTATGCACAGGCGTTGCATTCCGTCCCTCCTGTAGAGCTGGACGCTTTCGCCCGTGACGTCCCTGAGCTTCGGTAGGACCGTCGCCGCCGCCTCCAGGAGCGGATCCACCGCTCCGCCCGCCAGTTCCGCCAGCGCCGCACCCGGGCGCCAGCGACCGTCCGAGCCCCTCCGCAAGAGGCGGTGGACCTCCAGGCCCACCGCCAGGCGGTGCGCCGTTGCCCTTGGCAGCCCCGTGCGGCTGCACAGTTCGGCCAGGCCGCAAGGTTCGGCCGCTACCGCCTGGAGGACGGCCACTGCCTTGTCCAGTACTCCGATGCCGCTATGCTGTCCCACGTACCGATACTAACTTCCCGGCATCTGGGAAGTCCACTCTGTGGGAGAGACCCGATCCGGGTCTCGGCAGGCTCGACTGGGAGCAGCGATGGGAAAAACGCTCGCGGAGAAGGTTTGGGAAGCGCACATCGTGCGCCGTGGTGAAGGGCACGAGCCAGACCTGCTCTACATCGATCTCCACCTGGTGCACGAGGTCACCAGTCCGCAGGCATTCGAAGGGCTCCGGCTGGCCGGGCGGCCCGTCCGGCGGCCCGACCTGACGCTGGCCACTGAAGACCACAACGTGCCCACCACCGGCATCGACCTCCCGATCGCCGACCCGGTGTCGCGCACCCAGGTCGACACCTTGCGGAAGAACTGCGAGGAATTCGGCATCCGGCTGCACCCGATGGGCGATGCCGAGCAGGGCATCGTGCACGTCGTCGGGCCGCAGCTCGGGCTGACGCAGCCCGGCACGACCGTGGTCTGCGGCGACAGCCACACCTCGACGCACGGTGCGTTCGGCGCTTTGGCGTTCGGCATCGGCACTTCCGAGGTCGAGCACGTGCTGGCCACCCAGACCCTGCCGCTGAAGCCGTTCAAGACCATGGCCATCAACGTCGAGGGCACGCTGCGGCCGGGGGTCACCAGCAAGGACGTGATCCTCGCCGTCATCGCGAAGATCGGCACCGGCGGCGGCCAGGGCTACGTCCTGGAGTACCGCGGCGAGGCGATCCGCAAGCTGTCCATGGAAGCCCGCATGACGGTCTGCAACATGTCGATCGAGGCGGGCGCGCGGGCCGGCATGATCGCGCCCGACGAAACGACTTTCGCCTACCTGAAGGGGCGGCCGCACGCCCCCGAGGGCGCGGATTGGGACACCGCCGTCGAGTACTGGCGGACGCTGCGCACCGACGACGACGCCACATTCGACGCAGAAGTCACGCTGAACGCCGACGAACTGACCCCGTTCGTCACCTGGGGCACCAACCCGGGGCAGGGCCTGCCGCTGGGCGAGCGGGTGCCGGACCCGGCGGAGATCGCCGACGAGGGCGCGCGGTTCGCCGCCGAGAAGGCCTTGGCGTACATGGGCTTGACGCCCGGGACGCCGCTGCGCGAGGTGTCCGTGGACACCGTCTTCCTCGGTTCGTGCACCAACGGTCGGATCGAGGACCTGCGCGCCGCCGCCGAGGTCCTCAAGGGCCGCAAGGTGGCCGCGGACGTGCGGATGCTCGTGGTGCCCGGCTCGATGAAGGTCCGCAAGCAGGCGGAGTCCGAGGGGCTGCACGAGGTTTTCACCGCGGCCGGGGCGGAATGGCGTTCGGCCGGTTGTTCGATGTGCCTGGGCATGAACCCGGACCAGCTGACGCCGGGCGAGCGCAGCGCGTCGACCTCCAACCGCAACTTCGAGGGCAGGCAAGGCAAGGGCGGCCGCACGCACCTGGTCTCCCCGCTGGTCGCCGCCGCCACCGCCGTGCGCGGAACCCTGTCCTCCCCCGAAGACCTGAGCTGAACCACATCCCACCAGGAGCAGTGACGATGGAACCGTTCAAGACGCACACCGGGGTCGGCGTCCCGCTGCGCCGGTCCAACGTGGACACCGACCAGATCATCCCGGCCGTCTACCTCAAGCGGGTTTCCCGGACCGGGTTCGAGGACGCCCTGTTCGCCGCCTGGCGCGGGGACGAGGACTTCATCCTCAACCAGGAGCCCTTCCGCGCCGGCAGCGTGCTGGTCGCCGGGCCCGACTTCGGCACCGGGTCGTCGCGCGAGCACGCCGTGTGGGCGTTGAAGGACTACGGCTTCCGGGTGGTCATCTCCAGCCGTTTCGCGGACATCTTCCGCGGCAACTCGGGCAAGCAGGGGCTGCTGGCGGCCCAGTGCGAGCAGTCCGATGTGGAGTTGCTGTGGAAGCTGCTGGAGAGCGAGCCGGGTACCGCCGTGACGGTGGATCTGGAGCAGCGGACGGTGCAAGCCAAGGACCTCACGGTGCCCTTCAGCATCGACGACTACACGCGCTGGCGGCTGCTGGAAGGGCTCGACGACATCGGTCTGACCCTCCGGCACGCCGAGACGATCGACACTTTTGAGCAGGCCCGGCCGAGCTTCAAACCGGCGACCCTGCCCGCCCACCAGGGCTGATCGAGGTGCCTTTCGGGGGCGAGTTTTTCCTGTTGTGAAAGGAAAAACTCGCCCGCCGAGGGACAACTGAACAGTTGCTCCAGGAGCTCTGCGGACCCCGTTGCCCGGACGCGAATGCCCACGCCCCAACGAAAAAATGAGGCGTGGCGAATGGCATTTGTTTGTCCGGGGCTTTACCGTTGACATTGAGTCGGCCCAACGGGGCCGTTGTTGTGTCCTGGGAGGGACTGAAGTGAACAAGGCCCAACTCATCGAGGCTCTGGCAGAACGCCTCGGAGACAAGAAGACCGCCAGCCAGGCTGTGGAAAGCGTTGTGGACATCATCGTTCGCAACGTCAACAAGGGCGAAAAGGTCAACATCACCGGCTTCGGCGTTTTCGAGAAGCGGGCCCGCGCCGCACGCACCGCTCGCAACCCGCGCACCGGTGAGAGCGTGAAGGTCAAGAAGACCAACGTCCCCGCCTTCCGCGCCGGCACCCAGTTCAAGGAAGTCGTGGGCGGACAGCGGAAACTGCCGCGCGCCACCACGGCGAAGGCGGCCACCACCCGTGGTGCCACCACGAAGACCGCGGGCGCCGCCAAGGCCGCCGCCGGTACTCGCGCCAAGGCCGCCACCACCACGCGTGCCGCCGCGACGAAGACCGCGACCCGCGCCACCACGGCGAAGGCGACCGCCACCAAGGCCGCCCCGAAGCGGACCGCCACCAAGGCGACCACCGCCAAGGCGACCCCGGCCAAGGCGGCCCCGGCGAAGTCCACCGCCAAGGCGACCCCGGCCAAGTCCACCGCGAAGCGGGCGACGACGGCCAAGGCCGCCACGAAGTCGACGGCCAAGACGACCCGTCCGGCGACCAAGAAGGCGACGACGACGCGCAAGTCCACGAAGAAGTGACTGCTCGCTGCTGCAGCGAGCACCAGTGGACCGAGCGGGCGGCGAGATGACCCGGCAAGGGGTCACCAGCCGCCCGCTCACGGCGTTCCCCGGTCGTCCGGTCATCGCCCCGACGTCAGGCGATGCCCGGAAAACCGCTTGAGAAGGCCGTGACCGCCGGGGCGCCGGCGTTCGCACAGATTCACCCGTGGACGGCGCGCAACGTCCACACGGCGCGATCAGCGCCGGACAGCGCCCGCGCAGCACACCACCGGCCCGGCCGGTTCGGTGCTGGTGCGGTCGCGGTCGTCAGTGGGAGCCGGGGCGTCGGCGGATCATTCGCCGGCACCGAATTCGCCGACGCATCCGTCTCCTGCACAGCCTGGTTTTGCTCTTGAAGCGGCGCGGCCGCTTGGCTCACCTGCGCGGCTTGCACCGCTGCGGGTTCTCAGGCTGTGCCCGCCCTTCTGGGCTACTGGGCGAGGCCAGTCCCCGAAGCCGCGCATTGGTCACGCAAGTCGGGGATCCCGGGGTCCAGACGGCGTCTGTAACTCCCGCAGGGCCGCCACTGGCGCCGCCACGCAAGAGGAGCAGAACAGGCTCTCAGGCCAGCGGGTCCGCGAGGTAGTCCGCCGCGGCCAGTCGCAGCGCCGGGGCGCTGCCGTTCCCGCAAGACCGGTCCCGGGCGAACGTCAGCGTCCAGACGCTGCCCTTCCGGCTGGCCACCTCGCCGAGCGACAGGTCGGCGGAATCGGCCAGCCGCGCCACCAGGTCCGGGATCACGCCGCCCTGGCTGCACACCACCGCCGTGCCGGGGCCGCCGGCCACCCTGCGGAGCACGTCGGCGGCCGCGTCCGGATCGCCGAGATAGCCCTCTTCGGAAAAGAGCGGCTCGGTCGCAATCCCGATTCCGAGGTCCGCCGCGATCGGCGCCACCGTTTGTTCGCAGCGCAGTCGCGGCGCGGAATAGATACGGGCGGGACCGAACAACGACAACAGCGAATGCAATGCGTCGCGCTGCCGCTGTCCGGCTTCGGTGAGCGGGCGCAGGTTGTCGTCTCCGGTCCATTCGGACCTTTTGCCTGCTTTCGCGTGCCGCACCAGCAACACGGTCGCGGATTCGGCGGGCGACTCCTCGAATGCGTCGAGCACCCCGGCGTCGTGCGGATAGCTCAGCAGCTCCCGAGCCCGGCCGGTGGGCAGCCAGCGCAGCTCGTCCACTTCGTCGTTCGGCGTGAACGCCCCGTCGCCGGCCCGGGCTGTGAAGTAGTCGACGACCTTCGGGGCCCGGCCGCCGCCGGCCACCGGCACCGAGTAGTCCACCCGGGTCAGGAATCGCGACAGCACGCAGGGAAACCCGGTCTCCTCGGCCACCTCGCGGACCGCCGCGTGCGCGGGCAGCTCGCCCGGGTCGAGCTTGCCCTTCGGCAGCGACCAGTCGTCGTAGCGGGGCCGGTGCACCAGCGCCACCTCGGTACCGCCGGCGCCCGCGCGCCACAGCACGGCGCCGGCCGCCCGGACCGGTGCGGACGCTTCTTCGTCGATTCCGCCGGGCACCGGCTGGTTCTCGGTCGTGCTCATCTTCCTCAGGACACCTTCGCACCGTGCATGCGCAGCATTTCCACCTGGTGATCGCGGACCTGCTCCCCGCTGCGCGGCGACGCCTCCCAGTCGCCCTTCGCGTTGAGCACCCAGCAGCGGGTCGCCGGGTGCAGCGCCGAATCCAGCATCGCGTCGAGCTGGCGGGTGAGCTTCACGTCGGTCACCCGGACCTGGGTTTCGATCCGCCGGTCCAGGTTCCGGTGCATCATGTCAGCGCTGCCGAGCCAGTGCTCGTCGATGCCGACGAAGTGGAACACCCGGGAATGCTCCAGGAAGCGGCCCAGGATCGAGCGCACCTCGATGTTCTCGCTGAGCCCCTCGACACCGGCCTTCAGCGAGCAGATCCCGCGCACCACCACGCGCACCGGCACGCCGGCCAGCGAAGCCCGGTAGAGGGTGTCGATGATCTGCTCGTCGACCAGCGAGTTCACCTTCATCCTGATGCCGCACGGCAAACCCCGCCGGGCCCGCTCGATCTCGTCCTCGACGCGCTCCACGATGCCGTTGCGGATGCCTTGCGGCGACACCAGGATCCGGCGGTACTCGCCGTGCCGGGCGTAGCCGGTGAGCACGTTGAACAGGTCGGTGAGGTCCGCGCCGATCTCCGGCGAGGCGGTCAGCAGGCCCAGATCCTCGTAGATCCGCGCGGTCTTCGGGTTGTAGTTGCCGGTGCCCAGGTGGCAGTAGCGGCGGATCGTGGAACCCTCCTGGCGCACCACGAGTGCCGTCTTGCAGTGCGTCTTCAACCCCACCAGGCCGTAGACGACGTGCACGCCGGCGCGCTCCAGGGTCCGCGCCCACTGGATGTTGGCCTGCTCGTCGAACCGCGCCTTCAGCTCCACCAGCGCCACCACCTGCTTGCCCGCCTCGGCGGCGTCGATGAGCGCGTTGACGATGGGGGAGTCGCCGGAGGTCCGGTACAGCGTCTGCTTGATGGCCAGCACGTGCGGATCCGCCGCGGCCTGCTCGATGAACCGCTGCACCGACGTGGAGAACGAGTCGTAGGGGTGGTGCACCAGCACGTCGCCCTCGCGCAGCGTGGAGAAGATGCTCTTCGGCGTCTGCCCTTCGGCGAACGCCGGGTGCGTCGCGGGCACGAACGGCGATTCCTTGAGGTCCGGGCGGTGCAACCGGTCCAGCTGGAACAGGCAGGACAGGTCCAGGAGTCCCTTGACCTCCACCACGTCGTGCTGGTCGACCTCCAGCTCGCGCAGCAGGAGTTCGAGCATGTTCTCGCTCATCGTGTCGGTCACTTCCAGCCGCACCGGCGGCCCGAAGCGGCGGCGCGCGAGTTCCCGCTCCATGGCCTGCAGGAGGTCTTCGTCGCGGTCCTCCTCGACCTCCAGGTCGGCGTTGCGGGTGACGCGGAAGATGTGGTGCTCGGCGACCCGCATCCCGGGGAACAGCTTCCCGAGGTGCGCCGCGATGAGTTCCTCCAGCGGCAGGAAGGTGGCGTGCTCGTTCTCCCGGTCGGTTTCGACGCGGATCAGCCGCGGCACGTTGTCCGGCACCTTGACCCGCGCGAAGCGCCGCAGCCCGGCGTCCGGGTCGGCGACGGTGACCGCGAGGTTCAGCGACAGCCCCGAGATGTACGGGAACGGGTGCGCCGGGTCGACCGCCAACGGGGTAAGCACCGGGAAGATGTGGTCCTCGAAATAGCGGGTCAGCCTGTCCTGGTCGGCGGTTTCCAGCTCGGCCCAGCGCAGGATCCGGACGCCGTGCGCCGCCAGTTCCGGCAGCAGCTCGTCGAGGAAGACGCGGCTCAGCTTCTCCATCAGGTCCTGGTTGCGGGCGGCGATCCGCACCAGCTGCTCGTGCGGGGTGAGCCCGTCGGCGCTGCGCACCGAGAGGCCGGTCTCCTCGCGGCGCTTCAGCCCGGCGACCCGGACCATGTAGAACTCGTCCAGGTTGGACGCGAAGATCGCGAGGAACTTGGTGCGCTCCAGCACCGGCTGCGACTGGTCCTCGGCGATCGCCAGCACCCGCGCGTTGAAGTCGAGCCACGACAGTTCGCGGTTGAGGTAGCGGTCTTCGGGCAGGTCGGTGGTGGCCGCCGCGCGGGTCACCGCGGGCGGGGCGGAGGGCACCCGGGCACCGTCGGCGGTGGCGCGGTCGGCGGTCGCCGGCGCCTCGGCAGCGACCGGGTTTCCGACGCGTCCGGCCGCGCGAGGCGCGCGACGCGTCCGGCCGCTGGAGGTCCGCTTGGCTGGCGGCTTCGGGATCCGGTCGCTGCTGTCGGTGCTCACCCTCCCATTGTCGCTCATCCGGGCGGTTCTCCTCGACTTCTGAGGTGCGCGTGTGATGTTCACGGTTGTGGATGAACATTCACGTACGAGCCGCTGAACGCCGCGTCTCTCGCGGCAGCTCGGAGGGCGCCGTCACGACACCCTGCGGGCCGTGTGCGGGCCGAGGCCGAGCGCCGCCGCGGCGGCCAGGTCGGCCTCCGTGTCGACGTCGCAGCGCAGCGAGTCCCACTGCCCGAGGAGCGTTTTCGCCCCGGAGTCGGCGTGCGCGTCCGCCGAGCCGGGACCGAACCGGGGCGCGAGCGGCCCGCCGGGCTCCGCCAGCAGCAGCGTGGTGCCGGTGCCGTGCCGGTCCGGGCAGAACGAGCGGTCGTCACCGGCGGCGGCGATCGCGGCGGCGAGCTCGGCGGGGCGCAGGGCGGGCAGGTCCGCCTGCAGCGCGCCGACCCGCGTCGCGACCCCGCGCCGCCGCAACTCGGCGTCGCCGTGCCGCAACGCGGCGTTCAGCCCGGCCGCCGGGGTGTCCGGGAGCACCTCGACGCCCTCGGCGGCGAACGTCTCGGTGAGCGTCGGGTCGGAGGTCACCACGACGACTCCGGCGACACCGGCCGCCCGGCGCGCGGCCGTCACTGTGTCCAAGGCCACGGCCGTGACCAGGTCGGCGTGCGCCGCGCCCCGCTCGGCGGTGCCCAGCAGCCGCGACTTCGCCAGGTGCAGCGGCTTGATCGGCACTATGAGGTACAAACCTGCGGTCACGTCTGCCATCTTGCCGTCGCGCGGCCCCGGACCGGCACCGCTCCGGCGGCATCCGGCTTCCGCCGTGCGGGATGTCCGGCGACCCGGCCCGGCAGGTAACTTGTCGGGGCGCTTGCGACCAGTTGAAGGAGATGCCGTGGCGGAACCGAAGAGCCTCCGGCGCCAGCGGAGGCAGACCAGCGAAAAGGCGCAGGGCATGGGCAAGTTCTGGCTCGGCCTCGCCCGCGGTGTGTTCTACCCGTTGACCGCCGCGCTGGCCCGCACCAAGGTGACCGGGCTGGAGCGCATCCCCGCCGAGGGCCCGGCGCTGCTGGTGTTCAACCACGTCTCGCACCTGGACCCGATCTTCGACGCCGTCACCGTGCACCGGGCCGGCCGGGTGCCGCGGTTCCTCGCGAAGAACACGCTCTGGAACGTGCCGGTGCTCAAGAGCGTCCTGGTGGGGGTCGACCAGATCCCCGTCTACCGCGGCACCGCCGACGCGCAGAAGAGCCTGCAGGACGCGCACAACGCGCTGGAGCGCGGCAAGGCGATCGTGATCTACCCCGACGGCACCATCACCAAGGACCCGGACGGCTGGCCGATGACGCCGAAGGTCGGGGTGGCGCGGTTGGCGCTGGCGCACGACATCCCGGTGATCCCGGCCGCCCGGTGGGGCACCCGCGATGTCTACGACCACTACAAGAAGCGGTTCCGGCCCTTCCCGCGCAAGACCGTGGAGCTCGTCTTCGGCGAGCCGCTGGACCTGTCGGCCTACCGCGGCATGGAGCACGACACGCAGGCGCTGCGCGAGGTCACGCAGCTGGCGATGACCCGCGTGCGGGAACTGCTCGGCGAGATCCGCGGCGAGCAGCCGCCCGCCGACTTCTACAGCAGCGCCCGCAAGAGCCGGGGCGACGATGGCGCGGCCTGAGCGGATCACCGTCCTCGGCGCAGGATCCTGGGGCACCACGTTCGCGAAGGTCCTCGCCGACGCGGGCAACGACGTCGTCCTGTGGGCGCGGCGCGCGGAGGTCGCCGCGGAGATCAACGAAACTCGCTGCAACGCCGCGTACCTGCCGGACATCCGGCTGCCGTCGACGTTGCGCGCCACCGAGGACGCCGCCGAGGCGGTGCACGGCGCCGGCGCGGTGGTGCTCGCGGTGCCCAGCCAGACGTTGCGCGAGAACCTCGCCGGCTGGCAGCCGCTGCTGCCGCCGGAGGCGACGCTGGTGAGCCTGGCCAAGGGCGTCGAGCTGAGCACGCTGAAGCGGATGAGCGAGGTGATCGGCGAGGTCGCGGACGTGCCGATGGAGCACGTCGCGGTGGTCTCCGGTCCCAACCTGGCCAAGGAGATCGCCGCCGAGCAGCCGACCGCGACCGTGGTGGCCTGCCCGGACCACGACCGGGCCGTCGCGCTGCAGCACGCCTGCTCGACGCCGTACTTCCGGCCCTACACCAACACGGATCTCGTCGGCATCGAGATCGCCGGGGCGTGCAAGAACGTGATCGCGCTGGCCTGCGGGATGGCCGCCGGGCTGGGCTTCGGGCACAACACGATGTCCTCGCTGATCACCCGCGGCCTGGCCGAGACGACCCGGCTCGGCGTCGCGCTGGGTGCCGACCCGATGACGTTCGCGGGCCTGGCCGGGCTGGGCGACCTGGTCGCCACCGCCATGTCGCCGCTGTCGCGCAACCGGACCTTCGGCGAGCGGCTGGGGCGCGGCGAAACGCTGGCGCAGGCGCAGGAGGCCGCGCACGGGCAGGTGTCCGAGGGCGTGAAGTCGTGCTCGTCGATCCGCCAGCTGGCGGCGCGGCACGGCGTCGAGATGCCGATCACGGACGTGGTGCACCGGGTGTGCCACGAGGGCCTCGCGCCCGCACCCGCGGCCGCCGAACTGCTCGGCCGCGAGCGCAAGCCGGAGTGACGGGCGGCTAGGTCGTGAGCGATTGTGGTCGCCGGAGCGGCCATCACCACTCACGACAACCGTTACCGCGAGGGGGCGCCGAACTCGCGATGGGAGAACTTGTGAGCACATCGGATCTTGGCGACGGCACGCGCTGCGTGCGCGGCGGGCACCCGGAGCCGGCCGGCGGGACGCCGCTGCTGCCGGGCCCGGTCTTCGCCGCGCCGTTCCACCTGGGCGAGGACGTCCAGGCCGCCGATTTCTACGGCCGGGCGGGCAATCCCACCTGGCGGGCGCTGGAGTCGGCCATCGGCGACCTGGACGGCGGGCACTGCGTCCTGCTGCCATCGGGCATGGCGGCGATCAGCACGCTGCTGCGCGCGGTGCTCCGCCCCGGCGACGCGCTGATCCTGCCCGGCGACGGGTATTACGCGACGCGCCAGTTCGTCCGCGACGAGCTCGCCGAGCTGGAGCTGGACGTCCGCGAGATCGACACGCCCGGCCCCTGGCACGACGACGTCTTCGCCGGGGTTCGCCTGGTGCTGCTGGAATCCCCGTCGAACCCGGGGCTGGACGTCTGCGACATCGCCGAGCTCGCGGAGCGCGCGCACGCGGCGGGCGCGCTGCTGGCGGTGGACAACACGACGGCGACGCCGCTCGGGCAGCGGCCGCTGGCGCTGGGCGCGGACGTCGTGGTGGCCAGCGACACCAAGGCCCTGTCCGGGCACAGCGACATCCTGATGGGGCACGTGTCGGTCCGCGACGAGGAGCTGGCGCAGCGGCTGGTGCGGGCGCGGACGCTCTCCGGCTCGATCCCCGGCCCCTTCGAGACCTGGCTGGCGCACCGCAGCATGGGCACGCTGGACCTGCGCCTGGCGCGGCAGGCCGAGAACGCGGCGGCGCTCGTCGAGGCGCTGCGCGAGCACCCGGCGGTGTCCGGGCTGCGCTGGCCGGGGTTGCCCGGCGACCCGTCGCACGAGCTCGCCCGGCGGCAGATGCGCCGCTGGGGCGGGGTGTTCCGGTTCGAGCTGGCCGATGCGCGGGCAGTCGAGGAATTCGTCCGGCGCAGCGAGCTGGTCGTGGCGGCGACGAGCTTCGGCGGCCTGCACAGCACGGTCGACCGCCGGGCCCAGTGGGGCGACCCGGTGCCGGAGGGCTTCGTCCGGTTCTCGGCGGGCTGCGAAGACCCCGCCGACCTGGTCGCCGACGTCCTCCAAGCCCTGGCGTAGCCGCTTTCCGGCCCCGCCTCGCGCCGTTGTTTCGGTGAGGTGAACGGCCTGTTCGTCTCGTCTATCGAGGTGAACAGGCCGTTGACTTCGCAGCACCCCGCGAGGTACGCCGCTGTGCAGAGTGAGTCGTCAGCCTCTGCGGCCGCTCCAGTGCTTGCGGGCGGGATTCGTCACCGTGGTGTGAGATCTTGCGGGTTCGAGTTGACGCGGGTCCCCGCGGACTGGTTCAGTTCTCCACGTGTTGCTGCGTGCTATGACCGATCGACGGGGTCACATCGACCTGCGCCGCGTCGCCAGCGCGCTCTGTCTGTGTTCTTCGTGTTGATCGTTCTCCCGTAATTCCCGGGCGTTTCCGGGCGCGCACGCACGCGCGCCGACGGCCCGGGGCTCATCACGATCCCGAAGGACATCCGCCGTGTTCGCCGTTCCGCCGAATACCCTTGCCGCACCTGCCGATCTCTCCATCGCGCACCCGGTCCGCATCGCCCGGGAACTCGCCGCCGACCGCGGCTCGTGGACGCACCTGCTGCGCTACGACCCGGACCAGCGCTGGTCGGGCCTGCTCGCGCGCACCGAGAGCTACGAGGCGTGGCTGCTGAGCTGGCTGCCCGGCCAGCACACCGAACTGCACGACCACGGCGGCGCCACCGGCGCCTTCACCGTGATCACCGGCAACCTGACCGAGCGCGTCGTCCAACCCCGGGGCGCCGAGGTGCTGCACCCGTTGACCGCGGGCCAGTCCCGCGTCTTCGGCCCGAACTACGTGCACCAGGTGCACAACAACGGACCGGACCCCGCGGTGAGCGTCCACGTCTACCGCCCGGCCCGGGCCGGGATGACCCTCTACACCCACGACCCGGTCACCGGCCTCCACCAGGCGCGGTGACGCGCGCGGGGCACCCGGGGGACCGGGCGCCCCGCGCCGCAACGGCTTTCGCGCCGTGTCCACAATCGACCCGGCCGCGGGGACTCAGTCCCCGGGCGCGGGTTTCGAGAAGTGGAAGGCCGCGATCGCGAATCCCGTCCCGAGGTAGCGGCGGTGCGCGTCGTGGCGGTGCGTGCCCGAATCCAGGTGGATTTCCCCGATTCCGAGTCTGCGCGCCTCCGTGTCGATCCAGTCGAGCAGCGCCTTCGCGTGCCCCTGCTTCCGGGCCGTCGGCAGGGTGACGAGGTCGTCGACGTACAGGTAGCGGCCCCACGCGAACGACCGCCCGGTGCGGAACCCGGCGACGGCGGCGACCTCGCCGTCGCCGTCGAGCGACGCGATCAGCCGGTAACCCGCCGCCCGCTGCTGCTCCGCCTGCGCGCGGAACTCCTCCGGCGAAGCCAGATCCGGGCGCAGCTCGCGGAGCACCGGGTAGGCGGGCTCGACGTCTTCCAGTTCCACGACGCTCATGCCCGGTACTGCCGCTCGCCGACGTGCCGCGGCACCTCGAACCCCGCCGGCAGGTCCGGCGCGGATTCCGGCGCACCCCAGTGCATGCGCAGCGGCAGCACCCCGGCCCACGCCTTGCCCGCCTCGACGTCCTCGGTGTCGTCGCTGGGGCCGCCGCTGCGGACCTTCACCGCGGCTTCGGCGAGGTCGACGGCGAGAACCGCCGTCGCGGCCAGCTCCCGCTTGTTCGGCTGCCGCGCGTGGTCCCACGAACCCGGCGCGAGCTGTTCGGTGATCACCCGCAGCGCCCGCAGCTTCTCGTCGTCGTCGACGACGTTCCGGGCGCGCCCGTGGATCATCGCGGAGCGGAAGTTCACGGAGTGGTGGAACAGCGAGCGCGCGTAGACGATCCCGTCGAGGTGGGTCACCGTGACGCACACCTCGACACCCTCGGCGGCCTCCCGCAGGCTGCGCGCGCCGGTCGAGCCGTGCACGTAGAGCGTGTCGTCGCTGCGTCCGTAGCCTGTGGGCACGACCCGGGGCGAGCCGTCGACCAGCAGGCCGAGGTGGCAGATCAGGCCGTCGTCCAGGGCGGCGTGCAGCTCGCTGCGCTCGGTGCGGGCCCGGTCGCTGCCGCGGCGGATGGTGGTCCGTTCGGTGGTGGAGAGCTGTCGGGTCACGAGGGACAGGATCTTTCAGCAAGTGGCATTATCGAAGTGCCAATCAGGGAGAATTTCGAAATGCCACATTCCGTGCCCGCAGCCAGCTCCCCGCTGCTGGAGCTGGCCATCGAGCTGCGCCGCGACGATCCGCGCCCGCTCGCCGTTCAGCTCGCCGACGCGTTGCGGCACGCCGCCACCCTCGGCCAGCTCCGCGGCGGCGACCGCCTGCCGTCCACGCGCGCGCTCGCGCGGCACCTCGAAGTGAGCCGCACGGTGACCGCCGCGGCCTACGAGCAGCTGCACGCCGAGGGCTGGATCGCCGGACGGCACGGCTCGGGCACCTACGTCACGACCAGCCCGCCCGGATCGCGGACCGGGGCCCCCGCCGGCGCCGACCGCGGCGCGCGGCAGGCGGACGAGCCGATGGTGGTGCTGACGCCCGGCGTGCCGTGGGCGGGCGGAGTCGACCGGGCGGCGTGGCGGCGGGCCTGGCGTGCGGCGGCGGACACCCCGCCCGATTCGAAGCCGCATCGCGGCGGGTCGATCGAATACCGCGAGGCCATCACCGAGCACCTGCTGCGCCACCGCGGTCTGGTCGTCGGCGGGCTGACGGTGGACAACGTGCTGGCCACCGGCGGCACCACGGCGGCGGTCGTCGAGCTGGCCGGCTCGGTGCTCCGCCGCGGCGCGGCGGTCGCCGTGGAGGAGCCCGGATATCAGCGGGCGGTCGGCGCGCTGCGGTCGGTGGGCGTGCGGGTGGTGGCCGCACCGGTCGATCACGCGGGCATCGTGGTCGACGCCATTCCGCGCGGCGTGCAAGCGGTCTACTGCTCGCCCGCGCACCAGTACCCGATCGGCGGCCGGTTGCCGGCGGAGCGCCGGATCGCGCTGGTGGAGCGGGCGCGCGCCGAGGGCTGGCTGATCATCGAGGACGACTACGACGGCGAGCTCCGCTACGACGTGGCGCCGCTGCCGGTGCTCGCGTCGATGGCCCCGGACGTCGTCGTGCACCTCGGCACGACGAGCAAGATCCTCACCCCGACCCTGGGCGTGGGCTGGATGCTGGCGCCCGACGACGTCGCGGCTTGCGTGCTGCAGCACCGCGATCGCACCGGGACCAGCCCGGCTCCGGCGGGGCAGCGCGTGCTGGTGGAGCTCGCCCGCCACGGCGACCTCGGACGGCACCTGCGACGCCTGCGGCGGGAGCTGTCGCAGCGCCGGGCGTTCGTCGTGGAGAAGCTCGCCGCCGAAGGCGTCGAGGTGTTCGGCGACCGCGCCGGGGCGCACGTGGTGCTGCCGCTGCCGGATGCGGAGACCGAGCAGCACGTGGTCGCGATGGCGGCGGAGCACGGACTGGTGCTCGACGGCCTGCGGCGGCACCACTGCGGTCCGCAGCAGTGGTTCGGGTTGGCGCTCGGCTACGCCGCGTGCTCGCGCGATGAACTGGAACGCGCGCTGCCGATTCTGGCCCGGCTGTGCGGGAACGCGTGAAACAGCTCGCTCACGGCGGGGGAGTCGATCGGTTCCACTGCGAACCGGTCAACCTTTGTGAAACGGGCCTTCGGCACGGCAGGTAGGGTCCGGCGCATGACACAGCGCAAGACCCGGGTGGCCGTCGTCTTCGGCGGGCGCAGCACCGAGCACGGCATTTCCTGCGTGTCCGCCGGTAGCGTGCTCGCGCACCTGGACCAGGACCGCTTCGAGATCCTGCCGGTCGGCATCACCCGAGAGGGCGCCTGGGTGCTCGGCACCGACGACCCGAAGCAGTTGGAGATCCGGGACCGCCAGGCACCCGAGGTCGCGCCGAACACCGCGCTCGCGCTGCCCGGCGACCCCACCCGCCGCGAGCTGGTGCTGCTGGAACCGGGCCGCGGCGGTGAGGTGCTGTCGTCGGTCGACGTGGTGTTCCCGGTGCTGCACGGCGCGTTCGGCGAGGACGGCACCATCCAGGGGCTGCTGGAGATGGCCGACGTGCCCTACGTCGGGGCGGGCGTGCTCTCCAGCGCCGTGTCGATGGACAAGGAGTACACCAAGAAGCTGCTCGCCGCGGAGGGCCTGGGGGTGGGGCGCTTCGAGGTGCTGCGCCGCGATCAGGCCACGCTGGACGAGCGGCAGCGCGAACGGCTCGGGCTGCCGGTGTTCGTCAAGCCGACGCGGGCCGGATCGTCGCTGGGCATCACCAAGGTCACCGACTGGGCGGACCTGGACGCGGCGATCGCGGAGGCGCGGCGCACCGACCCGAAGGTGATCATCGAGTCGGCGGTGGTGGGCCGCGAGATCGAGTGCGGCGTGCTGGAGTTCCCGGACGGCCGGATCGAGGCGTCGCTGCCCGCCGAGCTGCGGGTCACCGGCGAATCCGACTGGTACGACTACGAGTCCAAGTACCTCGACGACGTCACCGAGTTCGACATCCCGGCCAAGATCGGCGACGACGCGATCGAGGAGCTGCGCGCCGCGGCGGTGCGGGCCTTCCGCGCGCTGGACTGCCAGGGCCTGGCGCGGGTCGACTTCTTCCTCGCCGAGGACGGCGAGCTGATCGTCAACGAGGTCAACACGATGCCGGGCTTCACGGCGATCTCGCTGTACCCGCGGATGTGGGCGGACACGGGCGTCGACTACCGGACCCTGCTGACCACCCTCGTCGAAACGGCGATCTCCCGGGGCACCGGCCTCCGCTGACCCGCGAGCGAACGGCCCGTTCACCTCGTCAGGCGAGGTGAACGGGCCGTTCGCTCGTGTGGTGCCGGTTACGGGAAGACCGGCTGCTTGGGGAAGGTGTTGCGGAGGATCTCGGAGAGGTCCTGGATGGGGCCGGTCCCGGTGCCCTCCGGGGCGGTGAGCGCGACGTACACGGGGCGGTCGACCGCCAGCCACGAGGTGTCGCCGCCCTGGTTGATCTCCAGCCAGCTGACGCCGGAGACGTCCAGCAGCTGCGCCGTCGGCGTCAGCTCCTGCGGGGCGTCGATGCCGCACCGCACGGTCAGCGGGTCGTGCTTCGCATCTCCCCACGCGACGGTTCCCGCCGGCGCCGGCTCCGCCAGGGCGCGGCGCGGCACGCGCGCGTCGCCCACGGCGAGCTCGCGCGGCAGCGCTTCGAGCACCGCCGCGCACTCCGGCGACGACGCCTTCGGCGCCGGGACGGGCGCGAGCGGAAGCGGCCCGCTTCGCCGGGCCGCTTCCGCTTCCGCTTGGGCTTGCTGCGCCTGGTGCTCGCCGTACCAGCCGTACGCGCCGACGCCGGCGACCGCCAGGGCGAGGAGTGCGCCGAGCGTGATCGCCACGATCAACACCGGCCGGGGCAATCCGGGCGCTGATTGGTGAACCACGTCGTCCACTACAGCACGGCCGCCGCCGGGTGCGGTCACCGGCCCGGCCGTGCTCCACTCTGGTGCGGGCTGCCCACCCGCGCTTTCTTCGAGCGGCGCCGCCGCCCGGGGGTGGCTCGCGCCGCTGCGGGAGATCCCCGGCGACGCGGAACCAGTTCAGTGACGGATCGTCACAGGTGCACCACGGGGCAGGTCAGGGTGCGGGTGATGCCTTCGACGTTCTGGATCTTCGCCACGACCATCTTGCCGAGCAGGTCGACGTTCTCGGCTTCGGCGCGCACGATCACGTCGTACGGGCCGGTGACGTCTTCGGCGCTGATGATGCCGGCGAAGTCCTTGATCTCGCTGGCGACCGCGGCGGCCTTGCCAACTTCGGTCTGGATGAGGATGTATGCCTGAACCACGGCGTGCCCCTTCGTGTGGCCGATGTGCTCGGGGTAGGAAACTGGCAGAAAGCTACCCCATCGGACCGAGCGGATGCTCAAGGAAGGAAGGTCCCAGTTGGGTCCTGATTCATCGCAGGACGCACAGACCGTTTCCCAGTTGGGTGAGTTCGGCCTCATCGATCGGGTTACGGCCGGGCGGCCGCAGTCACCTGGCACGTTAATCGGGCCGGGTGACGACGCCGCGGTCCTGGCGGCCCCGGACGGCCGGGTGGTGGCCGCCACCGACGTGCTGGTCGAAGGGGTGCACTTCCGTTTCGACTGGTCGACACCGGAGCAGGTGGGCCGCAAGGCCGTGGCCGTGAACCTCTCGGACATCGCCGCGATGGGCGCGGTGCCGACCGGCCTGCTGGTGGGCCTGGCCTGCTCCCCGGACCTGCCGACGAACGTGGTCGACGAGCTGTCCGCGGGCATGTGGGAAGAAGCACAGCGGGTCGGCATCGGCATCGTCGGCGGCGACATGGTGTCGGCGACCTCACTGACGATCTCGATCACAGCGCTGGGCGACCTGCAGGGCCGGGAGCCGGTGACGCGGTCGGGCGCGCGGCCGGGGGACGTGGTCGCGGTGGCCGGCCGGCTGGGCTGGTCGGCGGCCGGATTGGCCGTGCTGGGGCGGGGTTTCCGCTCGCCGGTCGCGGTCGTCGGCGCGCACCGCGTGCCGGAGCCGCCGTACGCGGCGGGGCCGCAGGCGGCCGTCGCGGGCGCGACGTCCATGGTGGACACCTCGGACGGGCTGCTGGCCGATCTCGGGCACATCGCGGAGGCGTCGCAGGTGGCCATCGACGTCCGGACCGAGCAGGTCGAGGTGCCGCAGCGGCTGACCGAGGTCGCCTCGGCGCTGGGCGCGGACGCCCGGCACTGGGTGCTCACCGGCGGCGAGGACCAGGCGCTGGCCGCGACGTTCCCACCGGGACGTCCGCTGCCGGAGGGCTGGCGCGCGATCGGCGTGGTCGCCGAGGGCGCCGGTGTCACGGTGGACGGCGGCGAGTACGAGGGCCCGGCGGGCTGGGAGCACTGGCGTTGAGGCGGGATCGCCGAGGACTTCCCCGAACGCGGAGAACCCCGATGCGCCACTGGCGCATCGGGGTTCTCCGCGTTCGGGGCGATCAGCTCGCCGAGGAACCCGCCGGGGCAGGCGCGTCCTGCATCAGCGGCTTGTTCGCCGTCTCCTTCATCAGCAGGATCGGCACCAGCGCCACCAGGGCCGCGGCCATCAGGTAGAACGCCGGGAACATGGTGTTGCCGGTCGAGGTGACCACGGCGTCGTTGACCAGCGGCGCGGTCCCGCCGAAGGCCGCCGTCGAGATGTTGTACCCGATGCAGAAGGCCGCGTAGCGGACCTTCGTCGGGAACATCGCCGGCAGCGTCGCCGCCAGCGGCCCGATCAGCTGCACGTGCCCGATCGCCAGCAGGCCCAGCCCCAAGATCGTGGTCAGCACGGTGCCCTGGGAGATCAGCATGAACGCCGGGATCGGCAGCACGATGAAGCAGATCGCCGCGGACAGGAACAGCGGCTTGCGGCCGACCCGGTCCGACAGCGCGCCCACCGGCGTGATGATCACCATCATGAACAGCACCGTGAGCAGCAGCGGGACCAGGACCTGGTATTCCTGGCCGGGCTCTATGTGGAGCGTGTTCTTGAGGTACGTCTCCATGTAGGTCAGGATCGTGTAGTTGGCGATGTTGATCAGCACCACGATGCCCATCAGGATCAGCAGCTGCCGCCACCATTCCTTGATCAGGTCCTTCAGCGGCGACTTGGCCACCTGGTGCGTCGCTTCCAGCTTCTTGAACGCCGGCGTGTCCTCCAGCTTGCTCCGCAGGTAGAGACCGACGCCGCCGAGCGGACCGGCGATCAGGAACGGAATGCGCCAACCCCAGCTTTCCATCGAGGCGGTGTCCAGATTCAAGATCAGGATCGTCGGCACCAGCGCGCCGAATCCGAATCCGACGAGCGTGCCGAATTCCAGCCAGCTACCCCAGAAGCCGCGGCGGCGGTCCGGCGCGAACTCGGCGATGTAGGTCGCCGCGCCGCCGTATTCGCCGCCGGTCGAGAAGCCCTGCAGCAACCGGCACAGCAGCAGGAGCATCGGCGCGAAGACGCCGATGGCTTCGTAAGTCGGCAGCAGGCCGATCACGAACGTCGATCCGGACATCAGCAGGATCGTCAGCGCCAGCACCTTCTGCCTGCCGATCCGGTCGCCCAGCGGGCCGAAGAACAGGCTGCCCAGCGGCCGGAACAGGAAGGAGATCGCGAAGACGCCGAAGGCCGAGATGGTCTCCAGCGGGCCGGGGAAGAACTGGTGGCCCACGTATGCGGCCACATATGCATATACGCCGAAGTCGTACCACTCCGTGCAGTTGCCGATTGCCGCTGCGCCGACCGCGCGACGGAGCAGAGAGCGCTGCTCGGCTGATGTTTCGGCTGATTCCTGCGAAGTCATGAGTTTGCGGCCCACCTCCGGGTCATGCCATCCACCCTTGCGGTCTTCAGAACTCCGGTGAACCTAGCCGAGCGGCCTTGTGGAGGCCACCAAAAGCCGTGGATTGCGTTATTCCGATGTTATTTCCTATATGCAAAAGGTCACCGATCGAGCGGCCCGCGCGTTGTGTCGGAGTGTCGCCGATTTGACAGCCGAATTCGGCGGATGACTAGCGGAAATGGTGCTTTCGTGTGACAGCCGGATACGGGTGTGCGCCATATCGCCCGGCATGTTACTTCCATCGAGTGTGACGTGCGACACGTTGACCGTCCGAAGTCGATCTCGGGGGTTGTCCGGAGGGCGATCTTGGTAGCTCGCTAGGGTGCTCGGATGGTCGCACAGCCGTTGCACGAACTCGTGGAGGCCGGGTGGGCGAAAGCCCTGGAGCCGGTCGCCGATCAGATCAAGAAGATGGGCGAGTTCCTGCGCACCGAGGTAGCCGAGGGCCGGACGTACCTGCCCGCCCCGGAGCACGTGCTCCGCGCCTTCCAGCAGCCGTTCCACGACGTGCGGGTGCTGATCGTGGGCCAGGACCCGTACCCGACGCCCGGGCACGCGGTCGGCCTCAGCTTCTCCGTCGCGCCCGGCGTCGCGCCGCCGCGCAGCCTGGTCAACATCTACCGCGAGTACACCGAGGACCTCGGTCACCCCACGCCCTCCGGCGGCGACCTCACGCCGTGGACCGAGCGCGGGGTGCTGCTGCTCAACAGGGCGCTGACGGTCCGGCCCCGCAACTCCGGTTCGCACCGGGGCAAAGGCTGGGAGGAGATCACCGCGCAGGCCATCCGCGCGCTGGCCGCGCGGGAGGAGCCGCTGGTGGCGATCCTCTGGGGTCGCGACGCCCGCGACCTGCGCCCGCTGATGCCCGGCGTGGAGTGCGTCGAATCGCCGCACCCGAGCCCGATGTCGGCCGACCGCGGCTTCTTCGGTTCCCGCCCGTTCAGCCGGGTGAACGAGATCCTCGAACGCCGCGGCATGGAGCCCATCGACTGGAAGCTGCCGTAGAGGGGGTTTCTGCTCGCTTTGCTCAGCGGTGCGGGTAGCGGCCCCCCTGCGGGAGTTGCAGACGCCGTCTGGACTGCGGGAGCCCCGACTTACGTATGACCAATACGCGGCATCGGGGACTGGCCTCGCCCAGTAGCCCGGAAGGGGCGGGCACCGTCTGAGAACCCGCGGCGGTGCAAGTTGCGTGCGTGGCGAAAGAGAAAGCGGCTGCGCCGCTTGCCTGGCCGCCCAGTGCCGCCGAGCAAGCCCCGGCGCAGGCGCGTTTTGCCTGCTCGCGGCGTATGGATTTCGGTTCCGCCCGGTCGTACATTGGCCCTTGCCGGATGATGCGTTCAGGGCGGAAGAAGGCTCGTCATGAGAGCCGGCCGGAACGGCAGCGAGCTGCGGTGCCTGATCCGCAGGATATTTCCGGGCGCGAACCCGCTGCGGCGGCGCACCGACTACTTCGAGCCGGCCGCGCTGCTGCTGGTCGCGCTGATCGCGGTCGCCACCGTGGTGGCGGCCCTGTTCGTGGCGCAGTCCGAGCTGCGCGGCCGGCTCGCCGACGTGGATCGCGAGCAGGTGGCCAAGCACCAGGTGGTGGCGACGGTCGTCGCCGAGCTCGGCGACGGCGGCGGCGCCGGGAACGCGCACCGGCCGGTCGCGGTGCGCTGGGGGCAGCCGCCGGACGAGCGCTTCGCCGTCATCGAGCTACCGGCCCGCGCCCCGGCGGCCGGAACCGTCCCGGTGTGGCTGGACCAGCAGGGCCTGCCGACCTCGCCGCCGCTGACCCGCGCCGAGGCGACCCAGGCGGCAGGCATGGCCGGGGCGAGCGTGCTGCTCGGATCTGCGCTGGTCACCACGGTCGCCCTGATGGGGGCCCGACTGATCGTGACCCGCAGGCGACTCGCGGCCTGGGCCGCGGAGTGGGAAAAGGTAGGCCCCCAGTGGCGCAACCACGCCTCGTGAGGCCGTGAACGCAGAAAACCCCGGGGCGCTGGGCCCCGGGGTTTTGCGCGCAGTCGAGTTCAGCCGCGGACGACCTTGCCGGCCTTCAGGCAAGAGGTGCACACGTTCATGCGCTTGCGCTGCGAAAGACCGATCTTGGCGTGCACGGTCTGAATGTTCGGGTTCCACCGGCGCTTGGTCTTCCGGTGGGAGTGCGAGACCGAGTTGCCGAAGCCTGGTCCCTTACCGCAGACGTCGCAGACGGCAGCCACGTCAGACACCCCTTAACTTTGCTTGACGGTTACAGCGATGAGAGCCGCAAGCGCACCACGGCCGCATCAGCCTCGCGTGAGCGCTCACTGTCCACCGCCGTGACCGGCGGCCTCAGCCCGGAGAACCCGGTTGCCCGGGGTCATCGCCACCCTGGGACCGGATCAGTGTAGCCCACCGGCGAAGGCGCTCCCGGCGGTGGGGGCGAGTGCCGATGCGTGCCGAACCCGGCGCGGACAGCGACTAGTCTCGGACAATCCGATCGTAGGTGGCGGCGTGGGAGGTCGCGGGTGTTGCGGACGCTGACTGCGGCGGCTGCCCGCAGGTGGGCTGACCTGGCGCTGGCCGGGCTGGCGGCCGAGCGCGACGCGATCGACCGGATCAACGTCTACCCGGTCGCCGACGGCGACACCGGCACCAACCTGCTGCACACGATGCGCGCGGCGGTGGAAGCGCTCGACGCGGTCGAGCCGGACACGCTCGGCGGTGTTCTCGCCGCGCTGTCGAAGGGCGCGCTCGGCGGCGCGTGCGGGAACTCCGGTGTGCTGCTCTCACAGGCCCTGCGCGGTATCGCAGAGTCGTTGCGCGACGTCGCCGAAGCCGACGGCGGGGCGTTCGGTGTGGCGTTGGCCCGCGCGGACGAGCTGGCCAGGCAGGCCGTCGCCGAGCCCGTTGAGGGCACGGTGCTGTCGGTGTTGCGCGCCGCGGCGCTCGCGGCCGGTTCCGGCGAGCTCGACGCGGTCGTGCACCGCGCGACCCGGGCGGCTGTCGACGCGTTGGCCGCCACTCCGGGCCAGCTCGCGGCGCTCTCCGGCGCCGGCGTCGTCGATGCCGGCGGGCGGGGCCTGGTGATCGTGCTCGACGCGTTGCACGCGGTGGTGCGCGATGGCGAGCGGCTCGCGCCGGAGGCGCCGGTGCCGGGCGATTCGGGTGTGCTGGAGCACGAGTCGCAGCACGAGTACGAGGTCATGTACCTGCTGGCCGACACCGATCAGGACCGGGTCGCGGCGCTGCGCGCTGCGTTGTGCGCGCTCGGCGACTGCGTGTCGGTGGTCGGTGACGGCGCGGATTCCTGGGCCGTGCACGTGCACTGCGACGACATCGGGGCGGCGATCGAGTCGGGCATCGGGACCGGGCGCGTGCACAAGATCAAGGTCACCCGGTTCGCCGACCAGCAGGCCGCGTTCGCGCGGGATGTCGCCGTGCTCGCCTGCGTCACCGACGACGTCCTGGGAGAGCTGTTCGCCGCCGAGGGCGCGGATGTGCTGGTCGGCGGCGCGGAGCTGACCGAGGAGCGGCTCCGCGAGGCGTTCGTCGCGACCGGCGCCGCGCACGTCGTCGTGCTGCCCAACGACGCGGCCACGGCCGCCGCGGTGGAGCGGGTCGGCGCGGTCGACGAGGGGCAGGACGTGGTCGTGGTGCCGATGGCGTCGCCGGTGCAGGGGCTGGCCGCGCTCGCGGTGCACGATCCGACCCGGCGCCGGGCCGCCGACCAGGTGGCGATGGCCGAGGCGGCGGCCGCGACGCGGCGCGGCGAGCTGCGCATCGCCGATGCCGAGGCGCTGACCTGGGTCGGCCGCTGCCTGCCCGGCGACGTGCTCGGGCTGATCGACGGCGAGGTCGTGCTCATCGGCGACGACGTGCCCGTCGCGGCCCGCGAGCTCGCCACCAGGATGCTCGCCACCGGTGGCGAGCTGCTCACGGCGCTGGTCCGGGCCGATGCCCCGGACGGTCTGCCGGACGCGCTGGCCGGACACCTCCGCCACGCCCATCCCGAGGTCGAGTTCGCCCACTACCCGGGCGGGAACCTCGACGCACTGCTCCTCATCGGCGTCGAGTAGCACCTCCGCCGACACCCGCATCGCTCCGATGCGTTCGCGTTTTGCCTGGTCAGGCCCGTGTGCATTTCTTGCTGCTATGGCGACAAGAAGTACGCACGGGTCCTGACCTGCGCGAACGGTGAGGCTGCTGGCACATAAGAAATGAATGGTGCTAGTGTCATTAGCACCATGTTGCTTTCGTTGGATTTGCACGATCAGCGGCCGCTGCACGAGCAGGCCGCCGACGCCATCCGGCGCGCCATCACCGACGGCGAGGTCGCGCCGGGCGATCGGCTGCCGCCCGCGCGGGACCTGGCGGTCGCGCTGCAGATCAACCCCAACACCGTGCTCCGCGCGCTGCGCGAGCTGCGCGAAGAGGGGCTGCTGGAGTTCCGCCGCGGGCGCGGCGTCACGGTGCTGCGCCGCCCGGATGCGAAGGCCGCGCTGCAGCGGAAGGTCGGCGACCTATTGGCCGAGGCCGAGCGCCACGGCTATCGGCCGGACGACGTCATCGAATGGATCAGGCAGGGGGAGAGATGAGGGATTCATCCGGGCCGGAGTCGGGTGGCCCACCAGACGCAGGAGGCGAAATGACCTACCGCACCCGGTTCCTGGCCGCCTCGGGCCTCTGGGTCGTGGCCGTGGCGGCGGTGCTCCACTTCGGCATCCGGGCCTTCCGCGACCGGCTGCCCGATCCGATCGCGTCGCACTGGGGCTTCGCCGGCGCGCCGGACGATTCGACGTCGGTCGCGGGTTTCCTGATCTTCGTGCCTATCGGCTGGCTGGTGCTCGGGTCGGCCGTCGCCGGGTACGCCGCGCGCGGCTGGCGGGTACGCCGCACCCGCGCCGCCGCGGGCGCCATCCTCGCCGCCGGCGCGGTGTTCATGATCGGCCTGGCGGCGCTGACGGTGTGGGCGAACCTCGACGTCGCCGAGTGGCGGCAGGCGCGGTCGATGAACTGGCAGATGATCCCGGTGCTGCTGATCGCGGCGCTCGCCGGCCGGCTCGGCTGGTTCGCCTGCCACCGGGGGCCGGACGAGGGCGCGCAAGACGCGGCCGAGGGGCCGGAGCTGGCGCTGAAGCCGGGCCAGCGGGCGGTGTGGCTGGCGTCGGTGTCGAGCCCGGCGCTCCGCGCGGGTGGCTGGCTCGTGCTGCTGGCCGCGGCCGCGACCGCCGTCTTCCAGCCCTGGCCGGTCGTGCTGGTCCCGCTGCTGGCGGGCGCGGCCTGCCTGGCCCTGTCCTCGGCGCGGGTGCAGATCGACGAGCGCGGGGTCCGGGTCGCGTTCGGGCCGCAGCGCTGGCCGGCCCGGCTGATCCCGCTGGCGAAGATCGACGGCGCGCGGGTCGGGACCCGCCGGCCGCTGGAGGTCGGCGGCTGGGGTTACCGGGTTCGGCCGAGCAGCACCGCGATCATGCTGCGCGGCGGCGAATGCCTGGTCCTGCGGCTGACCTCCGGCCGCGATTTCTACATCAGCGTCGACCACGCCGAACGCGGCGCGGAACTGGTCAACGCGCTCATCACCGAACGCTCGGCGCTGTGAGGGGAGACGACGTGGGACGTCGCGATCTGTGGGTGTACTTGCTGGTGGCGCTGGGCGGCGCGTGGCTGGTGGCGCTGCCGCTGTGGCTCGCGGGCGGCCTGGGCAGCGGTTTCCCGTGGCTCGCCGGAGTCATGATGTTCACGCCGACGCTGGGCGTGCTCGCGGTGCGACTGCTGGACCGCCGCGTGCCGGCCCGCGAATGGGCCCGCGCGACCGGCCTGACCTTCGGGCCGCGCAAGGGGCGCACGGTCGTGCTGCTGCTGGCCGCCTGGCTCGGCACGCCGCTGCTCAGCGCGGCGGCCGTCGCGCTGAGCGCGGCCGTCGGGGTCCTCGCGGTGGACTTCGACTTCAGCCTGATGCGCGAGGCCATGGGCGGCGCCCCGCCGGTCGGCGTCGGGACCCTCGTGCTGATCCAGCTGGTGGCGATGGTCCTGTTCGCGCCGTTGATCAACTCGGTGCTCGCCTTCGGCGAGGAGTGGGGCTGGCGGGGCTGGCTGCTGCCTCGGCTGATGGAGTTCGGCACCTGGCCCGCGCTGCTGCTCTCCGGCCTGATCTGGGGCGTCTGGCACGCACCGCTGACGCTGCTCGGCTACAACTACCCGCAGCTCGGCGCCTGGGCGGCGGTCCTGTTCACCGGGTTCTGCGTGATCTACGGGGTGCTGATGGGCTGGTTGCGGCTGTACTCGGGCAGCGTCTGGCCCGCGGTGCTGTGCCACGGCTCGTTCAACGCGTCCGCCGGTCTGCCGATGATCCTGGGCTCCGCGGCCGAGCCGCCGAACGTGGTCATCGCCGGGGTCACCGGCCTGGTCGGCTGGGTGCTGATGGCCGCGCTGGCGCTGTTCGTGACGCGCCGGTGGCGCCTGGACCGGGCCCCGCAGCCGGTCGCGGCCGCCTGACCAGCCCCGGCCCGGTCGGCGATGCCCGGCCGGGCCGACCGGTGGCGGCGGCCTGGCGCTACTGTCGTTACTGGTCCTCGACTGTCCCGGGAGCGTCCAGTGAGTGTCCGAAGCCGGTATCTGTGGTTCGTCGGTGGCTGGACCGTGCTCATCGCGCTGCTGATGATCGCCGTCCCGCTGCTGCTGCGCGCGCGGTTGCCGGAGCCCATCGCGATCGAGTGGACGTCGTCGGGGGCGCCGAAGAGTTCCAGCTCGCTGCGCGACTTCCTGTTCGACAAGCTCGTCTGGTGGCTGGCGGTCGCCGCGGTGTGGAGCGTGTTCGGGGTCCGCGGGGTGCTGCGGCGGCGCGGCCTGGCCTGGGCCGGGGCGGCGCTGGGCGTCTTCGGCTCGCTGATGCTCGGCACCGTCGTGCTGACCACGCTCACCAACCTGGACGCCACGGACTTCCGGGACACCGTCGATCTCCACGCGCAGGGCTGGCTGCTGCTGGGCGGTGCGCTGGCGGGCTGGCTCGGCTGGCGGCTGGGCAGCCAGAGCGCGCGGGTCGCCGCCACCGACTGATCGACTCGTCGGTGCCGTCCGATAACTTGCGGGTGCCTGCCCGGCGGGACGACCGGTGACGATGCGCACGGCGGAGGACATGCAGTGACCACATTGGACGCGAAGCTCGATCGGGTGCTCGGCGCCAAGACCGGCAAGGCGCTCGATTCGGCGCTGGGCCTCGTCACGGTGGGGGATCTGCTGCGCCACTACCCCCGCCGCTACGCCGAGCGCGGCGAGCTGACCGCGATCGCCGGGCTGGAGCTCGGCGAGCACGCCACGGTGCTCGCGAAGGTCGAGCGGGTCAGCAAGCGCACCATGAAGTCCCGCCGCGGCACCATCGTCGAGGCCCGGATCACCGACGGCCACCGCTCGCTGAGCTGCACGTTCTTCAACCAGGCGTGGCGGGAGCGCGAGCTGCTGCCGGGGCGGCGCGGCATGTTCGCGGGCAAGGTCACCGCCTTCCGCGACCAGCTGCAGCTGGCGCACCCCGAATACCAGCTCTTCGACGCGGACAAGACCGATCTCGGTTCGGCGGCCGAGGAATTCGCCTCCGCGGTGCTCCCGGTCTACCCGGCCGCGCAGGGCCTGCCGTCGTGGTCCATCGCGCGGTGCGTGGGCCAGGTGCTGGACGTCTGGGACGGCGCCGAAGACCCGCTGCCGGCGGAGCTGCGCGACCGGATGGGGCTGGCCGATCTCGAGTCGGCGCTGCGCAAGATCCACCGCCCGCAGAACTTCGGCGACGTCCAGGCCGCGCAGGACCGGCTGAAGTGGGACGAGGCGCTGGCGGTGCAGCTGGCGCTCGCGCAGCTGCGCGGCGCGGCGAAGTCGCACCCGGCGCCGGTGTGCCGGATGCGCGACGACGGCGTCCTGGCGGCGTTCGACCAGCGGATGCCGTTCGAGCTGACCAAGGGGCAGCAGGAGATCGGCGAGCAGATCGCCGCCGATCTGACCACCGAGCACCCGATGAACCGCCTGGTGCAGGGCGAGGTCGGCAGCGGCAAGACGGTGGTGGCGCTGCGCGCGATGCTGCAGGTGGTGGACGCCGGCCGGCAGGCGGCGATGCTCGCGCCGACCGAGGTGCTCGCCGCGCAGCACGCCCGATCGCTGCGGGAACTGCTCGGCGACCTGGCGATGGCCGGCGAGCTCGGCGGCGCGGAGAACGCCACCCGCGTCACGCTGCTGACCGGCTCGCTGAACGCGGCGCAGCGCAAGAAGGCCTTGCTGGAGGCGGCTTCCGGCGAAGCCGGGATCGTCGTCGGTACGCACGCGCTGATCCAGGACCGGGTGTCGTTCGCGGATCTCGGCCTGGTCGTGGTGGACGAGCAGCACCGCTTCGGCGTCGAGCAGCGCGATGCGCTGCGGGCGCGCGGCGGGGACGACGCGTCGCCGCACGTGCTCGTCATGACCGCGACGCCGATCCCGCGCACGGTGGCGATGACGGTCTACGGCGACCTGGAAACCTCGGCGCTGCGGGAACTTCCGCGCGGCCGCTCGCCGATCAGCACGAGCGTCGTTCCGGTGGCGGAGAAGCCGGCCTGGCTGGACCGGGCCTGGGCGCGCATCCACGAGGAGGTCGCGGCCGAGCACCAGGTCTACGTGGTGTGCCCGCGGATCGGCGACGACGAGGAGAACCCGGGCAAGGGCAAGAAGAAAGCGGCGAAGTCCGCTGTGGACGACAGCGACGGCGGCGGCGAGGAGCCGCCGCCGGAGGACGGCGAGGAGCGGCGGCCGCCGCTGGCGGTGCTCGACGTCGCGGAGCAGCTCGCGGCCGGGCCGCTGGCGGGCCTGCGGCTGGGCATCCTGCACGGCAGGCTGCCCGCCGACGACAAGGACGCGGTGATGCGCGCCTTCGCCGCGGGCGAGCTCGACGTGCTGGTCGCCACCACCGTCATCGAGGTCGGCGTCAACGTCCCGAACGCGACCGTCATGGTGATCATGGACGCCGACCGGTTCGGCGTCAGCCAGCTGCACCAGCTGCGCGGCCGCGTCGGCCGGGGCAGCGCGCCGGGCCTGTGCCTGCTGGTCAGCGAGGCGATGGCGGGTACCACGACGCGGGACCGGCTGGACGCGGTCGCCTCCACCACGGACGGCTTCGAGCTGGCGCGCCTGGACCTGGAGCTGCGCCGCGAGGGCGACATCCTCGGCGCGGCGCAGTCGGGCCGGAAGTCGGGGCTGAAGATGCTGTCGCTGCTGCGCGACGAGGAAGTGATCGCCCAGGCCCGCGAGGAGGCGGACCGGGTGGTCGGCGACGACCCGCGGCTGCGGAACCACCCGGGTCTGGCGCGGATGGTCGCGGAGGTCGTCGACGCCGAACGCGCGGAGTACCTGGAGAAGAGCTGAGCGAACGGCCCGTTCGTCTCGGTTGGTGAGGTGAGCGGTCCGTTCGCCTCGGAAATGCGATGCGGGCCGTGCCGGTGTCAGCGCCTGGGGTCAGGTGCGGGGCTCAGGGCGTCGAGAGAGGAACGAGGCCACCGTGCGCAGGCCTGACCGGGAGCTCGGCCGGGTCGGCGGGGTGGCGGTCCAGGCGTGGACGTCGGCTGCCCTGGTGTCGAGAACGTGAGGGCGCGGTGGCATCGGTGGCTCCCCGGTGCGGCGTCGCGGTCGGGTTTTCAGCGCCATCCACGGTCTTGTGGTCTTCTGGGGTCCGCCGGCCGCCGATCGGGCGGCAGTCCGGAGCGGGCGCCACGCCTGAGCGCTAGTAAGAGATCGAAAATTCGGCAGAAGAAAAATTAGCGTCGATTTCTTTTGGTTTAGACCTTGCATCAATTGAGTATTTGGGCAGGTCATAAAGGTAGCGAGGTGTCCATCACCTGAGAGGTTCTCCCGGTTAGGGGAATTTTCGCGGTACGGTGCTCACACCGACCGACACCTGCCCAGGAGGAGCCGGCATGTTCCGCAAGGTCCTCGTCGCGAATCGCGGCGAGATTGCGATCCGCGCGTTCCGCGCCGCGTACGAACTAGGCGCGGGCACGGTCGCGGTGTTCCCCCACGAAGACCGCAACTCGCTGCACCGCCTGAAAGCCGATGAGTCGTACGAGATCGGCGAGCCTGGGCATCCCGTCCGCGCTTACCTGTCCGTCGAGGAGATCGTCAAGGCCGCGCGGGAGGCCGGCGCGGACGCCGTCTACCCCGGCTACGGCTTCCTCTCCGAGAACCCCGAGCTGGCGCGCGCCTGCCGGGAAGCCGGGATCACCTTCGTCGGCCCCAGCCACGAGATCCTGCAGATGACCGGCAACAAGGCGACCGCGGTCGCCGCCGCCCGCGAGGCCGGCGTGCCGGTGCTGGACTCCTCGGCGCCGTCCCGCGAGATCGACGAGCTGCTCGCCGCCGCCGAGAGCATGACGTTCCCGGTGTTCGTCAAGGCCGTCGCCGGTGGCGGCGGGCGCGGCATGCGTCGCGTCGACGACCCCGCCGGGCTGCGCGAGGCGCTGGAAGCCGCGATGCGCGAGGCCGAATCGGCCTTCGGCGACCCGACGGTCTTCCTGGAGCAGGCGGTCATCAACCCGCGGCACATCGAGGTGCAGATCCTCGCCGACGCCGCGGGCAACGTGATCCACCTCTACGAGCGCGACTGCTCCGTGCAGCGCCGCCACCAGAAGGTCATCGAGATCGCCCCGGCGCCGAACCTGGACCCGCGGCTGCGGGAACGGATCTGCGCCGACGCCGTCGCCTTCGCCCGCAAGATCGGCTACGTCAACGCGGGCACCGTGGAGTTCCTGGTCGACGAGCAGGGCCGCCACGTGTTCATCGAGATGAACCCGCGCATCCAGGTGGAGCACACGGTCACCGAGGAGGTCACCGACGCAGACCTGGTGCAGTCGCAGCTGCGCATCGCCGCCGGCGAGACGCTCGAAGACCTCGGCATGACGCAGGACGCGATCCGGTTGCGCGGCGCGGCCCTGCAGTGCCGCATCACCACCGAGGACCCGGCCAACGGGTTCCGCCCGGACACCGGCATGATCAGCGCCTACCGCTCGCCGGGCGGCGCGGGCATCCGGCTCGACGGCGGCACCGCGTTCGCCGGCACCAGCGTCAGCGCGCACTTCGACTCGATGCTGGTGAAGCTGTCCTGCCGGGGCCGCGACTTCGCCACCGCCGTCGCCCGCGCCCGCCGCGCGGTCGCCGAGTTCCGGATCCGCGGCGTGTCCACGAACATCCCGTTCCTGCAGGCGGTGCTGGACGACCCGGACTTCGCCGCGGGCAAGGTCACCACGTCGTTCATCGGCGAGCGGCCGCACCTGCTCACCGCCCGCCACTCGGCCGACCGCGGCACCCGGCTGCTGAACTACCTCGCCGACGTCACCGTCAACCGGCCCAACGGCGAGCGCCCGACCACCCCGGACCCGGTGCACAAGCTGCCGGCGATCGACCTGTCGGTGCCGCCGGCGGCCGGCTCCAAGCAGCGCCTCACCGAGCTCGGCCCGGAGGGCTTCGCCCGCTGGCTGCGGGAATCCAAGGCCGTCGGCGTCACCGACACCACCTTCCGGGACGCCCACCAGTCGCTGCTGGCGACCCGAGTACGCACCCGCGACCTGCTCGCGGTCGCGCCGCACGTGGCGCGGCTGACGCCGGAGCTGCTGTCCCTGGAGTGCTGGGGCGGCGCGACCTACGACGTGGCGCTGCGGTTCCTCGCCGAGGACCCGTGGGAGCGGCTGGCGAAGCTGCGCGAGGCCGTGCCCAACATCTGCCTGCAGATGCTGCTGCGCGGCCGCAACACGGTCGGCTACACGCCTTACCCGACCGAGGTGACCGAGCACTTCGTGCAGGAGGCCACCGACACCGGCATCGACATCTTCCGCATCTTCGACGCCCTCAACGACGTCGAGCAGATGCGCCCGGCCATCGAGGCGGTGCGGGCCACCGGGAAGTCGGTCGCCGAGGTCGCGCTGTGCTACACGGCCGATCTGTCCAACCCGGACGAGAAGCTGTACACGCTGGACTACTACCTGCGGCTGGCCGAGCAGATCGTCGACGCCGGCGCGCACGTGCTGGCGGTCAAGGACATGGCCGGGCTGCTGCGCCCGCCGGCGGCGGCGAAGCTGATCTCCGCGCTGCGCAAGGAATTCGACCTGCCGGTCCACGTGCACACCCACGACACGCCGGGCGGCCAGCTGGCCACCTACCTGGCGGCAGTCCAGGCCGGGGCGGACGCGGTGGACGCCGCGACGGCGTCGCTGGCCGGCACCACCTCGCAGCCCGCGCTGTCGTCGGTGGTGGCCGCCACCGACTACACCGAGCAGGCCACCGGGCTGGACCTGCAGGCGGTGTGCGACCTGGAGCCGTACTGGGAGTCGGTGCGCAAGGTCTACCAGCCCTTCGAGGCGGGCCTGGCGTCGCCGACCGGGCGCGTGTACAAGCACGAGATCCCCGGTGGCCAGCTGTCGAACCTGCGCACCCAGGCGGTCGCGCTCGGGCTGGGCGACAAGTTCGAGGAGATCGAGGCGATGTACGCCGCGGCCGACCGGATCCTCGGCCGGCTGGTCAAGGTGACCCCCTCGTCGAAGGTGGTCGGCGACCTGGCGCTGCACCTGGTGGGCGCCGGCGTGGACCCGGCCGACTTCGAGGCCGACCCGCGCAAGTTCGACATCCCGGACTCGGTGATCGGGTTCCTGCAGGGCGAGCTCGGCGAGCCGCCGGCGGGCTGGCCGGAGCCGTTCCGCACCCGCGCGCTGGCGGGCCGCACCGCGGTGCGCAAGCTCGCGGAACTGTCCGATGAGGACCGCGAGGGACTCGTCTCGGACCGCCGGGGCACCCTGAACCGGCTGATGTTCGCCAAGCCCACCAAGGAGTTCACCGAGCACCGCGAGGCGTACGGCGACACCTCCCTGCTGCGCAGCAAGGACTTCTTCTACGGGCTGCGCGCGGGCGAGGAGTACTCGGTGGACCTGGAGCCGGGCGTGCGGCTGCTGATCGGCCTGGAAGCGATCAGCGAGCCCGACGAGCGCGGCATCCGCACCGTGATGGCCATCCTGAACGGGCAGCTGCGGCCGATCCAGGTCCGCGACCGCTCGGTGGCCACGAACCTGCCGGTCGCGGAGAAGGCCGACCGGTCCAACCCCGGCCACGTGCCGGCGCCGTTCGCGGGCGTGGTGACGCTGTCGGTCGGCGAAGGCGACGCGGTGGAGTCGGGCCAGACGATCGCCACCATCGAGGCGATGAAGATGGAGGCGGCGATCACGGCCCCGCAGGGCGGCCGGGTGAAGCGCCTGGCGATCGGCGCGGTCCAGCAGGTCGAGGGCGGCGACCTGATCATCGAGCTCGGCTGATCCGGAAACCGAAGGCGGGCCGTCTCCTCCAGGAGGCGGCCCGCCTTCGCGTTCCCGTGGTGGGCGCGGTCAGACGGTGAGGACGATCTTGCCGGTGGTGCTTCCAGCGGCGACGAGTTCGTGCGCCTTTGCCACGTCCTCCAGTGGGAAGGTCCGGGCGACGTGCGGGCTGAGTTTCCCGGCCGCGACCAGGCCGGCCATCCGCTCCAGCGCGACGTAGTCGGGCTCCACGGTGATGCCGACGAAACGCCGTCCCGCCGCCGCCGCTTCGGCGGCGAGTGCCTCGTTGCCCCGGTCCACGGCAGAGACCAGCAGGCCGCCGGGGCGTAGCGCCCGCAGCGATCGGGGGCCGTTGTCGCCGCCGATCACGTCGAAGACGACGTCCGCGTCCTGGACCGCCGCCGCGAAGTCCGTCGTGCGGTAGTCGATCACCTCGTCGGCACCGAGGCTTCGAACGAAATCGTGCTTGCCCGCGCTGGCGGTCGCGATGACGTGGCAGCCGTGCGCCTTCGCGATCTGCACCGCGACGTGCCCCAGCCCGCCGCCGGCGCCGTGGATCAGCACCCGCTGCCCTGGACCGACCTCGGCGACCTCGACCAGTCCTTGCCACGCGGTCAGGCCTACGAGCGGCAGCGCTGCGGCGTGCGCGTGATCGAGGTTTGCGGGTTTGCGGGCGAGTTGGCGGGTCGGCGCCACCACGTACTCGGCGTAGCCGCCGGCGGCGCGCGGGAAGAACGGCATCCCGAAGACCTCGTCGCGGACCGCGAACCGGGTGGCGCCCGGTTCGACCGCTTCGACGACGCCGGAGATGTCCCAGCCGAGGGTGAACGGCGGCTCGCCGAGAAAGGGTAGGGTCCCGGCCCTGACCATCGCCTCGACCGGGTTCAAGCCGATGGCGTGCACCCGGATCAGGACCTCCGAGGGCAGCGGCCTCGGGCGGGCGGCATCGACGACTTCCAGGACTTCGGGCCCGCCGAACGAGCGCTGGGTGATCGCGCGCATGGTTTTTGCTCTCCTGTACCGGACGGATTCGGCCGGTGTCCTCGGCCGCGATCTCCATTCTTCGAAAACCCGGTACCGGTTGGGAAGAAGGCACCTGAACGATATACAGGTACCTCGTGGATACCTTCATCGACATGCGCGAACACGGCGGAGCCGACGCATATCTGCGCACCTGCCCATCGCGGACGGTGCTGGACGTGATCGGGAACAAGTGGACGATGCTGGTGGTGAGCGCGCTGCGGGCGGGGCCGCGCCGGTTCAACGAACTCCGCCGCCGGCTGGACGGGATCACGCAGAAGAGCCTGACCCAGACGCTCCGGAACATGGAGCGGGACGGGCTGGTCAGTCGCAGCGTCTACCCGACGATCCCGCCGCGGGTGGAATACGAGCTGACCGAACTCGGCCGCAGCGCCGGCGAACTGCTGGACTCGGTGCTCCGGTGGGCGGAGGGAAACCTGGCAGACATCCTGCAGGCCCGGCACGCCTACGACGAACGCGCGGACCGGCCGGTGG
This sequence comes from Saccharopolyspora sp. NPDC003752, assembly GCF_053605825.1. NCBI lineage: Bacteria > Bacillati > Actinomycetota > Actinomycetes > Pseudonocardiales > Pseudonocardiaceae > Saccharopolyspora > Saccharopolyspora sp. NPDC003752. The sequence continues at coordinate 10,681 of NZ_JBSGJZ010000054.1, read as the reverse complement.
AACCGGTGCGGTAGGCCGCGCGGCCGGAAACCGAAAGCGGGCCGTTTCCCCAGGAGGAGGCCCGCTTTCAGTGTTTCAGAGGGGGTTCTGGGCATTGCGGCTTCCGACCGGACGGGGTGGGCTGGGTTGGTCCGTTCGTCGCTGCCGGGGAGATCGGCTCCGTGCCATGATCCGGTTACTGATCCGGGAGGTTCGGCATGAGACGGCTGGGTGTTGCGTTGGCGGTGTTGCTGGTCCTCGCGACGGCGCCGAGCGCAGGTGCGGTGGACCGCGAATGGCTCGCCGACCGGATCGCCGCAGGTGACGACGAAAGCGTGGCGCACCTGGCCGCGCTGGACGGCATCGCCGCCGCCAACGGCGGGAACCGCGCTACGGGCACCCCCGGGTACGACGCTTCGGTGCGCTACTTCACCGACCAGCTCCGCGCGGCCGGGTACCAAGTGACCTACCAGGACGTGCCGTACCACGGTTTCCGCGCCGATGTGGAGCGTCTGACCGCGCCGGACGGATCGGCGGTGCGCATCCTGATGTCCCAGTACGCGCCGTCCACCCCGGAAGGCGGTATCACCGCGCCGCTGTTCGTGCTCGGCGCCGCCGACGACGCCACCCCCGGCTGCGAGGCCGCCGATTTCCCGCCCGACGTCCGAGGCGCGGTCGCATTGGTGCGCACCGGCGGTTGCACCACCCCGGACAAGGCCCGGGCCGCCGGCGCGGCCGGTGCGGCAGCGCTTGTGCTGCACGACGTTTCGCCCGCGCCGTGGGCGGTCCTGCGGTTGCGCGCACCGGATTCGGCGATCCCCGTCGGGCACGTCACGCAGCTCGTCGCCGAGGAACTAGCGGGCCAGGCGGGGCGACCGGTCACAGTGGATCTGCGCGGGCACGATGAGTACGGCACGACGGTGAACGTGTTCGCCGAGACCGCCGGCGGCGCTGCCGACAACGTGGTGATGGTCGGTGCCCACCTGGACAGCGCGCCGGACGGCCCGGGCGTCAACGACAACGGGTCCAGCGCTGCGGCGGTGTTGCAGGCGGCGTTGCGGCTCGCGCCCTACCAGCAGGTCGTGCCGAACAAGGTCCGGTTCGCGTTCTGGGGCGCGGAGGAGCTGATCAACGTCGGGTCGCACCACTACGTCGACTCGCTCACGCCGGAGGAGATCCGCGACATCGCGCTGTACCTGAACTTCGAGATGCTCGCCTCGGGCAACTACGCGCACTTCGTGATGGACGGCGACGACAGCGAGCACCCGGACACCGGGGGCCCGGGCGCGCCGCCCGGTTCCGGTGCGGTGGAGGGCGTGATGACGCAGGGGTACCGCGTGCAGCACGCACCCGTGCTCAGCGCCGACTTCGCCACGATGCCGTCCGACAGCGAGGCTTTCATCGCGGCCGGGGTGCCCTCGGGCGGGGCGCACGGTGGCATCCGCGGCATCAAGACGCCGGAGGAGGCGGCGATCTTCGGCGGTACCGCGGGGCAGTTCTACGACCCGTGCTACCACCAGCCGTGCGACGACCTGGCGCACATCAACCGGGATGCGATGCGGCAGAGCGCCGGTGCGGTGGCATGGGCAGTCGGCCGGTTCGCGGTGTACGCCGCGGACGTCCGCGCCGAATCCGGGCGCTGATCAGCTCGCGCGCAGCGGCAGTTCGTCCAGGCCGCGTTGGGTGGCAGTGGGGCGTTGCCGCGCCGCTCCGGCCGGTTCGATGCGATCGAATGCGTCCGCCATCGCGTGCAGCAGCGCGACGCCGATCCGGTTGGCGAGGTGTCCGCCCAGGCACGAGTGAGCGCCGCGCCCGTACAGCAGGTTCGGGCCTGCGGGGCGGGTGAGGTCCGGCTCGTCCGGGTTCGGGAAGACCGCCGGGTCGTGGTTGGCCGCGCCGAGCATGGCGATCACGACGTCACCGCGCCGCAGCGGGCGTCCGCCCAGTTCGACGTCCGCCAGGCAGAACCGGCTCACCGCCTGCACCACCGGGTCGAGGCGGCCGAGTTCGGCGACCCCGTCGGTGCCCAGCCCGCGCAGTCTTTCCGTTTCCAGCGGTTGCCGGCGCACCAGCCGGTGCACCACGTTGCCCAGCATGTTGCTGGTCGAGGAATAACCCGCGTCGAACACCGCTTTCGCCGAGTTCACCAGGTGTCGCCGGTCGATCGAACCGATTTCGGCGAACCCGGCGAACAGCCCGGTCCGCGCGGTGGAAACCCACCGCGCCACGATGTCGTTGAGCACCTCGCGGGCCGCCAGCGCCGGTTCCCGGCGTTGCGGGTCCAGGCCGGAATCCATGCCGAGCACCATCGTTCGGGACGCTCCGCGCAGCGGTCGGTCGTCGTCCGGGTACGGGACCTCGCACAGCAGGCACATCGCGTGCAGCGCCAGCGGTTCGGCGATGTCGGCGACGAAGTCGAACGGACCGCCGGCGGCGCGGCGGAGCAGTTCGTCGGCGGTCGTGCGGACCTCGGCGGCCCAGCGGTCCAGGTCCTGCCCGCGCAACGCCCGCACGAAGTGGTGCCGCACTTCCGGGTGTTCGGGGGCGTCCATCGTCTGCAGGCTGATCACCGAGTCCGGGATCGGCAGCCCGAGCCGGCGCGGGTCGGACCCGAAGACGGTCGGCTCGCGCAACACGCGAGAGCAGTCGTCGTGGCCGGTCAGCACCCAGGATTGCAGTTGTTCGTGCCAGTGCACCGGGTCGGTGGCCCGCAGCCGCGCGTAGACCGGGTAGGGGTCGGCGAGCATCTCGGGGGACAGCGGGCGGAAGATCTCACCGGTGTCGGTGGGCGAAGCGGTCATCGGCACTCCTCGGCACGACTGGAAAGCCGGTGCCTCCCGCGCTTCGCGGAGGCACCGACCATTGCTCAGCTTCGCGACTGTTCTCAGTGGACGTAGGACATGGCGGACCTCCCATCGCTCACGTGATCAGAAGGCGGTGCATGAACCGAACCGGTGGCGTGCGGACGCGCGGGTGGAAGAAAGCGAATTCGGACTCGTGCGAAGTGCGGACCTGAGTGCGGTCGCGCCGCCGAATTCTCCGGACCCAACGCGGAGTCGCCCCGCGTTCGAAGGCGACGCTACTCCCGGGCGCGCCCGCCTTCCAGCAAGTCCGCCTGATCGGCGCACCTTCTGGAGAAAGTGTGGAATTCCCATTCAGCGCAGGAGAAAAACGGGAACACCGGAAAGGCAGGCTCTCACCGGTCGAGGGAGACGAGGCCGTGTTCGTAGGCGTAGATCACCGCGTGCACTCGGGTTCGCAGGCTGAGCTTCGCCAGGATCCGGTTCACGTGGGTCTTCACCGTGCCTTCCTCGATCGTGCAGGCGGCGGCGATCTCGGCGTTGCTCATCCCGCGCGCCACCAGCCGCAGCACGTCGTGCTCGCGGGGCGTGAGGCGGTCCAGCTCCGGGGTCGCCGGGTGCGGCGAGAGCGCCGCGAAGCGGCTGATCAGGCGCCCGGTGACCTGCGGGTCGACCAGCCCCCGGCCCCGGTGCAGCTCGCGGACCGCGGCCACCAGCACGTCGGGTTCGTTGTCCTTGAGCAGGAACCCGGCCGCGCCCGCCTGCAGCGCGCCGAAGAGGTATTCGTCGAGGTCGAAGGTCGTCAGCGCCAGCACCCGGGGCGCGGGTCGCGCGCCCATGAGCCGGCGGATCGCCGCGATCCCGTCCAGGTGCGGCATCCGCAGGTCCATCACCACGACGTCGGGCCGTCGCCACTGCGCGAGCCGAACCGCTTCGGCTCCGTTGGCCGCCACGTCGACGACCTCGATGTCCGGCTCGCCGTCCAGGACCAGGCGGAGCGCGTCGCGCACCGCCTCCTGGTCGTCGGCCACCAGCACCCGGATCGTCACCGGTCCGTCCTCTCCACGGGCAGTTCCGCCGCGACCCGCCAGCCGCCCGGATCGGCCGGGCCCGCCGACAGCGTCCCGCCGAGCAGGTGCACGCGTTCCCGCATGCCGCGGATGCCCTGGCCCTCGGCTCCCGCGGCGGTCGGCGGGCCGTCGTCGGTGACCTCGATGTGCAGGCTCCGCTCGTCCTGCCGCAGGTGGACGACGACTTCCGCCGCACCGGAATGGCGCGCGGCGTTCGTCAGGGCCTCCTGCACCACCCGGTACGCGGTCCGGTCGACGGCCGGCGGCAGCGCGGCCGCGATGCCGGTGCGGTGCAGGCTGACCTCGCGCTCCGGGGAGGAGAGCCGGTCGGCGAGCCGGTCCAGGTCGGCCAGGCCCGGCTGACCGCAGGCCGGTTCCTCCCGCAATTCCCGCAGCAGGTTCCGCACTTCGCCGAGCGCGGTCCGCGAGAGCTCCGAGATCGTGCCCAGCGCACGGTCGGCGACCGGCGAAGCCCCGTCGAGCGCGCGGCGGGTCGCGGTGGCCTGCAACCTGATCGCGGTCAGGTGGTGGCCGACGCTGTCGTGCACGTTCCTGGTGAGCCACGCCCGTTCTTCGGCCAGCAGGCGGTCCGACTCGGCGCGCTGCAGCCGGAGCGCCTGGCCCGCCCGCTCGCGGTGCAGCCGCAACGCGTAACCCGTGGCTACCGGGGCGATGGCCATGACGATCAGGTCGGTCGCGGTGAAGACCTGGACCGGCCCGCCGGCGATCAGGAGCGTGCCCACCGACCAGCAGGTGGCGATCGCCAGCACCAGCAACGGGTTTCGCGGCCGGTGGTAGACGGCGGCGCAGAACGCACCCATCGCGACGAGCATTCCGGGCCAGTTCGGCAGGAAAGCCATGCCCAGCAGCGCGATCACCGCGGACGCCACCGCGACGGTCAGCGGCAGCGCCCGGCGGGCCGGCAGCGGGAGGCAGACGCCGATGCTGAAGGCGGCCAGCAGCGGCAGGTCCACGGGGACCCGCCGCTCCAGGCACGCCACCAGCATCAGCGCGGCCGAAACGCCCGCGATGAGCAGGATTTCCCGCACGTAGCGCATGTCAAGAGGATGCAGCACCGCACGCGGTGCCTTCCGGCGGCAGTTCGCCGGTGGTCAGGTACCGGTGCACCCGGTCCCGCACGCAGGGGTGCCCGCTGAGGTAGAGCGCGTGAGCGCCCTTGGCCGGCAGGTAGCGGGCGCCGTCGAGCTGTGCGGTCACCCGGCGCGCGTCCTGCGGCGGGGTGGTGCTGTCGTATTCGCCGCTCGCGATGAGGATCGGCGGGAGGCCGTGCGGGCGGATCGGATGCGGCCGGAAGTTCGTCGTCTCGGGGAGACCGGCGCAGTGGTAGGACATCTGCCACGCGGTGGCCCAGCCGATGCGCGGAGTTCGGCTCCGCAGAGCGGTTTCCAGCGCCTTGACCTCGCCGTACTCGGTCGGATACGGGAAGTCGGCGCAGAACATGATCCGGCTCAGCGCGGGATCCATCCCGCCGGTGGGGGTTTTGGCGAATCTGGTGGCGTCACCGGCGTGCGCCTCCAGCAGCGACGTGGCCAGTTCGGGCCACCGGCCCTCGTAGCCGGGATTGGCGCGCGAGACGATCAGCGTCGCGCCGGCGGTGGCGTTCGGCCCGGCGCCGGGGGCGGGGATGGGATCGCGCTCGGCGCGCGCCAGCACCTCGTCCCACACTTGGAGCACGTCCCGGCCGTGCAGCGCGCATCCCGGTTCCGCGGCGCACCACTGCGCGAAGCGGTCGAGGTTCGCCTCCATGGTCTTCGCGCGCGGCAGCAGCCAGGCGGGCCAGGACCGGTTGGTGTGGTCCATGACGCTGTCCAGGTACATCCGGCCGATGCGGTCCGGGAAGAACTCGGCGTAGGCCTGCCCGAAGACCGTTCCGTAGGAGTTGCCGTAGTAGTTCAGCTCCTCCTCGCCCAACGCGGTCCTGATCGCGTCCATGTCGCGGGCGACCTGCCACGTGTTCAGCCTGCCCGCCAGCGGCCCGGCCGCTTCGGCGCAGCCGGTGCCGAAACGCCGGTTCCCGGCGGCGTAGGCGTCGTAGGTGGCCCGGTCCGGGAACACCCATTCCGCGTTCTCCGGCATGGGCATCGGGTCCGGGCACCGCACCCCGGCGCTCTCCTCGAAGCCGCGCGGGTCGGAGACGACGACGTCGAACCACCGGGTGAGGTCGGCGAAGGCGGCCTTCGACTGGCGCAGCACCGAGATCTGCTGGGCGGGGCCGCCGACGTTGACCAGCAGCGTGCCCTTGCGGTTGGCCGGATCCTGCGCGGGGAGCCTGGCCAGTCCCAGGTCGATCCGGTCGCCGCCGGGATCGGCCCAGTCGACCGGCACGTCGATCCGGCCGCACTGCAGGCCGTCCCCGCAGTCCTGCCAGGACGGCCCCGGTTCGGCGGACGCGACGTGCACCGTCCCCGCCGCGAGCAGCCCCGCGCCGAGCACGATGGTGAGCAGTTTCTTCATGCGCCCAGGCTTTCGGGAACCCGGGCGGCCTGGCGTCCAACTTTCGATAGATCTTCGCGGGCCGAGAGGTCGTTTCGGGCGACCACTCCTACGGCGTCTTGAGGACCGTCAGGAGCTGGGTCGCCCGGCTGAGCGCCACGTAGAGGGCCCGGCGGCCGGTGCTGGATTCCGCGGCCAGGCCGTCCGGGTCGACGACCACCACCGCGTCGTACTCCATGCCCTTGGCCTCCAGGCTGCCGACCACGCGGAGCCGGTCCGAGTCGGAGCCATCCACAGTGGACAGCCACTCGCGGACCTCGTCGCGGCGGGCCATCGTGGTGACCACGCCCACCGTGCCCTCGGCCGCCGCCACCAGCTCCACCGCGGCCGACCGCGCCGCCTGCGGCAGCTCGTCGGCGGCCACCTCGCGCACCGCCGGCTCGATGCCGGTCGTGCGCACCGCGACCGGCAGGTCGTCGGCCGGCACCAGGTCGCGGACCGCGTCGGCGGCGACGGCGAAGATCTCCGCCGAGTTCCGGTAGTTGGTGCGCAGCGTGAACCGGCGGTGCGTGCGCTGCGCGCTCAACGCCTCCTGCCGCGCCGCGGCGGCCTCCGCCGGATCGGGCCACGACGACTGGACCGGGTCGCCCACGATCGTCCAGCTCGCGTGCCGCCCGCGGCGGCCCACCATGCGCCACTGCATCGGCGAGAGGTCCTGCGACTCGTCGACCACCACGTGCGCGTACTCGTCGTAGTTGACCGCGCGGCGCGACTGCTCCGCCTCCGGATCGGTGCGGCGGCGCTTCGGCGGCGGCCCGGCCAGCACCCGCAGCTCGTCGATCAGCGCGATGTCGGCGACCGTCCACTCGGTCACCTCGGACCACGACTTCGCCAGCAGGTCGACCTCCTCGGCCGACAGCAACCGGCGGGCGGCCTGGGACAGCCGCGCCGGGTCGGACAGCCAGCGCAACACCTGCATCGGGTACAGCGGCGGCCACCACGCGACCAGGAACCGGTGGAACTCGATGCGCTCGCCGATCTCGCTGATCAGCCGCTCCCGGTCGGGCTGGAAGTCCTCGTCGGCGGCCTGCTTCGCCTGCTGCCACAGGGCTTCCAGCAGCGCGTCGGCCGCGCGCATCCGGTACCGGTTGGGCTGCCCGCCCTTGTTGTGCAGCGAGCGGCGGATCCGCTTCAGCTCGTCGGCCTGCAGCTTCAGCACCGTGCCCCGGTAGAACATCTGCAGGTGGTCCGGGGCGTCCGGCGGCGGCAGCCGCAGCGCCCGCCGGAGCACCTTGACCATCCGCGAGGAGCCCTTGACCTCCGCCGTGCGCGGATCGTCGATCTTGGCCGTGCCGATGCCGTCCAGCACCTCGCCGAGCGCCCGCAGCTCGACGTTGTGCTCGCCCATCGACGGCAGCACGCGGGAGATGTAGGACATGAACACCGGGGACGGGCCGACCACCAGCACCCCGGGGCCGCCGAGCCGGCGCTGCTCGCGGTAGAGCAGGTAGGCGGCGCGGTGCAGCGCCACCGCGGTCTTGCCGGTGCCCGGGCCGCCGGTGATCTCGGTGACCCCGCCCTCGGGCGCCCGGATCGCGTCGTCCTGCTCCTTCTGGATGGTGGCGACGATGTTGCGCATCGAGTCGCCGCGCGACCGGGTCAGCGCCGCCATCAGCGCGCCGTCGCCGATCACCCGCATGTCCGCCGGCGCCCGGTCCGGGTCCAGCAGGTCGTCGGAGAGGTCGACGACCTGCTCGCGGGAGGAGCGGATCACCCGGCGCCGCACGACGTCCAACGGCTGCTCGGGAGTGGCCTGGTAGAACGCCGCGGCCAGCGGGGCCCGCCAGTCCACCAGCAGGTTGTCGAACTGCGGGTCGCGGATGCCCAGCCGGCCGATGTGCACGGCGTCGCCGCCGGCGAAGTCCAGGCGGCCGAACACCAGCCCCTCGGACTCCGCGTTCAGCGCCTGCAGCGTCCGGTTCGCGTGGTACAGCATCACGTCGCGCTCGTTCAGCGCTTCGGGAGTGGCCTCCAGGCCGTACTCGTAGCTCTTGTCGCGCATCGCCTCGGCTTCGGCGCGCAGTTCGTCGAGCCGGGCGTAAACCCGGTCGACGTGCTGCTGCTCGACCGCGATCTCGGCCTGCTTGGTGGACGCTTCGGACACCTGTGTCGTTCTCCCCGTGTGGTGCAGTGGGCAGACCAATCAGCCTACGGCCCGTCGCGGCAGCTGCTTGCTGCTCCCAGGAGCTAAGAACCCGAATACCCAGGCGTAAACTGAGCCGAACACCAACGCCCGCCGCGCGAGAGCGCCCGGCGGGCGTTTTGCGCCGCGGTGCCGCTTGCCAGGCCCGCGGAGCACCGGTCGGACGCGGGTGCGCGACGATGGTCGGGTGACTCGGATCGTGGCCGGAAGCGTGGGCGGGCGGCGCATCGACGTGCCCCCGCGAGGCACCAGACCCACCTCGGAGCGGGTGCGGGAAGCCCTGTTCAGCGCGCTCGAATCGGCCATCGAGCTGGCCGGCGCGCGGGTGCTCGACCTCTACGGCGGCTCCGGGGCGCTCGGCCTCGAAGCCCTCTCCCGCGGCGCCGCGCACGCCACGTTCGTCGAATCCGACCGGCGCGCCGCCCAGCTGCTGCGCCGCAACGCCGCGTCGCTCGGGTTCCGCGACATCCGGGTGGAGCAGGCGAAGGCCGAGACCCTGATCGGCACCCCGACGGCGCAGCCGTTCGACGTGGTGCTGGCCGACCCGCCCTACGACCTCGCGCCCGAGCTGCTGCAGCGCGTGCTGGCCGGGCTGGCCCCGAACGGCTGGACCGCGCCGGGCAGCCTCGTCATCGTCGAGCGCGCGGTGCGTAGCGGCGAACCGGACTGGCCGCCGCCGCTGCGGGCCTTCCGCACCAAGCGCTACGGCGACACCGCCGTCCACTGGGCCGCGCACGAGCAGTCGTGAGCGCGAAGCCGGGCTGGAGCCCGTTTTCGCACTCACGACCCATGCGGTGACCCGCGCCACGTGATCGTGGGGGCGGCCCCTGGCTGCTGCTAACGTGCCAGCTCATGAGGCGTGCCGTGTGTCCTGGCTCCTACGACCCGGTGACGAACGGTCATCTGGACATCATCGAGCGAGCGTCGAAGCTGTTCGACGAGGTCGTCGTCGCGGTGCTCATCAACAAGAACAAGAAGAGCCTGTTCAGCGTCGAAGAGCGGCTGGAGATGCTGCGCGAGGTCACCGCCCAGTGGCCGAACGTGCGCATCGACGCCTGGCACGGCCTGCTCGTGGACTACTGCAAGGCGCACGACATCGGCGCGATCGTCAAGGGCCTGCGCGCGGTCAGCGACTTCGACTACGAGCTGCAGATGGCGCAGATGAACCAGCAGCTGTCCGGGGTCGAGACGATGTTCATGTCCACCAACCCGCTGTACAGCTTCCTGGCCAGCTCGCTGGTCAAGGAGGTCGCCACCTACGGCGGCGACGTGTCGAACCTGCTGCCGCCGACGATCGAGCGCCGGCTCCTCGACCGGCTCGCCGAGCAGAACTGACCGCGATTGGGCCGATCGGCTCAATCGCGTCCCACGATGGTGCCACGTGACATTTCGGGTTCACGTCAGCGCCAGTGCGTGATCACGTCATCGACGTAGCGTGCTCGACCATGAAGCGGATCACGTCGAAGACGCTCCAGGTCCTGTTGGCCGGTCTGATCGCCGTGGTGGGGCTGGTCGGGTTCCAGGCGAGCGCCCTGTCCGCCGCGCCGACGGCTGCCGTCGCGCAGGCGCCGTGCGGGGACACCTCGGGCTTCCAGAAGGTCGACCTCTCGGCGCTGCCGAAGGAGGCGACGGACACGGTCAACCTGATCAAGAAGGGCGGCCCCTACCCGTACCCGCAGGACGGCACGGTCTTCCAGAACCGGGAAGGCATCCTGCCGCAGTGCGCCAGCGGCTACTACCACGAGTACACCGTCAAGACCCCCGGCAGCGACGACCGCGGCGCCCGCCGGTTCGTGGTCGGCGACGGCGGCGAGTACTTCTACACCCAGGACCACTACGACAGCTTCCAGCTGACCAACATCAACGCGTAGAGATGTTTCGAAATTGGTTTGCGTAGCGGTGCGGGTGGCGGAACCTCAGATGCCCCCTCGCTGTGGGATCCCCGACTCATGAATGACCAATTCACCACGTCGGGGCTGTCCTCGCAGGGAGAACTCCAGGGGAGTGGGCACCGTGAACCCGCGGCGGTGCGAGTTGAGTCCCGCACCGCAAGCGGCTACCGCCGCTTATAAAACACGACCTAGTGTTCTGAGTCGTTAATGGTTTTATTGATTCTGGTGCAGTAGTGGGCGAGGCTGGCGAGGATCTCGTCAGCGGTTTTGGTCCACACGAAG
>NZ_JBSGJZ010000053.1:0-54158 GCF_053605825.1 Saccharopolyspora sp. NPDC003752 | reverse complement strand
CACCCTCTCCCTATCTATCCCCACTCCCCCCGGGTGCGGTGTGGCGATTTCGCGCGAAATCGCCGCCTCACGAGCCGAACTGGATGGAGCGCTTGGCCAGGCCCCACCAGAAGCCGTCGATGGCGATCTTCTGCCGGTCGAGGTCCGAGCCGGCGGCGCCCAGCGTGACGAACAGCGGGGCGAAGTGCTCCGTGCGCGGATGCGCCAGGCGGCCCGCCGGGGCCTTGCGCTCGAAGTCGAGCAGCGCGTCGACGTCGCGGGCCTCCAGCGCCTGCCTGCCCCAGTCGTCGAACTCCGTCGACCAGCTCGGGGTGGTCTCGGCGCGCAGAGCCGCGAGGTTGTGGGTGAAGAAGCCGCTGCCCACGATGAGCACGCCTTCGTCGCGCAGCGGTTCGAGCGCTTGGCCGATGCGCATCAGGCGCTCCGGCTCCAGCGTCGGCATGGAGATCTGCAGCACCGGCACGTCGGCGTCGGGGTACATCTCCTTCAGCGGCACGTAGGCGCCGTGGTCGAGCCCGCGCTCCGGGAAGTCCTGCACCGGGGTGTCCGGGCCGCGCAGCAGCGAGCGCACCCGCGCGGCGAGTTCCGGAGCGCCGGGCGCGGCGTACCGGACCGAGTAGTAGTGCTCGGGGAAGCCCCAGAAGTCGTAAACCAGCGGCACGGTCGTCGTGGCGCCGATCGCCAGCGGGGCCTCCTCCCAGTGCGCCGAGATGATCAGGATCGCCTTCGGCTTAGGCAGATCCCGCGACCAGGCGGCGAGCTGACCGGTCCACAGCTGGTCGTCGGCCAGCGGCGGGGCGCCGTGGCTGAGGTAGAGGGCGGGCATCCGGCCCGTCGCCGGAGCGGTCATGGCGATCTCCTCGTTCGAATTTGAACTACACCCCCGAAGGTACGCTGTTGTTCGAATTTGAACAAGCTAGGCTGATGGGCATGACGGAACCGCGCTGGCTCGACGCCGAGGAGATGGCCGCCTGGAACGCCTTCGTGGAGGCGAGCAACCTGGTCGCCCGGCGGGTCGAGCAGCAGCTGCGCGAGCAGGCCGGGCTGTCGCACCCGCAGTACGAGATCCTGGTCCGGCTCGCTGCCGAGCCCGGCGGCGAGATGCGCATGACCGAGCTCGCCCAGCAGGTGGTGACGTCGAAGAGCGGCCTGACGTACCAGGTCACGCAGCTGGAGAAGGCGGGTCTGGTGCGCCGCCGGACCTGCGACACCGACGACCGCGGCGTCATCGCCGGACTCACCGACGCCGGCCGGGAGAAGCTGCGCGAGGCCGCGCCCGGTCACGTCGAGCTGGTCCGCGCGAACCTCATCGACGTGCTCAGCCGCGACCAGCTGCGCGCCATCGCGACCGGGTTGGGGGCGGTGACCCGCGCGCTCCGCGAGCGGCCTTGACGGCGCACTCGCGTCACTGATCAAATTTTCAGGACACCGAAGTCTCTTCTGGTATGTGAAGGCGCATACCTGCCCGTGGGGTATTGCCTTCTGGACCGGTTCCGTGGAAAGTCTGAGGGCTGCCGTGCCGATGGGCTCGGGGCGCACCGCGCCCCACCCGGCCGCCCGGACGCCGCGGCAGGACCGAAGGAAGTTGCGTGGCGCAGCGCGTCCGCCACGCGCATTTCGAAGGAGAGAGATGAAGTTTCTGAGGTTGGGTCCGGTGGGGGCCGAGCGCCCGCACGTGGCGGACGACCAGGGCCGGGTGTTCGAATTGAGCCCGATCACCGACGACATCGACGGGGACTTCCTGGCCGGCGACGGCATCCAGCGGGCCCGCGCGGCGCTGGCCGCCGGCGAACTCCCGGCGGTCGACGACCCCGGCGACGGCACCGGCCTGCGGGTCGGCGCGCCGATCGCGCGGCCGATGGCGGTGCTGTGCATCGGCCAGAACTACGCCGCGCACGCCGCCGAGTCCGGCTCGGCCCCGCCGGAGGTGCCGATCCTGTTCTTCAAGCACCCGAACACGGTCGTCGGGCCGTACGACGAGGTGCTGATCCCGCGCGGCGCCGAGCAGACCGACTGGGAGGTGGAGCTGGGCATCGTGATCGGCCGCCGGGCCCGCTACCTGGACAGCGCGGAGGAGGCGCTGGCCAGCATCGCCGGGTTCGTGGTGTCCAACGACGTGTCCGAGCGGGCGTTCCAGAAGGACCACTCCGGCGGGCAGTGGTCCAAGGGCAAGTGCTGCGAGACGTTCAACCCGGTCGGCCCGTGGCTGGTCCCGGCGGACGAGATCGCCGATCCGCAGGCGCTGCGGCTGCGGACGTTCGTCAACGGCGAGGCGCGGCAGGACTCCAGCACGTCGGACATGATCTTCGGCGTGGCGGAGATCATCAGGCACCTCTCGCAGTACCTGACGCTGGAGCCGGGAGACCTGGTCAACACCGGCACGCCGGAAGGCGTGGCGCTGTCCGGGAAGTTCCCGTACCTGGCCGCGGGCGACGTGATGGAACTGGAGATCGACGGTCTCGGTCGCCAACGCCAGCAGCTCAAGTCGGCCTGAGAGGCCGCTCGTAGCAGGAAAGACGACGACCCGGCACCGAACCCCCTCGGTGCCGGGTCGTCGTCTTCGTGGAACTCCGCTGCGCCGACCCCCAGTGCGACGCTGCTGATTCCAGATCAGGCCGCCAGCTTCCGCGCCTTCGCGTAGCGGTTGTTGGCCGGCAGCCAGCACAGCACGACCGTGATGACCGCGGTCGCCAGGCCGATGTAGCCCATGGTGTTCACCAGTCCCGGGCCGCCGTCGTCGAACGCCGCCGCCAGGCCGCCGATCAGCGACAGGATCGCGAAGATGGTGACCAGCACGCGCGACCAGGTCGAGCCCTTGATCGCGAACAGGGTGAACAGCAGCAGCGGCGCGGCGAAGATGATCAGCAGGAACGCCTTGAAGATCAGCCCGGCGTGCGCGAGCGAGACCATGGTGTCCCACTCGTCAACGGACTTGGCGAGGTCGATGGCCTCCTGGGGGTTGTCGGTGCCCATGGTCTCCATGACCGTGTCGAGGCCGACCAGCGAGGGGTTGTTGAGCGCGACGTCGGTCGCGTAGCTGTCGGCGAGGTCGCGGCCGCCTGCGAACAGGTAGATCGCGCCGATCAGGCCGGACAACGCGGAGATCGCGGAGATGACCACCAGCGCCAGCAGCGTGGCGGGCTTCTTCAACGCGGTCTGGACGGGGCCGTCCGCCGGGGGAGCGGTCTGGGAGTACGTCACGGCTGTTTCTCCTTGCCAGGGTTCATGAAAGGGGGGATCGGTGGGGGGATCCGCGGGGCGCGATCACCTCGGCCGGCGGCTGCGGTGCCGCCGGGTGGGCGTGACCCGTTTCCGGGCGGAGCATCCGTCGGGGGAGCCGGCGGCCGTGTCGACCACCGCGCGCCGCTCCCGCTGTCCGACGCGATTTCGCGCAGCGCGAGCCCAAGCGCTGCTGAAACGAGCCTCGTCCGACGCCGCGCCCGGGCAGGGCGCAGCGGTGGTGATGCGCATGGTGCTTCGCGAATCCTCTCCAAGCGGGTTGCGGTGCTCACGCCACCGCAGGGCCCGCGTCCGTGCGAAATGCCCCGAGCTGACCGGTCGGTGCGAACCGAACCGGGCGGTCGTCGAAGGACCGCCGTTGGGGCGAGGCAGATCATTACACCGCGCCGCAACGGATTCCAGCACTTTTCGGAAAAATTCCGCAGATCATTAGTTCTGGCACGCAGATCAGTTCGGCGCACTACACTCCGGCGCGAGAAAGGGATAGAGAGAGGGACGCATGCCGTGCCGTTAGCCGGAACCGCCAGCCTGCCCGCGACCGACCTGCGCAGCCGCCTGCTGCAATCACCGTCCGCTTTGCTGGACACCACAATGGACCAGATGCGGACGCTGGTCCTGGTGCACGAGTTGGGAACGGCGCTGGCAGCGGCGCGTTCGCTCGGGCGCGAGCAGTCCAGCGTGCAGAAGCAGTTGGACACCTTGAACCGGAACTTCACGCAGCTGTGCGGAGAACCGCTCGTCGTCAAGCAGGGGCGCGGGAAGAAGGTGCTGTTCACCGCCTCCGGCGAAGCGTTCGTGGAGATCGCGCGGGACACCTTGGGCGATTGGCTCGACGGGGTGCGCGAAACGCGACGACTTCGTGGCGAAACGGTTACTGTCGGCACCACTCGCTTCACTCTCGGTTTCCTCGCCAATGCTGGTGAACACGTCGCCGAGGAATTCCAGGATCGTGGAATCGATTTGCGCGTCACGCACTTGCGGACCCGCGAGTTGTTGGATGCGTTGCGGACGAAGCAGGCGGACCTCGTCTGCGGCAGCGCGCTGGTGTCCGAGGACGACGCCGTGCTGGCCGAATTCGACGTGATGGAGTGGCGGCGCAGCGGGCTGAGCCTGGTCACCAACTTATCCGGAGAACAGTTGCCGAACCGCGCGTTGCGCGCGAGTGAACTCCACTCGGTGCCGCTGGTGGTTCCGGCGAGCGGGCTGATCTCCGGGTTCCTGCACGGGTGGTTCGGCACCGACTTCCGGGACAAGCTCGACATCGCCGCCGAGATCGACGACGTCCGCTACGGGTTCGACCTGCTGCGCTCGGAACTGCTGCACGGCTGCATGATCGTCACGCAGGGCGTGGGCGAGGCGGCCGGCGACGGGCGGCTGCCCGAAGGCCAGGGTCTGCGCACCATCGAGCTGATCAACGACGTCGGCCCGAAGATGCAGGTGCTGGTGGGCGCCTTCACGCGCCGAGGGGAGCGGCAGGGCTACTACGCCGAACACCCGCTGAACCTGCTGTGGACGGCGCTGGAGCTGGAGAACACCAAGTGGAAGAGCGGCGAGGTCGCCACCGCCAGGGCGTCCTGACGCAATTTCAATGGAAATCAGAGGTCCGATTTCCATTGAAATTGCGGAAGTTGTCCACAGGTCGGGGGAGTTGTCCACAGGATCCTGAGGTCGGTGCCGGTCGGTGCCGGTCGATGTTGGGTGTCGCCAAGTGTCGCCGTTCTCGCTGGGTGTTGCCGGTTTTCGCTGGGTGTTGCCGGTTCTCGCTGGGTGTTGCCGGTTCTCGCTGGGTGTTGCCGGGGTTTCGTGCTGGGCCGTTCGGGTCTAGGAGAACGTGAAAGGGTTTCGGTTTTGGTTCGGGGTGGCTAGCGTCCGGACTCGGCGAAACCGACCGAGAGGACCTGGCATGCCGCGACGTTCGCGCACCCTGGCCGCGCTCAGCGCAGCGGCAGTCGTCGGTTCCCTGGTGCTCGCACCGGCTTCGACCGCCGAGTCGGTCCCGGAACCCGCCCCGGACTACTGCCAGGAGCAGTGCCACCACATCCTGCCGCCCGGCCAGAACGGCAACGCGACCTTCGCCGACCTCGTCGCGCACATGCTGCTGGGCACCCGGCCGCCGCACTCCGACGACCAGCTCGCCGAGTACGACCGCCTCGCCGGCGGTTACCGCGAGCTGACGACGGGAACCATCGACGACTTCTTCAACGACAACTCCTTCGGCGTGCGGCCCGACGACGTCGAGCGGACCTACCAGCCGCGCGAAGACGTCACCATCGTACGTGACAAGACCGCCGGGATCCCGCACATCTACGGCACCACGCGCTCCGGCACTGCCTACGGCGCGGGCTACGCGATCGCCGAGGACAAGCTGTTCCTGATGGACGCGATGCGCCGCGCGGGGCGCGGCGAGGTGTCGCCGTTCGCCGGTGGTGCGCCGGCCAACCGCCAGCTGGAGCAGCAGTTCTTCGCCGTCTCGCCGTACACCGAGCAGGAGCTGCAGCAGCAGATCGACACCGTCGCGCGGTACGGCGAGCGCGGGCGCCAGGCCCTCGAAGACGCGAAGTCCTATGTGGACGGGATCAACGAGTACATCGACAGGTCCTACAACGGGCGCTACTTCCCCGGCGAGTACGTCGCCACCGGGCACGTCGACCCGATCACCAACGCCGGCCGGATCGAGCCGTTCAGGCTCACCGACCTGGTCGTGCTGGCGTCGCTGGTCGGCGCCCAGTTCGGCGGTGGCGGCGGCAACGAGGTGCAGAACGCCGTCGCGCGGATGTCGCTGCACGAGCGGTTCGGCCCGGAGCGCGGCGAGCAGATCTGGGCGGCCTTCCGCGCCGAGAACGATCCAGAGGCCATCAGCACCATCCACGATGGACAGTCGTTCCCCTACGGCGGAACGCCGGCGGACCCGCGCGGCGTCGTGCTGCCCGATCCCGGTTCGGTGTCCGCGCAACAGCTGATCTTCGACCCGACCGGATCGGCCGTCGAGGCCGCCGAACCGGCCGCCCGGGCGGAATCGAGCAACCCGCCGCCGGCCACCGACGACCCGGTGGAGAGCCTGCGCGGCATCTTCGACGACGGCGTGGTGCCCGGCGGCATGGGGCAGGCCCGCGGCATGTCCAACGCGCTCGTCGTCTCCGGCGCGCACACCGAGAGCGGCCACCCGGTGGCCGTCTTCGGGCCGCAGACCGGCTACTTCTCGCCGCAGCTGCTGACCCTGCAGGAACTCCAGGGCCCCGGCATCTCGTCGAAGGGCGCGTCCTTCGCCGGGCTGAGCTTCTACACGCTGCTCGGCCGCGGCCAGGACTACGCCTGGAGCGCCACCACCGCATCGCAGGACATGATCGATTCCTACGCCGTCGAGCTGTGCGAACCCGACGGCCGCCCGGCCACGAAGGACTCGAACTTCTACCGCTTCCGCGGCGAATGCCTGCCGATGCAGACCGTCGAGCGCAAGAACGCCTGGCAGCCGAATCTCGGCGACAACACCCCGCAGGGCTCCTACCGCCTGGTGTCCTTCCGCACCCGCTACGGCCCGGTGACGCACCGGGCGACGGTCGACGGGCAGCCGGTGGCGTTCGCGCGGGCCCGCTCGACGTTCCTGCACGAGGTCGACTCGATCATCGGGTTCCAGAAGTTCAACGACCCGGGCGCGATCACCTCGGCGGCGGACTTCCAGCGCGCCGCCCACGACATCAACTACACGTTCAACTGGTTCTACGCCGACGCGACCGACACGGCGTACTTCAACTCCGGGGCGAACGTGGTGCGCAAGCCCGACGTCGACCCGAGCATGCCGATCGCAGGCGACCCGGCGTTCGAGTGGCAGGGCTGGAACCCGGCGGACAACACCGCAGCCTACGCCCCGTTCCACGAGCACCCGAACTCGATCAACCAGGACTACTACATCAGCTGGAACAACAAGCAGGCGCCCGGCACCGCTGGGGCCAAGGCGGAGAAGGGCGCGGTGCAGCGGGGTGACCTGCTCGACCGCCGCGTCGCCGAGCACATCGCGTCGGGGGGCAAGTTCGACCGCGTCACGCTGACGCAGGCGATGGCCGACGCGGGCGTCACCGACCTGCGCGCCGAACGGGTGCTCCCGGACCTGCTGCGGCTCATCGACAGCCGACCGGTCACCGATCCGGAGACGTCGGCGCTGGTCGACCGGCTGCGCGAGTGGCTCGCCGACGGCGGCAGGCGGGTGGAAACCTCGCCGGGCAGCGAGGAGTACGCGCACGCCGAGGCGATCGAGCTGCTGGACGCGTGGTGGCCGCGGCTGGTGCGCGGCGAGTTCGAGCCGGCCGTGGGCGCCGACGCCTACCGGGCGATGACGGACATGATGCAGATCAACGAGTCGCCGTCGGGCTGGCAGAACGGCGAGCCGGACCTGCACGTCGGCCAGGGCCACCAGGGCTCGGCGTTCCAGTTCGGCTGGTTCGGGCAGGTGTCCAAGGACATCCGCGCGGTGCTGGGCGAGCCGGTGCCCGGCGGGTTCGGCGAGCCGCTGTGCGGCGGCGGTGACGCCGGTGCGTGCCGGCAGATGCTGCTGGACACCCTGCGGCAGGCCGCGGGGACCCCGGCGACGGACACCTATCCCGGCGACGCGGACTGCAAGCCCGGCGACCAGTGGTGCGCGGACGCCATCCTGCAGACCAAGATCGGCGGCATCAGCCAGGAGAAGATCAGCTGGCAGAACCGTCCCACGTACCAACAGGTCGTCGAGTTCCCCACCCACAGATGAGGGCCCGACCCCGAGGTGCCCGTGCAACGGCCGGGTGTGGTGCGTGCGGATGATCGCGCATACCGTGAGGTCCGACGAACGGAGGCGCTGTGGGCGATCTTGAGGCCGTGTTGGGCCGACTCGACGACATCCGGGCTGATCTCACCGAGCTGTACAAGGACCTGCACGCGAACCCGGAGCTGTCCTTCGCCGAGCACCGGACGGCCGCCGAGGTCGCACGCCGGCTGGAAGCGCTGGGTCTGGAGGTCACCACCGAGGTCGGGCGCACCGGCGTGGTCGGCGTGCTCCGCAACGGCGACGGGCCGACGGTGCTGCTGCGCGCGGACTTCGACGCGCTGCCCGTCCTGGAGCAGACCGGCCTCGACTACGCCAGCACCCGCCGCGGCACCGACCCGGACGGCAACGACGTCCCGGTGATGCACGCCTGCGGCCACGACATGCACGTCACCTGCCAGCTCGGCGCGCTGGACCTGCTGGTCGCGGCCCGCGACCGGTGGGCGGGCACGATCGTCGCGGTGTTCCAGCCCGCGGAGGAGATCGGGGCCGGTGCGCAGGCGATGATCGACGACGGCTTCCTCGACCGGTTCCCGAAGCCGGACGTGTGCCTGGGCCAGCACGTCTTCCCGTTCGAGGCGGGGGCGGTCGGCATGATCAGCGGCCCCAGCATGTCCGCCGCCGACGGCCTGAAGGTCACCATGTTCGGGCGCGGCGCGCACGGTTCCCAGCCGCAGAACGCCATCGACCCGGTCGTGATGGCCTCGGCGACCGTGATGCGCCTGCAGACCGTCGTGTCCCGGGAGGTCGCCCCGAGCGACACCGCGGTGGTGACCGTGGGCTCGATCAAGGCGGGCACGAAGGACAACATCATCCCCGACCAGGCCGAACTGCGGGTCAACATCCG
Organism: Saccharopolyspora sp. NPDC003752; assembly: GCF_053605825.1. Taxonomy (NCBI): domain Bacteria; kingdom Bacillati; phylum Actinomycetota; class Actinomycetes; order Pseudonocardiales; family Pseudonocardiaceae; genus Saccharopolyspora; species Saccharopolyspora sp. NPDC003752. The sequence continues at coordinate 45,276 of NZ_JBSGJZ010000053.1, read as the reverse complement.
CTCCTTCGACGAGCGGGTCCGGGAACACGTGATCGCGGCCGTGCAGCGCATCGTGCGCGCCGAGGCGATCGCCGCCGGGGCCGAGCGCGAGCCGGAGTTCGAGCGGCTCACGGACTTCCCGGTGCTGGTGAACGATCCCGAGGTCACCGGCCGGACGACGGCGGCGCTGCGCAAGGAGCTCGGCGACGGCCAGGTGCAAGAACTGCCGCCGGTGGTCGGCAGCGAGGACGTCGGCCTCTTCGGCACCGCGGCGGGCGTGCCGACCTGCTACTGGTTCTTCGGCGGCACCGACCGGGAGAAGTGGCGGGCGGCGAAGGACGCGGGCACCCTCAACCGGGACGTCCCGTCCAACCACTCGCCGTTCTTCGCCCCGGTCGTCGAGCCGACCCTGACGACCGGCGTGACGGCGATGACCACGGCGGCCCTGGAGTGGCTGGCGAAGAGCTGACCGTTCGGCGCGGTTTCCGCGGAAACCGCGCCGAACCTCACGTGCCGGTGGCGCCGTCGATGCGTTCGCGCAGCATGTCGGCGTGGCCGTTGTGGCGGGCGTACTCGGCCAGCAGGTTGAACATGACCCAGCGCAGCGAGATCGGCTCGCCGGTGGAGCGGCGGATGCCGGTGTCGTCCAGCGAGGCGGCCGCGGCGACGATCTCGCGGGACCTCGCGCACTCCGCCCGCCAGGTCTCCAGCGCGGTCGCGAAATCGCCGCCCAGGTCGTCGAAGTCCTGGTCCGGATCGTCGTCGGAGTAGTACAGCAGCGGCACGTCCTCCTGGGCGAACTGGATGCGGAACCACCACCGCTCGACCCCGGCGAGGTGCCGCACCAAGCCGTGCAGCGAAAGCCCGGAAGGCTCGACGAGCCGGGCGGACAGCTGCGCGGCCGGCACGTCGGCGCACTTCAGGGCCAGCGTTTCCCGGTGCCAATCCAGGAAAGCGCTGAGCGTCTCCAACTCGCTGCCGGTCAGCGGCGGCTCGGCCCGATCACCGCCGGCCCACCGAAGCGAAGTGCTGACTGGGATTTCCGACACGATGCCTCCAATCGAAGAACCGAACCTTCCCACCGCCCTCCGACACTCCTGGCAGTTCGGTCGGTCACCGGTGCGGGGTCGGGTCGGTGAGGAGGGCTTCGACCAGGTCGGCCGGGGGTGGGCTGGGTCGGTCGGTGAAGTGGGCGAAGAACGCCGACTGGAGGCAGGCGCCGAGGAGGAGCGCCGCCAGGGCTTCCGGGTTCGCTCCCCGGTCGATCGCTCCCGCTCGCTGCTCGGCCGCGAGGTAGGCCGCGAGCTTCTCGCGCACCACGTTGGGGCCCATGTTCCGCTCCTGCAGCGCGGTTCGGTGGGCCGCCAGCAGGGCCGGTTCGGAGAACAGGGACGCCGCGATCGGGAACGTGTCGGTGTAGAAGTCGATCGCTTCGGCCGCGACCTCCTCCAGCGTTTCCCGCACGGCCCCGCGTCCCGCGCGCTCGTCCAGCGCGGCGAGCAGCTCGTGGATGTTGCTGGGCACGCGTTCCAGCAGGACGCCGAGGAACAGGTCGGTCTTGTCGCGGAAGTGCTTGTACAGCGCGGCTTCCGAGTAGCCGGCTTCCTTGGCGATCTCCTTGGTGGTGGCGCGGGCGAGGCCGCGGGTGCGCATCACGTGCGCTGCGGCGTCGAGCATCCGGTCGCGAGTTCCCACGGCGCACCTCTCGTTGACAAGTTGGTGAGTGTTCACCCACCATAATGGTTAGTGAACACTCACCAACTCGATGGGGGTGCGGAACATGCGGATCACGATCTTCGGGGCGACCGGCGGCACCGGGAAGCACCTGCTCGAACAGGCCTGCGCGGCGGGGCACGAGGTCACCGCCGTGGTGCGGGACCCGGCGCGGTTCGCCCACGACCACCCGGGGCTGACCGTGGTGACCGCCGACGTGATGGACCCCGCCGCGATACGGCCGCACGTGGCCGGCCGGGACGCGGTGATCTCGGCGATCGGCTCGCGCGACCTGAAGCCGACCACCATCCAGACCGACAGCACCAGGAGCATCCTCGACGCGATGGCCGCCGCCGGTGCGCGCCGGTTCCTCGTGGTCAGCAACTGCGGCATGCTCTCCGATGGCGACGGCCCGGTGACCAAGCACGTGGTCAAGCCGATCCTGTGGCGCATCCTCCGGAACCCCTGGACGGACATGGGCCACATGGAGGAAGTCGTCCGGGCCAGCGGGCTGGACTGGACGATCATCCGGCCGCCGCAGCTCACGAACGGCCCGCGCACCGGCCGGTACCGGACGGCGGTCGACCGGAACGTGCGCGGCGCCAAGCGGATCTCGCGGGCGAACGTGGCCGACTGCCTGCTGCGCGAGCTCGCCGATCCGGGCTCGGTGGGCAAGGCGATCGCGGTCGCCAACTGAACCCGGCTACTTCGTGATCAGCCCGATGTCGAGGTTCGGGATCTGGTTGATCTTGCCGTCGGTCAGCGCGACGACGGCGGTGGCGGTGCCATCGGCCGGGTCGGCGTCGGAGTCGGTCTCCGGCGCGCCGACGTGCTGCGGCGAGAAGCCCATGCCCTCGGGCGGGACGAACCGCAGGACGTAGGTGCTGGTGCCCTGGTTCGGCATCGCGTAGTGCCCGGTGCCGTCGGAGCCGCTGCCCCACCTGCCGATCCAGAAGCGGATATCGGGCAGCAGCGGCTCATCCGCCTGGCGTTGCCCGTCGGCGTTGAGGTCGTGCCAGGTGACGCCGGTGATGTCGCTGCCGAGCTTGCCGAAGTCCGCGCGGCTGGTCTCGCCGGGTCGCACGTCGATGATGACCTCGTCCGGAGTCGTCATCTGGTAGCCGATCGGGTTGATGCCGACCCGGTACCGGCCGGGCGGCACGCCCGGAATCTCGTACGTGGCATCGGGATTCGTCCCGACCGTCGCCACCCAGCTGCCGTCCAGGTGGTACAGCCCGACCGCGCTGCCACCGCTCGGCTCGCCGGGCTGCCAGACGCCGTCGGCGTTGCGGTCGAAGTAGTGCAGCCCGCGCACGGTCCCGGTCGGCGGCTCGGCTGCCGCCGGCATCGCCGTTCCCAGCAGCGCCAACGCGCTCGCCGCCACGAAAACCGCGCCTCTTCCCGTCATCACGCCTCCGCTCGCAGTGGGTACCCGTTCTGCGTCGAAGACGCGCTTCGCCCGGTAGTGGTTGCCCTGTCGTGAGTGTTTTCGGTTGCTGTGGTGACCAGGAGCGCTCACGATTCGCGTTCTCAGCGGCGGACGCGGTAGGTGATGTGCGTGACCAGCGAGGCGGGACGTGCCGAAACCAGTTCCAGGTCCAGCGCGGGCACGCCGTCGAACAGCCGCTCTCCGGCGCCGAGCGTGACGGGGGCGATGTGGGTGCGCAGCTCGTCGATGAGCCCGGCGCTGAGGTACTGGTTGACCGTGGCCACGCCGCCGGCGATCGCGACGTTGCGGTCGCCCGCCGCCTTCTTCGCCTGGTCGAGCGCGGATTCGATGCCGTCGGTGACGAAGGTGAAGGTGGTGCCGCCCGCCATGACCAGGGGCTCGCGCGGGTAGTGGGTGAGCACGAAGACCGGGGCGTGGTACGGGGGCTCGTCGCCCCACCAGCCCGTCCAGTCCAGGTCCCACTCGCCGCGGATCGGCCCGAACATGTTGCGCCCCATCACGTTGGCGCCGACCGCGGTGATCGCGTCCATTTCGGTCTTGTTCTCGTCCGCGGTCTCGAACATCCAGGCGGTCAGCCGGTCGACCGGGCCGTCGCCGAAGGGCTTCTCGTGGCTCTGGCCGGGCCCGGCAGCGTATCCGTCGGCCGAAACGGCGATGTCGCAAACCACCTTGGACATGAGTTCTCCGTGTTCGTCGTCCCATCCGATTGCGTTTTGCAACCGGCGGTGGGACCATACGCGGTACCGGATGCAGAGTGCAAGCGGTTTCTGATCGAAGGAGGTCCCGGTGAAGGACGAGCGCCGATCCGGATGCCCGATCAACCTCGCCGTCGAGGTGCTCGGCGACAAGTGGTCGCTGGTCGTCATCCGGGACATGATGTTCGGCAACCGCAGGCACTTCCGCGAGCTGCTGAACAACTCCGAGGAAGGCATCGCCTCGAACATCCTCGCGTCGCGGCTGCAGCGCCTCGTCGAGAACGGGCTGGTGTCGAAGGCCGCCGACCCGAGCCACAAGCAGAAGGTGATCTACAGCCTCACCGAGACCGCCATCCAGCTCGTCCCGATCATGGCGCACCTCGGCGCCTGGGGACGCCGCCACCTGCCGGTGACGCGCGAGCTGGCCATCCGCGCCGAACTGCTCGAACGGGGCGGCCCCGAGCTGTGGGACGAGTTCATGGACGAGTTGCGGGAGCAGCACCTGGGCATCCCGCGGCCGGCCGGAACCGAATCGGTCTTCGCCCGCCTGCGCGCCGCCTACGAGGCGGAACTCGCGCGGGAGTGACGCCGTTCCCGCGCTCGGCGGCGTTGGTCAGCCGTCGCTGCTCACGTTGGCCGGGGGCACGCCCGCGTTCATGGCGCCCGAGCAGGCCCGCCCGGGCACGCCGCTTTCCGTGCGCACCGACCTGTACGGGCTGGGCGCTTTGCTCTACGTGGCGCTCACCGGCCGGAATCCGCACGATTCGGCGAGCGCGGCGGAGGTCGCCCGCAGGCCCGCGCCGCGCCCGCCGAGCGCCTTCGTCGCGGCCATACCGTCCGATGTGGACGATGTGGTGCTGCGTGCGCTGTCGCCGGATCCGGAGGACCGCCAACCCGACGCGGCCACCGTGGTCGCCGAGCTCCGGCAGGTGGCGGGCGGAGCGCCGGTGCCCCGCCCGCCGCGGAAGCGCCGGCGACGGCTGCCGGTGTCGATCATTCGGATTCCGCGTGCCGAGGGAGTGGGCGAAGCAGTCGGCCGACTCCACGTGGGATCCCGCGACGCTCGGCGCCGCCGGGCCGCCGCAGCCCGCGGTGCTGGTGGCCAAGTCGGCGACCGGTTTCCCGAACCCCGACGACACCGGGCAAGGTGTGTTCGCGGGTGTGCTGCCGCCGGGAACCGCGCTGAGCACAACGGATTTCGACGACCGCGTGACGCGCGACCACTGCGCGCCCACGACCGGCGCAGCCGGTCGAGGTCGAGGGCTTGCTGACGCTGCGGACGCAGCGCTGCGGCGCGGTCGTGGTGCAGGACGCGCTGATGTCCGCGGCGGGCCGCCTGGTGTGGGTGCAGGCAAGCAGCCGAGCACCGAGGTGACGCAGACCGACGAGGTCCTCGCCTCCCTGACCATCACGCCCTGACCGGTGTCGGTGCGGGGCACTACGGTGCGCGTCGCCGACACCTCGGACGAAGGGATCATCATGGGAGCATCGGGCTGGAGCTACCGGACCGCGTACCGCGGCGATATCCGCGAAGCGGTGGAATCGCTGGAGCGAGAGGTCTTCGCGGCCGGCGACTACTACTGGCCGTACGAGTTCTACGACCACCTGCCGTCGAAGGCCAGGCCGGGCTCGGTCGACGAACTGTGGCAGGACGAACTCGCGCAGGAAGAGGGCACGCATTCGATCCTCGACATGGAAACGGTTATCGGAGCGGGGGATTCCGACGAGCACGGCACGATCCGCCCGCTGTCGGCGGCCGAGATGCGGGAGCACTTCGACACCGACCGGCCCACGCCGGAGATCTTCGACCGGGCGGAGGAAGCGGGAACGTTGCCCGACCTGACTCCGAGGTGGAGCGCCGTCTGCATGCCGCTGCACATCGGGGGAGCGCCCGCGCAGATCGCCTTCTGGGGTTACTCCGGCGACTAGCTGTTGCGGGACGGGACGTTGACGACGCGTGGTTGCGTCACGGTTGGTGCCGTTCATCACCAATGGTGTAGTTGAGCTCCCGTGGCGACCACGTCGAGCCCGAAACAGGTAACCTGGCTCCTCGTGCTCCCCGAGTCAGACCGGGTAGGGGCTTTCGGTCACGCCGTCAGCCCCTGAACCCCTGAGTTCTAGTTCGCATCCCGGCAGCCTTGCTGCGGGGCAATTGTGCGCACCCTCCGGGGCGCTGGCCGCGGTGACGAGACGTTTCCTCGTCGTTCTCTCACCTCGGAGTCTCGATGCCTCTCCTTCTCCGCATGCTTGCTGTGGCGGTCTTCGCCATGGGCACTTCTGAGTTCATGCTCGCCGGTCTGGTGCCGGACATCGCCGACAGTCTTGATGTATCAATCGGGTCAGCTGGCCTGCTCACCTCGGCATTCGCCGTCGGCATGATCGCCGGGGCGCCGCTAATGGCGGCGCTGGCCCGCCGGTGGCCCGCCCGGACAACTCTCCTGTTCTTCGTGCTGGTCTTCGCAGTCACGCACATCGTGGGCGCCCTGACGACAAGTTTCGCGGTGCTGCTGGTCACCCGGGTTATCGCCGCACTGGCCAACGCAGGATTCCTCGCCGTCGCATTGAGCACCGCAGCCGCGCTCGTCGCAGCCGATCAGAAAGGACGCGCGCTGGCTGTCCTGCTCTCAGGCACGACGACGGCAACCATCGCGGGAGCTCCAGGCGGCGCGCTGCTCGGCACACTGCTCGGCTATCGGGCAACCTTCTGGGCGATCGCGCTACTCTGCATTCCCGCTGCGCTCGGTATCGCCAAGGGCAGCCCGGCCGATGCCTCAGAATCCACTCAAGGCACGCCGGCCCTCGTATCTCTTCGGACCGAGATCGCCCAACTCGCGAAGCCAGGGCTGATCCTGGTGATCCTGCTCACCGCCCTGGTCAATGCCGCCACTTTCGCCACCTTCACCTTCCTGGCGCCGATCGTCACCGGTACAGCCCGCCTGGGAGCGCTCTGGGTTCCGGTGGTGCTGACGGTCTTCGGTGTCGGCTCCTTCGTCGGTGTCACCGTCGCGGGACGGTTCTCGGACCAACGTCCCGGAATCGTCATCGCGGTCTGCGGCCCGGTGCTGTTCCTCGGCTGGATCGCATTGGCGACCCTGGCTGCGCACCCCGTGGCGCTTGTGCTCCTGGTATTCATGCAGGGAGCTCTGTCCTTCGCGGTGGGCAGCACCCTGATCGCCAGGGTGCTCCATGAGTCCGAGGGCGCACCCACCATGGGTGGGTCGTATGCAACCGCTGCACTCAACATCGGGGCAGCTGGCGGGCCTGTGATTGCCGCAGCGACTCTCAGTGCCGATGCTGGCGATCTCGCTCCCGTGTGGGTCAGCAGTCTCCTAGTCGCGGTCGCGCTGGCGATCGCGCTGCCGCTGTTGCGAGTCATCGCACCCCATGTCGGCCAGGCGATCCGATGACCCACACCAACGCCCCACTGAGTATCGAGGGGCGGCGACGGCTCATCGAGCGTTGCCAAACCCGCCCCATCGCACATGTCGCCGCCGAGATGGGAATCTCCCGGGCCTGCGCCAGCAAATGACCGGAACGCGGGCCGTTGATGCCGGTTGGGCATCTATTCCCCACCGAATCGGTATTGGTCCGGGCGCGCGCGAATGTGCAAGGCTCGCAACGTGATTCGGCCAGCTGCAACGGAGGGGCGAACGTGCCGACCGACAAGACACTGAGCCTTGCCGAGGCGATAACCCGGCACGTCCGCGACGGGCAGACGGTGGCGTTGGAGGGCTTCGGCCACCTGGTCCCGACCGCCGCCGCGCACGAGATCATCCGGCAGGGCGTCACCGGCCTGACCCTGGCGCGGATGACCGGCGACACGCTCGTGGACCAGCTGCTCGCGGCCGGGTGCGTGACCAAGCTGATCTCGTCGTTCGTCGGCAACAGCTCCGCCGGGTCGCTGCACGAGCTGCGGCGGCGCATCGAGCACCACGATCCGGAGCCGCTGGAGTTCGAGGAGTACAGCCACGGCGGCATGGTCGCCCGCTACGCCGCCGGCGCGGCCAAGCTGCCGTTCGCGCCGATCCGCTCCTACACCGGCAGCGACCTGGTCGCGCTGAACCCGCTGATCAAGAGCGTCACCGACCCCTACGGCGGCGGCGAGATCCACGTGGTGCCCGCGCTGAACCCGGACGTCTCGATCATCCACGCGCAGCGCGCCGACCGGGCCGGGAACGTGCAGGCCTGGGGCATGCTCGGCGTCCAGCAGGAAGTGGCGTTCGCCGGCGGGTCGGTGATCGTGACCGTCGAAGAGGTCGTCGACGACGACGTGGTCCGCTCCGACCCCAACCGCACCATCGTGCCCTCGCACGTGGTCGACGCCGTGGTGGTGTGCCCGCGCGGCGCGCACCCGGCGCCGGTGCAGGGCTACTACGACCGCGACGACCGGTTCCAGCGCGAGTGGTCGGAACGGGCCCGCGACGCGGCCGCGCTGCGGGCGTGGATCGACCGGCACATCCGCGGCACCGAGGACCACGCCGGGTTCATCGCCAGCCTCGGCGAGGGCTACTGGGACCGGCTGGAGATCGACGAGCAGCTGTCGACCCCGGTCAATTACGGGAGGCGGCGATGACCGACACCACCAGCAGCGAACTCCTCGCGGTGACCGCGGCGCGAGAACTGGCCCGCCGCCGCGTGGTCTTCGCCGGGCACGGCTTGCCGACGCTGGCAGTCTCGCTGGCCCAGCGCACGGTGTCGCCGGAGATCGAGATCGTCTACGAGTCGGGCGTGACCGGCGCGCACCCGGTGGACCTGCCGCAGAGCATCGCCGACTCGATGCTCGTCACCGGCGCCGAGTGCGTGCTGGGCATGCCGCAGCTGTTCAGCTACATCCTGCAGGGACAGCGGATCGACGTCGGGTTCCTCGGCGCCGCGCAGATCGACCGGTACGGCGGCCTCAACTCGTCGCTCATCGGGGACTGGGCGAAACCGAAGGCGCGGCTGCCCGGTTCCGGCGGCGCGATCGAGGTGATGGCCAACGCCGGGGAGATCTTCGTCGTGATGCGCCGGCACACCGCGCGCACGTTCGTCGAGGAGCTGGACTTCTGCACCTCGCCCAGCCCGCGCCGGGCCCGCGAGGCGGGCGGCGGCGTGCAACCGCACGGCAAGGGCGTCACGCGGGTGATCACCGACCTGGGGATCATGGCGCGCGACGGCATCGACGACGAGCTCGAACTGGTCGCGGTGCACCCGGGCGTGACCGCCGAGCAGGTCCGCGCCGCCACCGGCTGGGACCTGAAGGTCGCCGGCGACCTGGCAGAGATCGCGCCGCCGTCCGGCGACGAGCTGCGGCTGCTGCGCGAAGAACTCGACCCGAACCGCATTTACCTGCGCTGACCAGCATCGATGTCTGCGCCGGGCCTCGCGCCGAGGCCCGGCGCAGGCTCGTCGGTGCTAGAACTACCGGTGCTCGGTCCGCACTCGCACCAGGTAGGTAGCCATGGATCTTCGGCACATCGAGGCCTTCATCGCGGTGGCCGAGGAGCTGCACTTCGGCCGCGCCGCCGAGCGCCTGCACACCACGCAGCCGCCGCTGAGCCGCCAGATCCGCCAGCTGGAGCGGTCCCTGGGCGCGTCGCTGCTGTCCCGCACCACGCGCCGGGTCACGCTCACCCCGGTCGGCGAGGCGTTCCTGCCCGCCGCGCACAAGGTTCTGAAGTCCGTCGAGGAAGCGGCGGCGGTGGCGGCGTCGGCGGCGCACGGCGAGATCGGGACGGTGCGCATCGGCGTCGGCGGCGTCGGGCCGCTGGCGTGCCTGCCGGGCCTGGTGAAGCGGCTCAACGCGGAGAAGCCCGGGATCGAGCTCGTCGTCGTCGGCCAGGTGTACTCGCAGGCGGGGTTCGACATGGTCGCCGACGGCAGCCTCGACCTCGCCTTCGTCCGGCTGCCCGCGGTCCGCGAGGGCGTCTCGACGCGGGTGGTGTTCGACGAACAGCTGATCGTCGCGGTGGCGCCCGACCACCCGCTGGCCGGGGCCGAGTCCGTCGCGCTCGCCGAGCTGGCCGAGGAGCGGTTCATCGCCTACCCGCCCGGCGGCGTGTCCAGCCTCCGCGACCTGATGGTGCACGCCTGCGTGGACGCCGGTTTCACGCCCCGGATCGTCCAGTACGGACCCGAGACGAGCACCATCATGGCGATGGTCGCCGCCGGGCTCGGGGTGACGCTGACCGTCACCTCGGTGATCGACGTGATCAGCAACGTCGTCTTCGTGCCGCTGGCCGGCCGGCCGTACCGGACGCAGGAGGCCATCGCGTGGAGCCAGGAGCACCTCTCCCCGGCGGCAGCGGCGGTGCTGCGGATCGCCGAGGAGGTGCTCCCGACCCCGTGATCGCCCGGAATCGATGCCCGCGGCGTATCAGTCCGCGACAAATCTTGTATTGGACGAGACGAAGTTCCGCCTGCGAGGCTTCTCCTCCGGTGGCAGCAGTCACATCGACCTGTCCTCGACCGCCCGCGGGCGGAGAACCCCTGCGCCGCACGGGGTTTCCTCAGCGTGGAGGAGCGCATCTCTTGAGCACCGTGATTCCCCCGGCCGCGTCGCGCGCGGACGGCGACGAGCTCGTCGTCCCGCCGGCCGACCTGCGCCGCGCGGCCGTGTCCTCGTGGCTCGGTTCCGCCTTGGAGTACATGGACTTCACCCTGTACACCCTGGCGGCGGCGCTGGTGTTCGGCCCGCTGTTCTTCCCCGAGCAGTCCCCGGCGGTGGCGCTGATCGCGAGCTTCGGCGTCTACGGCTCTGGTTTCCTGATCCGCCCGGTGGGCGGGCTGTTCTTCGGCCGGGTCGGTGACCGGCACGGGCGCAAGGTCGTGCTCATCGCCACGCTGGCGATGATGGGCCTGGCCACCGCCGGAATCGGCCTGCTGCCGACCTACGCGCAGATCGGCGTCTGGGCGCCGCTGCTGCTGACCGTGCTGCGCCTGGTCCAGGGCTTCGGCGCGGGCGCGGAGCTCGCCGGCGCGTCGCTGCTGATGGTCGAGTCCGCCCCGAAGCACAAGCGCGGTTTCTTCGGCTCGGTCGTCGCGATGGGCACCAACTCCGGCATCTTCCTGGCGACGGTGCTGTGGTTGTCGCTGTCGCAGATGCCCAAGGAGCAGTTCATGAGCTGGGGCTGGCGGGTGCCGTTCCTGCTGAGTCTGGTAACCACGTTCGTCGCGCTGTACCTGCGGACGTCGGTGAAGGAATCGCCGGTGTTCGAGGAACTGCGCCGCCGCCGCGAGGCGCAGAAGCACGAGACCGGGCACGGCGGCGTGTGGCGGGACGTCGCGAAGGCGAAGAAGCCGTTCCTGCTGTCGCTGGCCATCCGGGTCTCCGAGAACGGCGCGGTCTACCTGGTCAAGGGCTTCCTGGTCGGCTACACGGCCTCGACGCTCGGCCTCGCGGGCAGCGTCGCGACGACCGGCGTGATGATCGGGACGGTGATCGGTTTCGCGACGGTGCCGCTGTTCGGCAAGCTCAGCGACCGGTACGGCCGCCGGCCGGTCTTCCTGGCGTTCGCGGTGTTCCAGCTGCTGTTCGCGGTGCCGGCGCTGGCGTTGATCCACACGGAGAACCCGGTGATCATCGCGATCGTGTTCGCGGTCTTCGTGGGCGGGCCGCTGCCGAACCTCTACGGCGTGGAATCCCCTTGGCTGGTCGAGATGTTCGGCGCCAAGCACCGCTACACGTTCATGTCGACGATCAAGGAGGTCGGCGCCGTCCTCTCGGGCGGCCTGGCCCCGATCCTCACCGCAGGGGTGATGGCGGCGGCGGCCCCGGCGTGGTGGCCGATCGCGGTGATCATGCTCGCCTACGCGGCGATCGGCGTCGTCGGAGCCTGGCTGGCCCCGGAGACGAAGGACCGAGACCTGTCGGCGGAAGCCGACGCCTGCTGACCGGCGCGATCTCGAACGCCGGCTGAGCCCGAACACGCCCGTGTTCGTGCAGTTTCAATTGAAACTGCACGAACACGGGCACTCTGCATGAGGCATCACCACGTTGGGATGCCAGTTTCAATTGAAACTGCACCACATCCGTGCAACGAGGGCCGGTCATCCGGGCTCATGCGTCGACATCCAGCGCGATGCCGTTCTTGGCGCGGTTCAGGGACTCCTCCGGTGCGGGACCGTCGGGGTTCTCGGTCGCCAGGGCCTGGTTGAGCGCGACGAACGGGCGCATCCGCCGCTCGTAGGCGGCGAAGGCGGCGGTGTGGTCGATGCCGGACCGGCCCAATTCGTCGGCGAGCACGTACGCGCCGACGAGGGCCAGGCTGGTGCCCTGGCCGGACAGCACCGAGGCGCAATACCCGGCGTCGCCGATCAGCGCCACCCGGCCGGTCGTCCACCGGTCCATGCGGATCTGGGACATCACGTCGAAGTAGAAGTCCGGTGCCTCCGCCATCGCCGACAGCAGCTTCGGGACTTCCCATCCGAGACCGGACAGCCGCCCGGCCATGATCTGCTTCTGCTGTTCGGTGTCCCGGTGGTCGTAGGTCACCGGCTCGGACATGAAGCCGAGGGTGACCCGCAGCTCGGTGTTGCCGCGCACCGGGTAGACGCCGCCACCGGCACCCGAAGTCCCGTCCCGGAACCACACCTGCCAGTCGTCCAGGCCCAGGACGTTGGCCATCGGGAAGATCGCCAGGTACTGGCCGAGATGCGTGCTGAACTGCTGCTCCGACCCGAAGACGAGCCGACGCACGGTGGAGTGCAGGCCGTCCGCGCCGATGACGAGGTCGAAGGTGCGGAAGCCGCCGCGCTCGAACTCGACCCGGACGCCGTGCTCGTCCTGCTGCAGGGCGTTGATCGAGTCGCCGAAGACGTACTCGACCTGGCTCCGCGTCGCCGCGTGCAGCATCGCGGTGAGGTCCTCGCGCAGCAGCTCGACGTCCTCGTTGTCCAACCGGCCGCCGCTGATCGTGTGCTCTTCGGACCGGAACAGCTCGTTGCCCGCACCGTCCAACATGGACATACCGCGCATCCGGGTGCGTGCGGCCCGCATCGGCTCACCGAGGCTCATCCGGTCCACCACGTCGAGCGCGACGCCGCGGATGTCAACCGCCTGACCGCCACTGCGCGGCCCGGGGCTTCGCTCCACCAGGGTCACCGAGAAGCCCTTGCGCTGCAGCCAGTAGGCCAGGGTCGGGCCGGCGATGCCGGCTCCGGAGATCAGGACGTTCCGCATGGGATTCTCCGCTGTCTTGACGATGTACGCGTCCGTGCGTACGCCGCACACAGTGTCATTTCGTCGGCACAGCAGCCAAAACTGGCGTAGTACAGTTGCCCATCTGTACTAGCACAGACGGGAGATGTGCATGCCGGCGGAACCGCGGTACCTGGCCATCGCCGCCGAACTCCGGCGCAGGATCGCGCAAGGCGAGCCGGCCCCCGGCGCCAAGGTGCCGTCCACCCGCAGGATCGCGGCGGAGTGGGGCGTTGCGGCGGCCACCGCGGCCAAGGCGCTGGCCGCTTTGCGGCAGGAAGGGCTGATCCGCGCCGAGCCCCGCTCGGGCTACGTGGTCGAGGGCTCCAGCCGCCCGGCGGCGACCAAGCCCGGCCACCGGTCCGCGCCGCGCGGCCGGCCGGAGGACCTCACCCGTGGCCGGATCGTGCGAGCTGCCATCGAGATCGCCGACAACGAGGGACTGGCCGTGCTGTCGATGCGCGGCGTCGCGGCCCGGCTCGGGGTCGCGCCGATGTCGCCGTATCGCCATGTGGCCGGCAAGGACCAGCTGGTCGTGCTGATGGCCGACGCCGCGTTCGGCGAGTGCGGCTACCCAGCCCAGCCGCCGGCCGATTGGCGAGCTCGCCTGGAGCTCTTCGCGCGCACCCTGTGGTCGCTGTACCGGCGGCATCCGTGGCTGGCCCAACTGACCCCGATCACCCGGCCGCTGCCGCTGCCCAACCTGGCGGTGCACGCGGAGTTCGCGCTCGCTGCGCTGGACGGGCTCAACCTCGGCGCAGCCGCGATGTGCGACCTGCACGTCCTGCTCGTCAGCCACGTGCAGGGCATCGCGATCCATCTCGAACGGGAGCAGCAGGCACTCGGCGCCTCCGGGTTGTCCGAGGACGAGTGGATGGACAACCAGGCGCCGAGCCTGGAGGCGATCACCGGCACGGGGCGCTACCCGGCATTCACCAGGATGCTCGCCACGCTGTCCGCCGAAGGCTACGACCTGGTCCTGGACGACCTGTTCGAGCTGGGCCTGCGCTCGCTGCTCGACGGCCTGGCCATCCGGATCGGCAAGTCGGCAGGCTCCGGCGAGCTCGGTTGAGCCGTCGCTCGGGCAGGGCGGCCTGGGACCGCGCCAGTTTGATGGGCGGAAGGACTTCGTGCGTCGGGTCGGGTGGAGCCGCGGTGTCCCGGTCGGCTACCTCGAGGACCTCGCCTGGCACTGGCGCACCGGGTACGACTGGCGCGCCCACGAGGCGGAACTCAACGCGCGCCCCCAGTTCGTCACCACCGTCGTGCGCTGGACGGAACTGGAGAAGGGCGGCCACTTCCTCGCGATGGAAGAACCGGAAGCCCTCGTCGAAGACGTCCGGACCTTCTTCCGCGACCTCCGCTGAACCCGCCGCGGGTTCAGCCGGCGTCGATCTCCAGGTCGGCGATGACGCCGTAGTGATCGCTCGCCCAAATCCCATCGATGGGCTCGTCGAAGGCGAGCTCGACCGAACGCACGCGGCGGAGGATCTCGTCGCGCTGCGCGGCGAGTTGTGACAATGCGCGTGCCGGCTGGAAGGCCCGGAGACCGGGGCGCCATCGCGCCCCGGTCGGCCGGATCACGTGACGGAACAGCGGTGCGCCGGGACTGGTTCGTTCAACCGATCACGAAGGTCGTGGCACTGCTCTTGCACGCATTCCGATGTCGAGGACGGCCTTGCCCGGGATGCGGCGGCCCAGGAGTGCCGCCGCCGCTTCCGATGCGCGGTCCCATGGGCCTCGCCAGCCGATCTGCGGGTCGAGCAGGCCCTTCGCCAGCAGGCTTGTGAGATAGGCGAGATCCGGGCCGAACGGCTTGCGGACGATGAACGGTTCCAGTCGCTTCAGTCCGCCTCGTACGCGTTCTCCCTCGAAGTCGATGGTGGTCGGCTCGCGGGACGCCTGCCCGATGCTCAGCGCGATGCCACCATCGCCGAGCAGGCCGAACCCTTCGGCCAGATGGCTTCCACCGACATTGTCGAGCAGGCCGAAAACGGGGGCGGTGATGCCGTCCAGTCCGACGACGACCTCCGCGGCGCCGAGTTCGGCCAGCCCATCACCCCGGGCCGGGCTGCCGACCGAAGCAATGACATGTGCGCCCGCACGGGTGGCGAGTTGCACGGCGAAACGGCCGACCCCGCCGGAGGCTCCGGTGATGAGCACGCGGCGGCCGACCACCGGTCCCAGCCGCCGCAGTGCCTGCAGCGCGGTGACGCCCGCTGCCGGCAGCGCGCTGGCTGCGCCGAACTCGACGGACTCGGGCACCGTGGCGAGATCTGAGGTGTCGATCGCGCGTAGTTCGGCCCACCCCCCTTGGAAATCGAAGGACGAGACGCGGGTGCCGACAGGCGGGCCCGACCCGTCTGCCGCGGGCCGCACGACGATGCCCGCTGCGTCGCATCCAGGGATCTCGCCCGGTCCGCGCTGCTGGGTCAGGTATGCGAGTTCACCGAAATTGAGCGAAACAGCGTGGACTTCGACCAGTACCTGCGAATCCGCCGCGACGGGCGGTTCGGTATCGGCGATGCGGAGACCGGCTGGTGCGGTGGGGTCGTGGATCAGGGCGCGCATTCTTTCCCCTTCGTGGCGCGGCAACGCGAGTGGTGTCAGTGCGGCAGGGTGGCGTGGCGTTCCAGGAACCGGGCGACGTCCGACGGATCCTCGAGCGGCAGCGGGTAGATCACGAGGCGGTTCACTCCGAGGTCGGCGTAGCGCTCAGCGGAGCGCGGTTCCACCACGACCGGATCGAGCGGCATGTAGTTGATTTCCAACTGGCCCAGCCGTTCCGGGCGTTCGACCTCGCTCGCGGCCTGCCGCAGGCCCGCGAGGTGCCGCGGCAGGTCTTCGAGCGTGCCGTTGCCGAACCAGCCATGGCCCCGGGCTACCGCGCGGCGGAACGCGGCCGGGCTGTGACCGCCGATCACGATTCGTGGCCGCGTCGGCCGCGGATGCGCGTCGACGTCGCGGAACGCGACGAACCGGCCCTGGTACGCGGGGGCCGGATCGGTCCACAACGAGGTCATCGCATCGAGGTACTCGTCGGTGCGCCTGCCTCGGTCGGACATCGGCACACCGACCGCGCGCATCTCGGGTTCGAGGTACCCGGCACCGACACCGAGCAGCAGACGGCCGCCGCTGAGCACGTCCAGGCTCGCCGCCTGTTTGGCGAGGACGAGCGGGTTGCGTTGCGGCAGGATCACGATCCCGGTCCCGAGTTCCAGCCGCTGGGTGACGGCCGCGACGTAGGACAGGTGCACCAGCGGATCGAGAATCGGGTCCGTCGGCTCCATCGGCGATGCCGCCACCCGGGGGCTCGGCAGCACCACGTGCTCGCCCGCCCACCACGATGAATAGCCGAGATCCTCGGCGAGCCGCGCCAGCCCGACCGTCTCGGCCGGACCCAGCGTGGCCTTGGCGTTCAGCCCCGATACTCCCAGTTCCATGCCCGATGTCCTCCTGTCGTCGATGGTCGCGCCTCATCGTCGGGCGGCTCGGCGGCAGCCGTCCAAGACATGCGGCTATAGCCTTCGGCTATGGATGTCCATGTTCGGGACCTGCGTTACTTCGTCGCGGTGGCGGAGGAGCTGAACTTCACCAGGGCGGCCGCCCGGCTGTTCATCGCCCAGCCGTCGTTGAGCAAGCAGATCCGCCAGCTGGAGACCTCGTTGCGGGTCACGCTGTTCGAACGGGACCACCGCACCGTCGCGTTGACCGCAGCGGGTGCGGCGCTGCTGCCGCAATCGTGTGCCGCCCCGTCGAAGGGCTCTCGCCAAGCGAACTCGCCGTTGTCCGGCGCGCGCGGGACGATCGACGCACCGTGCGCATCTTCGTCGACGCGTGCGTCCGGTGCCTCTGCGGCTAGCAACGCGCCAGGTCGTCCACCGGGTAACGGGCCGTCTGGCTCGCCGAGTTCGTGCACCGCCAACTCGTGGGCCCAATGCGGCTCAACCTGAAGCGGCGCGGGCTTGGGGAGTGGTTCAGCCGGCGTCGATCTCCAGGTCGGCGATGACGCCGTAGTGATCGCTCGCCCAAATCCCATCGATGGGCTCGTCGAAGGCGAGCTCGACCGAACGCACGCGGCAGTGGGCGTCCGGATGCTGGTGCCACGAGCCGATGAACACGTAGTCGATCCGCCGGCGGTGGTGGGGCTGGCGCACGGCCAGATCGATGACGTCGCGAGCGTTCGGGTTGTCGGCCGTCCAGGTGTACCCGGGCGAGGTGCCGGCGACGGCCCAGGCGTCGTGGTAGTGGACGCTTCGCCCGCCGAGGGACTGCAGGCCGCTGAGGTAGCGGATGCTGGCGGCCTCGGGCGCGGCGTTGAAGTCGCCTGCGATGATCGTCGGTAGGGCTCGGCGGTGCCGGGCGTCGAGATCGGTGAGGGCGATCGCCTGCTGTTCGCGGACCTGCTCGGCGTCGAGGCGCCACGCGGCGGTCGTGCCGATGAAGAGGAGCTCTCCCGCCGCGGGCGTGGGCACCGCGACGGCCAAGGTGCACCACGGCACGTCGGTTGCCCCGGCCAATCGCATGTCCAGGACCTCGCGCACGGCGTGCGGCCAGCGGGTGGCGACGGCGCTCCCGCCGTAGCGGTCGATCCACGGCGGTTCGTACGACATGACATCGCTCTGGTGGGTGCCGTGCAGGCCCGTGCCGGCGAGGAGTTCGTCGAGCTGCTTGCGCTCGGGTGTCTGCACGACCTCCTGGAAGGCGACGAGGTCCGGGTCGAGGCGCCGCAGCTCGCGGTTGATCTGCTCGGTTCGTCGCGGGTCGCCCTGGACGTTCTGGACGTTGATGGTGAGCACCCGGAGCTCCATGGAGTCGCGCTCGCTTTCCGGCAGTAGTGGTCAACTGGTTGACGATTGGCCATGTTGGTCGACGGCTGCCGATTTTGTCAACGAGTTGACTACACTCGGCTCGTGTCTTCCTCCGAGTTGTCGTTGGCCGGAGCCCTCTCCCGGGCGTTCGCGGTCGTGTACGGCCTGATCGCCGACGGCCTGCGCGAGGACGGCTTTCGGGACCACTCCCCGGCGCAAGGCGTCAACGTCCTGCGGAACCTGGGCGAGGAGCCCCGATCGGTCGGCCGGCTGGCCCGCATGACCGGCGTCTCGAAGCAGGCGATCAGCCGCCAGGTCGCCGGGCTGGAGCGCGCCGGCTACGTCCGCACCGAACCCGATCCCGCCGACGGCCGGGGCCGCCTGGTCCACCTGACCGACCGGGGGAGGGAAGAGCGGGAGGTGGCCCAGGAACGGGTCGCCCGGCTTCGGGAGCGCCTGGAGCGAGAGCTGGGCCCTGACGAGACGGAGACGTTCCTCCGCGGCCTCGAAGTGATCATCGGCTGGGGCGACCTGGAGAAGGCGGCCGAGCCGGATCGCGGCGCCTGACGCCGTTTCGAAGAGCCGGCCACAGTGGACCCACGCCGCGATGCGTGGCGGGTTCGGCGGTGCCAGGCCGGTCCGCGTTCGCGGTGCGGTGTCGTTTCGGCGCACACCGAAACGACGCGGTCCTACGGTGACCGGCATGTCATCGCAGACCCGAATCGCCGACCACGCCGCGGTGTCGGCGGCGCTCGCCGATCCCGCATTGACCATGCCACGCGTTCCGAACGGTGGTCCGGCCTCGGGGATTCGTTGGCTGAGGAGGAGTGTCGCGCGTTTCGCCGATGGCGCCGAGCACGACCGACGTCGACGGCAGGCCACCAGCTTGCTGGCCGAGGTGGAGCCGGCCAGGTTGCGCCGGCTGGCAGTGGAACGCACGTGCGCCTTGCTGGACGTCATCGGCGGCGGCCCGTTCGATCTCATGGCGCGGCTGGCTCGCGTGGTACCGATCGACGTGCTCGTCGCCGCCCTCGGCATGCCTCCGGTTCCCGCCGATGTCGTCGCGGCGGTGGCCAAGGCCTACCAACCCGGCACCGGGGCGGAAGAACCCGCGGACGAGGCGGTCGCCCGGCTCGTCGAAGCATTCGGTGGGGTGCCCGACGAACCGACCGCGGCCAGGATCGGACTGCTGGTGCAGACCTGCGACGCAACCGCGGGCCTGGTCGGGAACGCGGCCCTGGCCATGCTGCGAGCGGACGGCCAGCGATCGGTCGACGCGATCGTCGCCGAAACGCTGCGGCACGATCCGCCGGTACGGATGACCCGCCGACGGGCATCTGCCACCGGGGAGGTCGTCGAGATCGACCTCGCGACGGGCGGTTGTCCCTTCGGAGCGGGGCCGCACCAGTGCCCCGGCCAAGACCACGCGACAGCGATTGCGGCAGGAATCCTGGAGCCCGTCCGGGGCTACGTCCTCGTCAACCCCCAAGTCCAATACGAGCGGTCCGCCGCACTGGGAGTGCCGACCGAACTGCTGGTGACGAGGTGAGCGCAGAAGTGACGAGCCCCCAGAAGCCCCCCGAAAGCTCCGCCGACCAACCGACGGAAAGCAGGACAGGAAAGACGGCCGCCGACCCCAACTGGCAGAGGCGAAGGAGGGATAGCGGTCGCCGAGCCCAGCTGGCAGAGGCGAAGCGGGGATAGCGGTCGCCGAGCCCAGCTGGCAGAGGCGAAGCGGGGATAGCGGTCGCCGAGCCCAGCTGGCAGAGGCGAAGGAGGGATAGCGGTCGCCGAACTCAGCCGAGGGAAGCGAAGCGGGGATAGCGGCCACCGATCGGAGTGCTGGTCGATGAGCAGGCCGGGAACGCTCGGCACGGCAGGGAGCGGACGAAAGACGGCCACCGCACCGTGGGGGTCCGCGGGGGCTCGGCCCCCGCGATGAAATGACGAGACGAAAGGGTTCGCGCTTTCCGCGAACACACCCCGCCCAGAGTCTCGTGGGGCCGGAGGGACTCGAACCCTCACTGGCTAGGACCTAAACCTAGTGCCTCTGCCAATTGGGCTACGGCCCCGCACGGCACAGCCTAGCGCGTGGGGTGATCTTGGCAGGAGGCGCGTTCCCGACCGGGGTTGCGGGCGCGACACGCTTACCGCTGGTGCGTGGCCGGTTCGGCGGTGCTCTACGGTGTCAGCAGCCAGGTGAAGGTGAGGAGGACACGTGGCCCGTGATCCAGACGCCATCGAGCGCGACATCGAGCAGGCGCGTGAAGCGCTGGCCAGCACGCTGGACCAACTGAGCGACAAGGCGAACCCGAAGCGGTTCGTCGAGTACGGCAAGTCCAGCCTGCAGGAGAAGCTCAGCGATCCGAGGGTGCGCTACGTGCTGATCGGCGTCGGTGCTCTCGTCACCGTTGCGGTGGTGCGCAAGCTGTTCCGCTGAGGTCCGTGGGCCTCTCGGATTGAGGCGGTGTGCGGTAAGGCGGGCTCTGAAGCGGCGAAGCCGCTCGGCCCGCCCTCGCAGCTTGCACCGCCGCGGGTTCTCAGGCGTCTTCTCGCGAGGACAGCCCCGACGTGGTGAATTGGCAGTCGGGGATCCCACAGCGAGAAGGCGCCTGAGGCTCCGTACCCGCACCGCCAGGCAAAACGAGCCTGGAAACAGGGTTTGCGGCCCAGAAGACTCAGGACACCGCGTCGCCGACCCGGACTTCGCCGGGTTTGGTGACGCGCATGATCACGCCGAACTTGTTGTCGTGGCGGTCGATGAGGTGGGTCTGCAGTTCCCGCCAGCGCTCGCGGCCGTCGGCGTCCCAGCTGGGGACCGCGCAGCGGATGCACGGCCCGGAGTTGTCCCCGGTCACCGCCAGTTCCACGTCGCCCACGGTGAGCACGGTGCCGTGCTCCCAGGTTTCCTCGGCGAACGCCGGCAGGTCGGTCGTCACGTGGATGTTCGTGCGGAACCGGCGGAGATCGACGTCGGCGCCCAGTTCGTCGGAGAGCCCCACCCGCGAGGCCTCGAAGGTCACGAGCACCGTCGGCCCGCGGTCCTGCTGCCCGTCCGCGGCGCGCAGGCTCAGCGGGATGTCCAGCGAGCCGGCGAGGGCGTCGGTGAGCTTCGGGTCCGTCCAGGACCAGTCCGCGCCGTCCGGGCCGCGCAGGGTCGGCGGTTCGGTCGGATCGGCGGTGTCGCCGTAGCTCGCCGACCAGCTCAGCATGACCGCGTTCTGCCGGACCGTCAGCACCTTGCCCGAACGCTTGGCGCGCTCGTCGAGCAGCGCGTAGGCGCGGTCGCCCGCCATGCCGCGGTCGTCGAACCGGGCCGCTTCGACGCGCTCACCGCGCAGCGACTTCACCGGCCAGCGATTGAGCTCCGTCACCGATCCCCGCGCCACGCAGACCTCCATTCACCGCGTGGCCTCACCCTAGCGCGTGGCCGTGGTGCTCCGACTCGTGCGAACCGGGGATCATCGCCGGGGCGCGGCGCTGTGGAGCAGCGGCAGCAGGGCCTCGTGCAGCAGCCGGTCGACGAAGCCGGTGTCGAGCGGCTCGTCGGTGAGCATCAGGCGGTAGATCAGGCTGGCTCCGGCGAGTTCGACGACCGTGTCGACCGGCGAGTCGGCGCGGATCTCGCCGCGCTGCACGCCGCGCTCGATGATGCGGCGCAGCATGTCGCGCTGCGGCAGCAGGAAGGACTCGCGGAACGCCGCGGCCAGTTCGGGCTCGTGCGGGAGCTCGCCGACCAGCGCCTGCGCCGCCTTGCCGACCGGGCCGGTCAGGAACGACGCGAAGTTGCGGAGGAACTCGCCGAGGTCGGCCTCGATGGTGCCCCGGTCGGGTTCCGGGATGCTACGGCGCACCAGCTGGGTGCAGGTGTCGATGACCAGGTCGAGCTTGGAGTCCCAGCGGCGGTAGATGGTGGCCTTGCCCGCCCGCGCGTGGGCGGCGACGGCGTCCATGGTCAACGCCCGGTACCCGACGTCGGCCAGCACCTCCATCGCGGCCTGGCGCAGCGCCGCGTCGCGGGTGGCATCGCGCGGGCGCCCCCGGCCGCTGGCCGGCCGGTTCGTTTCGACGCTGGCCAACGCTGGTTCCTCCTCGCGTGCACTGCTCGCCGCTTTCACACCGGACATCCTAAGGTCCGCGCCGCTTTCGTCCACTGTGCACGCAATCGGGATGTTCCGCGCGGTCACCTGGCGCCGCGCGCGTGGCCCGTCGCGGCGGCCACGGCGCTGCGGGTCGCCTCGTCGGACAGGCCGTGCCTGGCCTGCAGGTATGCGCTGGTGAAGGCGAAGCCGTCGCCGTCGAGCAGGTGGATCACGATGCGACCCGCCTTGCCGGGCGAGAGCTGCTCGATGAACTGATCGGCCTGGTCGCGCGCCGCGATCAGGCCCGGCGCCCGGGCCGTCCGGCGATCGGCGCCGGTCGTGACCGTGACCAGCCAGTCGTCGCCGTCCGGGACGTAGTCGGCCGTGATGTGTCCGCTTGCCATGAATGCCTCCGCCTCCGGCGTGCTCGGGCGTTCGTGTGACGTCGCGGACCGGCGAGGGCTGCGTCGATCGCTGTCGGCGCTGGGCAGCCGCGTGCAGGCCGGTCGCGCGTGGCCGTCGACTTTACGGGTTGCCCAGGGCGAGGTCTTCAGGACGGTCGATGTCGAAGCCCGCCGACACGTCGTCGCAGGCCACCAGCGCGACTTCGCGGCCCTTGAGGTAGCCGCGGGCGCCGGCGTCGCCGGTGGCGGCCGCGCGGGCCCCGGCCCAGTGGTCGCGGCCGAACAGCACGGGATGGGTGCGCGCGCCGTCGTGCGCGGCGGCGGCCAGGGCGCTCGGGCTCGCGAGCGCGGCGACGCGCCGCACGGCTTCCGGGCTGATGCCGGGCATGTCGACCGGCAGCACGAGGGCGGCGTCGGCATCGGTCGGGGCGAGCGCGTCGAGCGCGGTGCGCAGCGACGAGCCCATGCCGGTGGCCCAGTCCGGGTTGACCACGGCCGTCGCGCCGGTCAGCTCGGCCCGTTCGCGGACCTCGTCCGCGGCGGCGCCGAGGACGACCACGACGGGCGCGCAGCCGCCCGCGGCCAGCACTCGCACGGCCCGGTCGACCAGCAGCGATCCGCGATACTCCACCAGCGCCTTCGGCATCCCGAAGCGGCGTCCGGCACCGGCGGCCAACACGACTCCCGCGACTCCCACGCACGCACCGTACCCATCCGGAGAAGGCGGTGGAGGGCGCCTCTCGGGGAAAGGCGCCCTCCACCTGGTACCTGGTCGAGTGGCAGCTACTCGACCAGGGCCTCGATGCCCTCGACGCCGAAGTAGAAGGCGAAGACGATCGCCAGGACGCCGACGAGCCAGCCGATCTCGCGCACCTTGCCGCGGGCGATCTTGATGACCGCGAACGCGACCAGGCCCGCGCCGATGCCGTTGGTGATCATGTATGTGAACGGGATCACCGCGATGGTCAGGAACGCCGGGATCACGTAGTCCGGGTCGTCCCAGGGGATGTGCCGTACCTGGGCCATCATCAGCGCGCCGACGATCACCAGCGCGGGCGCGGCGGCCTGCGCCGGCACCACCGCGGCCAGCGGCGTGAACAGCAGCGCCGCGCAGAACAGCAGGCCGGTGACCACGCTGGCCAGGCCGGTGCGGGCGCCTTCGGCGACGCCGGTGGCCGACTCCAGGAACACCGTGTTCGGCGACGAGCCGGTGAGCCCGCCCGCCGCGGCGGCGACGCCGTCCACGGCCAGGATCCGGCCCATGCCCTCGACCTTGCCGGCCTTCACCAGCCCGGCCTCGGAGGAGACGCTGGTGATGGTGCCCATCGCGTCGAAGAACCCGGACAGCACGAGGGTGAACAGGAAGACGGTGGCCGCGATGCCGCCGGCCGCGGCGAACCCGCCGAACAGATCGACGTTGCCGAACAGGCTGAAGTCGGGGCTGCCGACGACGTGGTCGGGCAGCTCGGGCACGATCGTGCCCCACTGCTTCGGGGCGATGTCGAACGCCGAGTTCGCCGCGATCGCCAGCACCGTGCTCACCGCGATGCCGATGAGGATCGCGCCGGGCACCCGCCGCGCCAGCAGCACCAGCATGATCAGCAGGCTGACGCAGAAGATCGCGATCGGCACGCCGAGCAGGTGTCCCTCGGTGCCCTGGCCCATCTGGACCGGCACCGTGGTGTTGGCCGCGTCCGGCTTCCGGGTCACGAATCCGGCGCTGACCAGGCCGATCAGCGCGATGTAGAGGCCGATGCCGACGGTGAGCGCGGTCTTCAGCGCGGCCGGGATGGCGTTGATGATCTTCTCCCGGACGCCGCTGACGGCCAGGACGACGATCACGATGCCTTCGAGCACCACCAGCCCGAAGGCCTGCGCCCAGGTCATGGCGGGCGCGATGGTGAAGGCGACGACGGCGTTGACGCCCAGCCCGGAGGCCAGGGCCAGCGGCGCGTTGCCGACCAGGCCCATCACGATGGTCATCACGCCGGCGGTGGCCGCGGTGGCCGTCGTCAGCTGCTCGGGCGTCAGCGCGGCGCCGGTCGCGTCCGCGGACGAGCCGAGGATCAGCGGGTTGAGCATCACGATGTAGGCCATCGCGACGAACGTGGTCAGGCCGCCGCGCAGTTCGCGGGAGAAGGTGGAACCGCGGGCGGTGATGCGGAAGAAGCGGTCTAATCCGGAAGTGCCGGCGTCGGCGGATCTTTCCGGTTGCACTTGCTGGGTCATGAGTCCTCCCATGCCGGTGGGCGCCCCCGCGCGGCAACCGGATTCGGTGCCGCCCGGACTTGTTTCCGGCGTTTTCCGGGCAGGGGAGGGCCCGGCGGGAATTCGCCGAAATCGGTGCGGGGCATTTGATCGATTGGTTTTCGCTGTCCCAGGATCGGTTCATCGGGACGGCGGGCGGGCCCAGCTCCGGCGCAACAGCGGGGAACTGTCGGTGTGGCCCGTCCGCAGGCTTCGGGCGACCCGGTCGTCGCTACCGATGCCTCTGCTCAGGACGTCGTTGTCGGAATCTTCTCGCTGGCTGGGGAATTGCTGGATCGGCTCGCGGGTCAGTAGTCGACGCGGTCGGTCTTGCCGCGCCAGGCGTCGAAGGCGGCGTTGCGGTCGGCCATCTCCACCCGGACGACGGGCGTCGGGCACTTCGTCTCGGGATCCTCGAACGCGTCGTAGAAGGCGCGGTCGTCGAAGCCCGCGTCGGCGGCGTCGTCCCGGTCGGCGGCGAACAGCACCCGGTCGACCCGCGCCCACAGCGCCGAGGCCAGGCACATCGGGCACGGTTCGCACGAGGTCACCAGCACGCAGCCGTCCAGCTTGAAGGTGCCCAGCGTCCGGCAGGCGTTGCGGATCGCGGTCACTTCGGCGTGCGCGGTCGGGTCGAGGTCGACGGTCACCTTGTTGGTGCCCGTCGCGATGATCTCGCCGTCCCGGACGATCAACGCGCCGAAGGGGCCGCCGCCACTGTCCACATTGGTCTTGGCGAGGTGGATGGCCTGCGCCATCCAGTCCTGCTCGGCGCCCGTTGCGACGTCCACGGACATTGCTTCCTCCTATGATCTTTTCAGTAAGCGGCGGGAGCCGCTTGCGGTGTGGGACTCGGCTTGCACCGCCGCGGGTTCTCAGGTGTCTTCTCGCGAGGACAGCCCCGACGTGGTGAATTGGCATTCATGATGCCGGGGATCCCACAGCGAGAAGGCTGCAGCAACTCCCGCAGGGGGGCCGCTACCCGCACCGCCACGCAAATCACTTTGAATTTCTCGCCGGGTTTTCCGGTGATTCTGCTGGGTTGCTGGGGCGGCGGCCCGGCACCGCCGCCCCAGCAGGTCTGGTCACACGATGTGCTCGGGAGCCACCGGGGTGTGCGGGAGTTCCTTGCCGGTGGCGGCGCGGATGGCGGCCACCACGGCGGGCGTGGTGGAGATCGTCGGCGGCTCGCCCACCCCGCGCTGCCCGTAGACCGCGTTGGGGTCGGCGCGTTCGATCACGTCGATCTCCATCGGCGGCGTGTCGAGGATCGTGGGGATCAGGTAGTCGGTGAAGGAGGGGTTGCGGATGTGCCCGTCCACGACCTTGATCTCCTCCATCACGGCCAGCCCCATGCCCTGCGCGCTGCCGCCCTGGATCTGGCCGATCACCGCGTCCGGGTTGATCGCCTTGCCGACGTCCTGGGAGCAGGCCAGCTGCACGACCTTGACCAGGCCGAGATCCAGGTCCACGTCGACCACCGCGCGGTGCGCGGAGAACGCGTGCTGCACGTGCACCCGATCGCTGCGGCCGTTCTCGTCCATCGGGAAGGTCTCCCGGTGGTGGTACTCGCGGGTTTCCTCGATGACGTCGTCGCCGAGCACCTCCACGAGGTCGGCCAGCACGCCGTGGGCCTCGGACACGACCTTGCCGCCCTGCAGGGAAAGCAGCGCCGGTTCGACGTCGTAGCGCTCGGCGACCCGGGCGAACAGCGCCTCCCGCACCGCGTCGCAGGCCGCCTTGACGGCACTGCCGGTGACCAGCGTCTGCCGCGAGGCGGAGCTGGAGCCGGCCGGGCCGACGCTGGTGTCGTTCGGGTGGATGGTCACCCGCTCGACGCCGAGCTCCGACCGCGCGATCTGCTGCTGCACCGTCACCAGGCCCTGCCCGACCTCGGCCGCGGCGGTGTGCACCATGGCCGCCGGCTCACCGCCGATGGCCTGCAACCGGACCCGCGCGGTCGAGAAGTCGTCGGCGCCTTCGGCGTAGCAGATGTTCTTGATCGTCACGCCGTAGCCGACGCCGCGCACCACGCCTTCGCCGTGCGTGGTGTTGGACGCCCCGCCGGGCATGTCCCGGATGTCCACCGGCCCGGTGCGCTCGTCGGGCATCGGCAGGTCCCGCACGCGCGCCAGCAGCTCGGCCACCGGCGCGGGGAAGTCCAGCACCTGACCGGTCGGGATCGAGTCGCCCTGCTCGATGGCGTTGGCGATGCGCAGGTCGACCGGGTCCATGCCCAGCGCGTCGGCGAGTTTGTCCATTTGGGACTCGTACGCGAAAGTCGGCTGCACCGCGCCGAGTCCGCGCATCGCGCCGCACGGCGGGTTGTTGGTGTAGAGCCCCCAACCCTCGATGTCGACGTTCGGCACCTTGTACGGCCCGGCGCCGAGCGTGGTGCCGTTGCCGACCACGACCGGCGTCTTCGAGGCGTACGCGCCGCCGTCGAAGTACTGCCGCGCCTTGACGTACACGAGCTTGCCGTCGCGGGTCGCGCCGTGCTCGTAGTACATCTTGGCCGGGTGCCGGTGCACGTGGCCGTAGAACGACTCCTCGCGGTTGTAGACCATCTTGACCGGTTTGCCCAGGTGCAGCGCCAGCATGCACACGTGCACCTGGATGGACAGGTCCTCGCGGCCGCCGAACGCGCCGCCGACGCCGGACATGGTCATCCGCACCTTCTCCGGCGGCAGCCCGAGCGCCCGCGCGGTCTGCCGGAGGTCGGAGTGCAGGTCCTGGGTCGCCAGGTACAGGTCGACGCCGCCGTCCTCGGCCGGGATGGCCAGTCCGGACTCGGGCCCCAGGAACGCCTGGTCCTGCATCCCGACGGTGTACACGCCGGAGACCACGACGTCGGCCGTCGCCTTCGGGTCGCCCTTGACGATCTTCTGGTGCCGCACCACGTTGCCGTCCGGGTGCAGCTTCGGCAGCGTGTCGTCGTGCGCGACGCGCTCGGCGTCGAGCACCGGCTCCAGCACCTCGTAGTCGACGACGATCTTCTCCAGCGCGCGCCGCGCCGTCTCCGGGTGGTCGGCCGCGACCAGCGCGACCGCTTCGCCCTTGTAGCGCACCACGTCGGAGGCCAGCACCGGCTGGTCGGCGTACTTCAGGCCGAAGCAGTTGTCGCCGGGCACGTCCTCGGCGGTGAGCACGGTCTGCACGCCGGCCATCGCCATCGCCGGCCCGATGTCGATCGAACGGATCCGGGCGTGCGGGTGCGGGCTGCGCAAGGTCGCGCCCCACAGCATGTCCTCGGCCCACAGGTCCGAGGAGTAGGCGAACTCACCGCGCACCTTGATGGTGCCGTCCGGGCGCAGAGGAGATTCGCCGATGCCGCCGCCGATGGCGTCGTTGAGCTCCTGGGGACTGCGAGCAGGCGCATGGCTGCTGCTCATGCGGACACCTCCCGGGTGCGGATCCGGGCGCTCGCCCGGTCGAGTTCGTGGGTGAGTTCGGCCTCCGACACCGGCATCAGCCGGCCGTCGTCGACCACGACGCTGCCGCCGCGCAGCAGCCGCTCCAGCTTCGGCAGGCGGCCGAGCACCAGGGCGGCCACCGGGTCGGCGATGCCCGTGTGGTCGAGGCCGCCGAGCCGCCAGACCGCGATGTCGGCGAGCTTGCCGTGCTCCAGCGAACCCAGCTCGTCGTCGCGGCCGAGGCACCGCGCGCCGCCACGGGTGGCGAGCCGAAGCGCGTCGCGGACCGACAGCGCCTCCGGCCCGTAGCGGGCGCGGGCGGTCAGCAGGGCCTGGTGCATCTCCTCGCCGAGACCGCCGGCCTCGTTGGAAGCGACCCCGTCGACCCCCAGCCCGACGGGGGCACCGGCGTCCAGCAGCGGCCGCACCGGAGCGATCCCGGCGCCGAGCCGGCCGTTGGAGGTGGGGCAGTGCGCCGCGCCGGTGCCGGTCTCGCCGAGCCGGGCGATGCCCTTCTCGGACAGGTGGATCGTGTGCGCCAGCCACACGTCCGGCCCGAGCCAGCCCAGGTCGTCGGCGTACTCGACCGGCGTGCGGCCGTACTCGGCCCGGCACTGCTCCTCCTCGTCGGTGGTCTCGGCGAGGTGGGTGTGCAGCCGGACCCCGTTGCGGCGAGCCAACTCCGCGGCCTGGCGCATCAGGTCGGTGCTGACCGAGAACGGCGAGCACGGCCCCACCGCGACGCGCACCTGCGCGCCCGGGTTCGGGTCGTGGAACCGGTCGATCGCCTCCTGGGTGCCGGCCAGCGCGGCGTCGAGGTCCTCGACGACCGAGTCCGGCGGCAGGCCGCCGTGCGAGCGGCCCCGGTCCATCGAGCCGCGCACCGCGTGCAGCCGCACGCCGATCCGCTCGGCCGCGGCGACCACGGCGCCGAACACGTCGCCGCCGCCGCGCGGGAAGACGTAGTGGTGATCGGCGGCGGTGGTGCAGCCGGACAGGGCCATCCGGGCCAGGCCCGCCGACGCGGCGGCGTGCGTGATCTCCTCGTCGATGCCCGCCCAGACCGGGTACAGCTCGGTCAGCCAGCCGAACAGCGTCGCGTCCGCCGCGTATCCCCGGGTGGCCCACTGGTACAGGTGGTGGTGGGTGTTGATCAGGCCGGGAGTAACCAGGCAGCCGGACGCATCGATGCGCCGCACCGGGCCCTGCTGGGCCGGCGCGGAACCGGGGCCGACCGCGACGATGCGGTCACCCTCGACGACGACGTGGCCCTCGGCGAACTCGGTGCCCGAGTCGTCGACGGTGACCACGGCGCCGCCCTCGATGATGGTCCGGCTCATGTCATTCCGCCTCTCCGCGATTCCATTCCGCCTCTCCGCGATTCACAGCGGTGGTCGCGTTCGGGATTGATCTCGCGTTCGGCGGTTTCTTGTGGCTGGGTTGCGTCACGGTCCCCTGAGGTGCGGTTGGGAGGGGGTGGGGTTGACGCAGGGTTGCTGCTCATGAGTGAGCCTTGCCCGATGTCGTCTTCTTCTTGGCGGCGAGCCGAACGGCGTCCATGATCTTCTCGTAACCGGTGCAGCGGCACAGGTTCCCGGCCAGCGACTCGCGGATCTCCGCGTCGGACGGGTCCGGCTTCCGGTTCAGCAGGTCGTGCGTCTGCACGAGCAGGCCCGGCGTGCAGAAACCGCACTGCACGGCACCGGCCTCGACGAACGCCTCCTGCACCTCGTCCAGCTTCTCGCCGTCGGCGAGGCCCTCCACGGTGCGCACGTCGCGGCCCTCGGCCTGCCCCGCGGCCACCAGGCACGAACAGGCCGGCACGCCGTCGAGGTAGACCGTGCAGGAACCGCATTCGCCCTGCTCGCAAGCGTTCTTCGAGCCCGGCAGGCCCAGCCGCTCGCGCAGCACGTACAGCAGGCTCTCGCCCTCCCACACGCCGTCGGCCTCGTGCGGTTGTCCGTTGACGGTGAACTTCAGGCGCATTCCTGCCTCCTGGAGCAGTGGTCGTCCCAGACCCAGGACAGGGTCCGGCGGGCCATCACGGCCAGCGCGTGGCGGCGGTAGTCGGCGGTGCCGCGCACGTCGTCGATCGGCGACGCGGCCTGCGCGACCAGCTCGCCGAACCGGCGGGCCACCGACTCCTCCAACGGCCGCCGCTGCTCCCAGTCGAGCTCGGCGCTCAGGAACTCCTCGGCCGCGAGCGCGCGCAGCGGCGTCGGGGCGGCCGAGCCGATCCCGGTGCCGACCTGCTTGCGGTCGGGGTGCAGCGCGATCGCGAAGGTGCACACCGCGATGACCATCGCGTTGCGGGTGCCGACCTTGGAGAACTGCTGCGCGCCGGTCGCCGGGGCGATGTGCACGGCGGCGATCAGCTCGTCCTCGGCCAGCGCGTTGCGCTTGACGCCGGTGAAGAACTCCGTCGCCGGGATCAGCCGCTTGCCGCGCACGGACTCGACCTCGATCCGGGCGTCGGAGGCCAGCAGCGGTGGGTGGCCGTCGCCGGCGGGGGAGGCGGAGCCGAGGTTGCCGCCGAGGGTGCCGCGGTTGCGGATCTGCGGCGACCCGACGGTGCGGCTGGCGATGGCCAGGCCCGGCACCCGGTCGCCGAGCTCGTTGATCAGGTTGGTGTAGGGCAGGCCCGCGCCGATGCGCAGCTCCCCGTCCGCCTCGGACCAGCCGGTCAGCTCCGGGACGCCGGTGAGGTCGAGCAGCGTGCTGGGGCGGCGGTGATCGAAGTTGATCTCGACCATCACGTCGGTGCCGCCGGCGATCGGCGTCGCATCCGGATGCGCGGCCTTGGCTTCGAGCGCCTCCCGCCACGAGGCGGGGCGGAGGAATTCCACGGTTGTACTCCTTGTCACGGCCGGTGAAAAGGTGTGAGTCAGTACACAGCCGGGGAGCGCTCGGTGACTAGCGGTGGAAGGCCCGAAAAAGCCTTTCGGTGGGCGGACGGGAGTTGTATGTTTCTCCAAACGCGCGGAGCCGCGGTGCGCCGTTCGGCCATCCCGCCGAAACATCGCGGAGCTCCGCACCGGGAACAGGTGGCTGCCTCGCGCCGGCAGCGGGATCCGAGGTGCGCAGGTGCAGCTGAACGACCTTCTCGCCGATCCGGAACTCGGACTGGTGCTGCTCAACGGCGCGGAGGAGATGGCCCGCCCGGTCCGCGGCGTCTACATCACCGACCTGCTGGATCCCCGGCGCTACCTGCACGGCGGCGAGCTGGTGCTCAGCGGCCTGATGTGGCGAAACGAGCCGGCTGATTCGGAGGCGTTCGTCGCCGCGCTGGTCGACGCCGGGGTGGCGGGCCTCGCCGCGGGCACCGCGCGCCTCGGCCACGCCCCGCCGGACCTGGTCGAAGCGTGCCGGCGGCACGGCCTGCCCGCCTTCGAGGTGCCGCTGACGGTCAGCTTCAACACGCTCGCCGACCGCATCCAGCGCCGCTCCGCGCCGCGCCGCGAGCTGGTCTCCGCGGCTGCTGGCGGCGCCGACCTCGACCAGGTGCTGCGGATGGCGGCCGACGAGCTCGGCACCGACTGCTGGGTGCTGTCCGCGGTCGGCTGGATCGTCGGCGGCACCGCCGACCTGCCGGAGGAAACCCGCTGCGCGGCGCTGCGCGAGTTCGCGACCGGCCGCCTCCCGCGCACCGTGCGGCCGGGCGACGCGCACGTGCTGTGGCCGGTGGAGTCCGGCATCGAGCCGCCCGCCGCCGGCTGGTTCGTGCTGGCGCGCGGCGACATCGGTGACTGGGACGAGGAGAAGGAAGCCATCGCCACCGACCTGAGCACGGTCGTGGCGCTGCTGCGCGCGCGGGTGGACGAGGCCCGCCGGATCGCGGGCCGCTCGGTGGAAGCGGCCCTTCGGCGGCTGCTCGACGGCACCTCCACGCAGGCCGAGGTCGCGGCGCGGCTGGAGACCGCGGGACTGCCGACCGACGAGCCGCTGCGAGCGGTCGCGCTCAGCGTCGGCGACCCGGCCGAGTCGACGACGCTGTTGCGCGAGATCGCCGCGGCGACGGGCATGGCGTCGGTCACGGCGCCGCTGGGCGACGGTGCGACCGCGTTGTTCGTCGACGACGAAGCCCACCTGGCGGAGCTGGACGCGCTGCTGCGCCGCATCGCCGCCGAGACGGAGCCCGGCCTGGGCCGGCGGCGGCTGGCGGTCGGCGTCAGCGACGTCAGCCCGGCGACGGCCCTGCGCGGAGCGCTGGAGGAGGCGGGGTACGCGCGGCGGCTCGCGCAGCGGCGCCGAGGGCGCGCGGAGGTCGTCGCGGCGGCGGAGCTCGCGTCGCACGAGGTGCTGCTGGCGTCGGCGCCCGACGAGCTGCGCCGCTCCTACCGCCAGCGGTTGCTCGCGGATCTGATCGCGTATGACTCGGCGCACAACTCAGACCTGGTGCGCACCCTGCGGACCTTCCTCGACTGCTCGGGATCGTGGTCGCGCTGCGCCAAGCGACTCCACGTGCACGTGAACACGCTGCGCTACCGGATCCAGCGGATCGAGGAGATCACCGGACGGGACCTCGCCGACTTCCCGTCCCGAGTGGACTTCTACCTGGCCCTCGAACTCGACCGCGAGCCCGCCGAGTAGCGCCGCATGTTCCGCCGTGGACGGACGTTTCGCCAGGTGAGCACTCGTGAATGTTCTTGGTTGCCATGGCGGCTCCAAGTGCTCACGGGGCGTGACCAGGCAGAAAATCCACCTGCGACTCGATCACGGGAAGTCGGGTTCCGGCCACGCAAAGCGACGACATCGGCGCGGTCCCGTGGGAGTGCTCACACTCGGTTCCGCTGTCCGGGGGAAGGGGCGGGCGCGGTTCGAAATCTGTGCGTGAGCGGGGTACTGTGCTTGGTCGCAGTCGCGCTCCGAGGACGCGCCCCAGCGGGTCGGACCCCGGGGAAAACCCAACCCCACCAGCCGAGACGGAGGTACCGGGATTGACCGATCTGTCCGCCACCACCGGTGTGACGGACCGCCCGAGCGGCACCGCGCAGCAGACCGAATCCGCCGCGCCGGACCCGATTCTGCAGTTCCTCGACCGGCAACGCCCCGAAACCCCCTGCCTGGTCATGGATCTGGCGCAGGTGCGCGACCGCTACCGGCAGTTGCGAACCGCCCTGCCGGACGCCCGGATCTGCTACGCGGTCAAGGCCAATCCCACCCCCGAAGTGGTCGGTGAACTGGTCGGCCTGGGGGCCTCATTCGACGTCGCCAGCCCCGGCGAGATCGACCTGTGCCTCGCCAAGGGCGCGGCCCCGGAGTCCATCTCCTACGGCAACACCATCAAGAAGCGCCGCGACGTCGCCCGCGCCTACGAGCAGGGCGTCCGCCTGTTCGTCACCGACAGCGCCGCCGACCTGGCCAACATCGCCGAGGTCGCGCCGGGTTCGCGGGTGTTCTGCCGGGTCCTGGTGGACAACAAGGGATCCCGCACCCCGTTCGGCCGCAAGTTCGGCTGCTCGCCGGAGACCGCCGCGCAGCTGCTGCGGCGCGCGCGGGAACTCGGCCTGGACGCCTACGGCGTGTCCTTCCACATTGGATCGCAGCAGCTGGAACCCGCCGCGTGGGAGCACGGGATCAGCGCCGCCCGGCGGGTGTTCGAGGACTGCGCCGAGCACGGCGTGCGGCTGCGGATGGTGAACCTCGGCGGCGGATTGCCCGCCGGCTACACCGAATCCGCCCCGCCGCTGGCCGACTACGTGCGCCGCATCGAGGAGTCGCTGGACCGCAATTTCGGCGCCCAGCGGCCGGAACTGCTCATCGAGCCGGGCCGCTTCATCGTCGGCGACGCGGGCGTGCTGCGCAGCGAGGTCGTGCTCGTCAGCGACGCCGTCGACGGCGACCGCAGCTGGGTCTACCTGGACATCGGTCGCTACAACGGGCTCGCCGAAACGGAAGGCGAGGCCATCACCTACCGGCTGCGCACCTCCCGCGACGGCGACCCGCGCGGCCCGGTGGTGCTCGCCGGGCCGACCTGCGACGGCGACGACGTGCTCTACCAGCGCACCAGGTACGAGCTGCCGCGAACGCTGCGCGGCGGAGACTGGGTCGATCTGCTCAGCGCGGGCGCGTACACCGCGAGCTATTCATCGGTGGGTTTCAACGGATTCACCCCGCTGCCCACGTATTGCGTCGACGGCGACGAACAGCCGTGATCGCCTGGGCAACTTCGAGAAGCCGACACCGAACAGTGCCGACTGGGAGATCGTGCGGGATGGGAGAGTCAGTGCGCTCAACGCGAGCCTGCCGTCAGGCAAGCGGCGTGAGCCGCTTTCGGCCATGCACGCAACTTGCACCGCCGCGGGTTCTCAGGTGTCTTCTCGCGAGGACAGCCCCGACGCGTCGTATTGGGCATACGTGTGTCGGGGATCCCGGAGTCGAGAAGGCGGCAGGAACTCCCGCAGGGGGGCCGCTACCCACACCGCCACGCAAACCGACCCGCTCAACTTCTGAGCGCTGGAATCTGCGAAATGATGGGAGGTCGATAGATGTCCGTTGACACCGGGACGCCGCCGGTTGGGTTGTTCACCGGCCAGCATGTCCTTGCCGAGCTGGAGGGCGTTGATCCGGATCTGCTCGACGACGAGCAGTTCCTGCGCGAGACCCTGCACGACGCGCTGAGCCAGTCGCACGCCACCGTGTGCCAGATGATCGCCAAGCGGTTCGAGCCGCAGGGTGTCACCGTGTTGGCGTTGCTGTCGGAGTCCCACGCTTCGCTGCACACGTACCCGGAGGACGGCTCGATCTTCATCGATGTCTTCACCTGCGGGCACACGGCCCAGCCGGAGCGCGCGGTCGAACTGCTCGCCGAGGCGCTGAAACCGGCCTCGCAGAACGTCCAGACCATTCAGCGGGGCCGCGACTACGCGGGCCTCGCCTCGTGAAGTCGCCAGGACAGTCAGGAGCGCGTTTTGCGCAGGTGATCCCGTAGCGGAACCTGAGATGCCTACTCGGTCCGGGAGTCCCGACGTCCAATATGCAGCGTCGGGGCAGGTTCTCCCGGAGAACCCCGGCGGGGTGGGCACAGTCTGAGAACCGCGGGTGGTCACCGTGCGTGCGTGGGCCAAGCGGCTTCGCCGCTTTGAAGACATGCCTTACCGGGCAAGCCGAATCAAGGAGGAGCACCGTTGATCGAACTCGACGGGCACCGGTGGATCAAGGAGCCGATGGGCGACGACCTGCAGCGCCTGTGGCGGGTCGACGAGGTGCTGTGGGAGGGCGACACCGACTACCAGCACGTGGTCATCGGCCGCACCGGCCAGGGCGTTTCGCTGTTCTGCGACGACGACCGGCAGAGCACCGAGTTCTCCCAACTGGTCTACCACGAGGCGATGATGGTGCCGGCGTTCCTGCTCGCCGCGCAGGTCGAGCGGGTGCTGATCATCGGTTCCAGCGAGGGCGTGGCCAGCCAGATGGCGGTCGCGGCCGGGGCCGGCCGGGTCGACCACGTCGACATCGACGAGCAGTGCGTGCGCATCTGCGCCGAGCACCTGCCGTACGGCTACAGCACCGAGGAGCTCGCCCGCGTCGAGCAGGGTGACGGGCCGATCAAGCTGCACTACGCGGACGGCTGGGGCTTCCTCGACCAGGCGCCGCCGGAGGGCTACGACATCGTCGTCGTCGACCTGCCCGACGAGCGGGCCGACGACGCCGACGGCCAGCACAACCGGCTGTACGGCCTGGAGTTCATCCGGCGCTGCCAGGCGGTGCTCGCGGCCGGTGGCGTGGTCGCGTTCCAGGCCGGGTGCCCGACGGTGTGGCGCAACGAGACGCTGATCCGCGCCTACAACCGGTTCCGGTCGGTGTTCGACACCGTCGCCTACTTCGGCTCCGACGAGCACGAGTGGGCGTTCCTGTTCGGCCGGGTCGAGCAGATAGACGACCCGACGAACGTGATGCTGGAGGCGTTCTCCCAGTCGGCCTACCGGCCGGAGACGATCGACGAGGCCAGCCTCATCGGCTGCACCGTCCCGCCGTACTCCGTCCGCAACCAGACCTAAACCTTCCACCCTTCCGCATTGCGGAACCCAGGTTCCACGGTCCGCAATTTCAATGGAAATCAGAGCTCTGATTTCCATTGAGCGTTTTTCACCCTGGTCGGCCCGCAGCCGCGGGTCGCAAAGGTGCACGTCGATGGGGTGTCGCATGCGCCGCAGGCGCATAGCCCACCTACGCAGCTCGCACCGCCGCGGGTTCTCAGAGGCTTCCTGGCGAGGACGGCCCTGACGCCGTGTATTGGACATACATAAGTCAGGGCACCCACAGTCCAGGGAGCCTCTGAGGTTCCGCTACCCGCACCGCTACGCAGAACGAGGTTGGAAAAACCTCATTGAAATTGCGGCCTAGAGCGAGCCGAAGTAGGGGTGGCGGCCCGGGTTGCCGTCGCGGGGGATGAACCACTGGTCGAAGGCCACGCCCCGCGCGCGCAGCTCGGCCTCGACCTTGGAGACCTGCTCCGCCACCTCCGGCTCCGC
Source organism: Saccharopolyspora sp. NPDC003752 (assembly GCF_053605825.1). NCBI lineage: Bacteria > Bacillati > Actinomycetota > Actinomycetes > Pseudonocardiales > Pseudonocardiaceae > Saccharopolyspora > Saccharopolyspora sp. NPDC003752. The sequence goes on along the minus strand of NZ_JBSGJZ010000053.1, from coordinate 8,830 downwards.
ATCTTCCGTCAGCGGCAGGTCCACCTCGTAGAGCTCGTCGTGGTCGGTGTCGCCGAAGGCCCGCCCGGCGAAGGCGGCGAACACCGTCTCGCTGTCGTCCCAGCTCATCAGCTCAGCCGCCTCCAGCACCACGCGCGCCTCGTTGACCACCAGCCGCAACGACAGCGCCTCGGCGACCGTGCGCGGCGGAGTCCAGTTCGGCTCCGTCAGCCGCACCGCGACCGCCGCCGACGACAGCACGAAAGCGCGGGCGAAGAACGCGTCGTAGCAGTGGTCGTAGCAGGGCGGCAATTCCTCCAGCACCAGCAGCCCGACCGCGTCGGCCACCGTCGCGTTGTTCACCGCCAAGGCCAGTTCGTCGTAGAAGATCTCGTCGGTGACCACCCGCACCGCGTGGATCAGCGCCCCGGCGGCCAGCGCGTGGGTGTCCGGATCGGCGCCGAACGCGCTCGCCTCGAACGCCCGCAGCTGCGGGGCCAGCCTGGTGAGCCGGACGCGCCAGTGCTCGGCGTCCATCGCGGGCTCGGCGGAGGTCTCCAGCGCCTCCTCGACCGCCGCCTCCAACTCCTCGTTGATGTCCGAGGCCGCGGCGAGCCGCTGGTTGAACTCGTCCTCGGTGATCCGCACCTCCGAGTGCGCCACCGACCAGCCGGTGAGCACCTCGCACTCGCCGATCAGCTCGTCGAGCACCGAGGCGGCCGCTTCCTCGGCCGCCAGCAGCGACGGCGCGTCGAGCGCGAGCACCACGCTCGCGCCGGTCAGGTGCACCGTGATGCGGTAGTCGAGGACGTCGATGTCGCCATCCCCCGGACCGGAGACCCCCTCGACCAGCGCGAGGTGGCGGTCGAGCACGGCCGCTATCCCCTCCTGCTGCAGCGCGTCGAGCTCCACGACCTCGGCCGGCGGCGCGAGCTCCGCTGTCACCGCATAGTCCACCGCTTCTCGCCCTCTCCTCGACGGTTGGTCGGCATGTTACGTCGTCCGGCAGGCGGGGACCCGTCAGCCGATCGAGGGCCCCTCATCGGCCATGATGAACCACGTGACAACGACTGTGGCCGTATTCGGCAGCTGCAACATGGACCTGGTGGCCTACGTCGGGACGGCCCCGAAGCGCGGTGAGACGGTGCTGGGGCGGGAGTTCCACACGGTGCCAGGCGGCAAGGGCGCCAACCAGGCGATCGCCGCGGCGAAGGCAGGCGCGGCGGTGCGCATGATCGGCGCGGTCGGCGAGGACGAATTCGGCACCCAGATCCGCGACACCCTGCAGAAATCCACTGTGGACGTCACGGGGGTCCGCACGGTGCCGGGGCGCAGTGGCACGGCGCACATCGTGGTGGACGACGAGGGCGGCAACTCGATCGTCGTGGTGCCGGGTGCCAACGGGACGGTCGACGGGCTCGCCGAGGGCGACGAGGAACTGATCGCCGGATCGCGGAGTTTGCTGCTGCAGCTGGAGATTCCGTTCCCCGGCGTGGCCGCGGCCGCGGCGGCGGCACGCCGCAATGGAGTGCGCGTGGTGCTCACGCCGGCCCCGGCGGTGCCGCTGCCCGGGGAAATCCTGTCGAATGTGGACCTGCTGGTGCCCAACGAGCACGAGGCGGCGATCCTGGCGGGCGACGACGACCCGCACCGCGCGCTCGCCGCGCTGCTGGAGCTGGTTCCAGAAGTGGTGATCACCCTCGGTGCCCGCGGCTCGCTGTACGGCAACCGCGACGGAGCGCGCGTGGAGGCGCCCAGCTTCCCGGTCGAGGCCGTCGACACCACGGCCGCGGGCGACACCTTCGTCGGCGTGCTGAGCGCAGCGCTGGGCGAGGGCGCCGAGATGCCCGAGGCACTGCGGCTGGCCTCCGCCGGTGCGGCGGTGTCGGTGCAGCGCAACGGGGCCAGCAGCTCGATGCCGACCCGTCAGGAAATCACCGACTTCTTGGCGTCCGCATAAGGGATTCACCGCGACAATTACTGCTCGTTCAAGACCGCGTTACGAGGAGTCATTGCACGAGTTTCACGGGCGGCCGGATTGGTCCCGAGTTCGAACCGGCCGCCCGTGGCACGTGCTCACTGAGCGTTGTCGTAGGCCTCGACGACCTCCGCCGGAATGCGGCCCCGGTCGGAAACCTGCATGCCCTGATTCCGGGCCCATTCCCGAATGGCCTGGTTGCGTTCGCGGTCGGCCGCGGTCGGCGTCGCCGAGGGCTTGCCCGGCTTGACGGCGACGCGCTTGCGGCCACCGGTCTTCCGGGCGTTGGCCACGAAAGACGCCAGCGAGTCGCGGAGTTTGGCCGCATTTTCGGTGGACAGGTCAATTGCGTAGTTCACCCCGTCCAAGGCGAACTCCACGGTGCTGTCGGCTGCTGTGCCGTCGACGTCGTCGACGAGCTGAACGGTGACTTTCTGCGCCACGGTAACCCTCATTCCGGCTCGATTCCCCGTCTTCTCCGCGAACCTCGTGCGGAGAAGAGCGAGCGAACAATAAACGATCGGCGCAAGAATGATCCAGCCGCGGCCGGAATTTCCTGCGATGTGCGCTGGATTACTTTCCAGGATTGCCCCGCAGCGGTTACTGTCAGTCGGTGGTCGGGCGCTCGCCGGCATGTGAGGTGGCGCGTGACCCGCCCGGCGGTTATCGACAGGTCGCCGCGTTGTTCTATGGTTAAGTACGAGACAACAGCGATGCCGCGTGCTACAACGTGGTCAGGGCTCGCAGTAGTCTTACCTGCAAGTGTCGCGGATCGAGGCGGGGCACGTTCCCGAGACAGGTGATCATGGCCGAGCGGATTCAGGTCGAACTCGTCGATGACATCGACGGGTCCCCAGCCAACCACACCGTCACCTTCGCACTGGATGGTGTGACCTACGAAATCGACCTGAACGAGAAGCACACCAAGCAACTCCGGGCCGTGCTCGATCGCTACATCAAGGCCGCGCGGGCGCCCAAGCCGGAGCCGGTGCGCAGCACCCGCCAGCAGGAGCGCGAAGAGGAACAGGCCCGGCAGGCCAACAAGCAGCTGACGGAGCAGATCCGCGGTGCCGCGCAGCGCACCCGCGAGCACCTCAGCAAGAAGGCCGCCGAGCCCGAACCGGAGCCCGCCGAGCAGTCGGAGCCGGTCGAGGAAACGCTCTTCGACACGACGTCGGCCGAGGAAGCGAAGTCGGACGCCGCCCGCGTGCCGGCCGTTTCGCTGCCGACGTTCTCCTCCGCCGTCGACTGAGCTCACCGGGCAGGTTCGTTCGGCGAAACCGCGCTCATCCCGGCCCGGTGCCATGCCGTGAGCGAATTCCGCAAGATGCCGGAATGATCACGGATCTGGACACGCGCGGTCCGGTCAAAATACGGTGCTCGCGTTTACCCCGGCGGCAGGCGGGAGACGCGCGTGGCGGATCACTGCAGACGAGGCGTGCTGGTGGCGCTGGCCACCGCGATCGCGGCGACCGGCTGCGCCCCGCTGGTGGACGTCGAGCAGACCGCCGCCGAGGTGCGCTCCTCCGTGCAGGCTCCGACGGTGCGCGGCGGCGAGGCGGTGATCGCGCTCGACCAGGAGCCGGACAAGCTCGACCCGACGCTGGCGTCGACGCTGGCCAGCCGCCAGATCTTCAGCAGCATGTGCGAGAAGCTCTACGACGTCGACGAATCCGTCCGCCTGGTGCCGCAACTGGCCGCCGCGCTGCCGCAGATCTCCGCCGACGGCCGGGAACTCACGATCCCGCTGCGCACCGGGGTGCTGTTCAACGACGGCACCCCGCTCGACGCGCCCGCAGTCAAGAAGAGCCTGGACCGGCACCGCGAGCTCAAGGGTTCGGCCCGCAAGACCGAGCTCAACGCGGTCGAATCGGTGGCGGTCGTGGATCCGAGCACGGTGCGGCTCACCCTGTCCCGGCCGTACGCCCCGCTGACCAGCATGCTCGCCGACCGCGCCGGCATGATCATGTCCCCGGCGAAGCTCGACGAACGCGGCGCGGACTTCACCGACGACCCGGTCTGCGTCGGGCCGTTCCGGTTCACCGAACGCGTCGCGCAGGACCGGATCGTGCTGGACCGCAGCGAGTTCTACTACGACCGCGATCGCGTCCGCCTGGATCGGCTGGTGTACCGGACGGTCCCCGACGACAACATCCGGATGGCCAACCTGCGCTCCGGCGAGTTCGACGTGATCTGGGAGGCGCCCACTCCCGAAGTGCCGATCCTGTTGCGGGACAACGGAATCGTGCTGCTCAACCAGCCGACGCTGCAGTACTACGGCATCACCGTCAACGTGCGCAACGTCGGCGGCGAGACCGGTGAGGTGACCGGCCCGCTCGCCGACGATCCCCGGCTGCGGGAAGCCCTGTCGCTGGCCATCGACCGGCGCACGCTCAACAAGATCGCCTTCAACGGGCTGTTCCGGGCCGCCTGCGGGCCCATCCCGGACAGCAGCGAGTACGCCACCCCGAAGACCCAGGAATGCCCGCCGCACGACCCGGAGCGGGCCCGCCGGCTCATCGCCGAGACCGGCGTGCGGACACCGGTGCGGTTCGAGATGACGCTGGCCAACGACCCGACCCAGCTCCGGGCGGGCCAGGTCATCCAGGCGATGGCCGCCCAGGTGGGCTTCGACGTCGTGCTGCGCCCGACCGAGTCGGCGACGGCGATCAGCGAGGCGCGGCAGGGTCGCTTCCAGACCTTCTTCGTCGGCTGGTCCGGCCGGCCCGACCCGGACGGCAACATCGCCGCCTTCCACACCGAAGGCGGCTCGCAGAACTACAGCGGCGACTTCAGCCCCGCCACCGACGAGCTGATCGAGCAGGCCGGCAGCGAGCAGGACGTGCCCCGGCGCCGGGCCCTGTACGAGCAGATCGTCGACGCCCTGCACCAGCGCAACAACGTCGTCTACCTCTACCGCACGCAGTACTACACCGCGCACACCGCGCAGCTCGCCGGCGTCGAGACCTTCCCCGACGGGATCATCCGGATGAAGTCCGCGGGCCACGTCCAGGCGGGGGGATGACATGCGCAGCTACGCGCTCCACCGGATCCTGCAGTCCGCGGTGACCCTGGTGCTGGTGTCGCTGGTGGTGTTCGCGGGGCTCCGCGCGCTGCCCGGCGACCCGGCCGTCGCGATCGCCGGCATCGAGGCCGACGACGCGGTGATCGCGGAGATCCGCCGCGCCCACCTGCTCGACGAGCCGATCCACGTGCAGTACGCGGCCTGGGTCGGCCGCGTGCTGCAGGGCGATCTCGGCGAATCTGCCCAGACCGGCCTGCCGATCGGCGACATCATCCTCACCAGGCTGCCGGTGACACTCGAACTGGCCGTGCTGAGCCTGCTGTTCGCCGCGCTGATCGGCCTGACCGCCGGAGTGCTCAGCGCCGTGCGCCGCGGCACCGCGGTGGACTGGCTCGGCAACGGCGCGTCGCTGTTCGGCCTGTCCATCCCGAACTTCTGGCTCGGCCTGATGTGCGTCCTGGTGTTCGCGGTCTGGCTCGGCGTGCTGCCCGCCTCCGGCTACGTCCCGTTCACCGAGTCGCCGCTGGGCAACCTGCAACGGCTGATCCTGCCCGCGTTCGTGCTCGGCAGCGGCCTGGCCGCGGTGCTGATGCGGCAGATGCGATCGTCCATGTTGGACGCGTTGGGCTCGGACTACGTGCGGACCGCGCGCGCCAAGGGCGCCGGGGAGTTGCGCGTGGTCGGCATCCACGGCCTGCGCAACAGCCTGATCACCGTCCTGACGATCCTCGGCCTGCAGCTCGGCACGCTGATCTCCGGCGCCGTGGTCACCGAGCAGATCTTCGTGCTGCCGGGCTTCGGCAAATTGATGGTCGATGCCGTGTTCACCCGCGACTACCCGGTGATCCAGGCCGCGGTGCTGGTCTCCGCGGCCGGCTACATCCTGGTGAACCTGCTCGTCGACCTGCTGTATTCGGTGGTGGATCCGCGAATCAGAGTCCGTGGAGGTGCCGGATGACCCAGGCGGATCTGCCGCGGGTGAGCGGTTCGCGACGGGTGCTGCGCCGCCTGCTGCGGCACCGCACCGGCGTCGTCGGGCTCGTGCTGTCGGCGCTGTTCGTGCTGGTGGCGGCGGCCGCGCCGGTGATCGCGCCGGCGGATCCGGCGGCGGTGAACTTCGACCAGGTCCTCCAGCAGCCGTCGGTCGTGCTGCCGCTGGGCAGCGACGAGCTCGGCCGCGACCAGCTCGCGCGCGTCATCTACGGCATCCGCGCGTCGATCGTGGTCGGCGTGCTGTCGGTCCTGCTAGCGGTGGTCGTCGCAGTGCCGCTCGGCCTGATCGCCGGCTACTACCGCGGCTTCGCCGACACCGTCGTCTCGCGCCTCACCGACACCCTGCTGGCGTTCCCGTTCCTGGTGCTGGCCGTCGGCCTGGCCGCGGTGCTCGGCGCGTCGATGGTGAACGCGGCCATCGCGATCGGCCTGTCGCAGGTGCCGAACCTGATCCGCGTCATGCGCGGGGAGACCCTGCGGCTGGCCGGCGAGGACTACGTGGCCGCCTGCGTCGCGGCCGGTGGGCGCGGCACGACCGCGATGTTCCGGCACATCCTGCCCAACGCGGTGAACGCGCTGCTGGTCCAGGTCACGGTCGCCATCCCGCTGGCGATCATCGGCGAGGCGCTGCTGTCGTTCCTGGGGCTGGGCGTGCAGCCGCCGGAGGCATCGCTCGGCGTGATGCTGTCGGCCGCGCAGACGTACCTCGCGCAGGCGCCCTGGCTGGTGGTCTTCCCCGGCCTGGCGGTCGTGCTCGCGACGCTCGCCTTCAACCTCCTCGGCGACGGCCTGCGCGACGCCCTCGATCCGAAGGGGCAGCGATGAGCGACGTGCTTTCCTTCACCGACCTGCGGGTGCGCTTCCGCACCGAGGACGGCGTCGCGGAGGCGGTCCGCGGCGTCAGCTTCGGCATCGCGCCCGGCGAGATCCTCGCGGTGGTCGGCGAGTCCGGCTCGGGCAAGAGCGTCACCGCGATGTCCGCGCTCGGGCTGCTCGCGCCGACCGCCGAGGTCACCGGGCGCATCGAGCTGGACGGCGCCGAGCTGAGCGCCCCGGACCTGCGGCGGATCCGGGGCAAGCAGCTCGCGATGGTCTTCCAGGAGCCGATGACCTCGCTCAACCCGGTCTTCACCATCGGCTGGCAGCTCGTCGAGGCGATCCGGCTGCACCGGAACATGCCGGCCGGCGAGGCGCGCGAGCACGCGGCGGAACTGCTCGACGTCGTCGGCATCCCGGAGCCGCGCCGACGGCTGAAGCACTACCCGCACCAGCTCTCCGGGGGGCAGCGGCAGCGGGTGGTGATCGCGATGGCGCTGGCCTGCGAGCCCAGGGTGCTGATCGCCGACGAACCGACCACCGCGCTGGACGTGACGGTGCAGGCCGAGATCCTGGCCCTGCTGCGCGACCTCCGCGAACGCCGCGGGATGACGATCCTGCTGATCACCCACGACATGGGGGTGGTGGCGGACCTCGCGGACCGGGTGGTGGTGATGCACCGCGGCGTCCTGGTCGAGCAGGCCCCCGTCGAGCAGCTGTTCCGCGCGCCCGAGCACGACTACACCAAGGCGCTCTTGGCGGCAGTGCCGAGGCTGGAGATCGGCGAGCGCACCGAAGCCGAGCCCGCGGAGCCGGTGCTCCGGGTCGAAGACCTGGTCGTGAGCTACGCCGGCCAGCGCGCCGTCGACGGGGTGTCGCTGCACGTCGAACGCGGCGAAGTCCTCGCGCTGGTCGGCGAATCCGGCTCCGGGAAGTCCACTGTGGGCAAGGCGGTGGCCCGCCTGCTGACCCCGGCCGAGGGCCGGATCGTGCTCGACGGCCAGGACATCAGCCGACTGCCGGCGCGACGGCTGCGCTCGGTGCGCCGCAACATCGGCATCGTCTTCCAAGACCCCGGCTCATCGCTGGACCCGCGCATGACCATCGCGGACAGCATCGCCGAGCCACTGCGCCTGCACCGAGCTGCACGTGGCCGCGAACTGGCGGAGCGCGTCGACAACCTGCTCGACGCGGTGGAGCTCGGGGCGTCGATGCGCGGCCGCTACCCGCACGAGTTGTCCGGCGGGCAGCGCCAGCGCGTCAGCATCGCGCGGGCGCTGGCGCTGGAGCCGCGACTGCTGATCGCCGACGAACCGACCAGCGCGCTCGACGTGTCGGTGCAGGACGCGGTGCTCCGGCTGTTCCAAGAGCTCCAGGCCAGGCTGAACTTCAGCTGCCTGTTCATCAGCCACGACCTGGCGGTGGTGAACCTGCTCGCCCGCCGGGTGGCCGTCATGCACCGGGGCGAGGTGGTCGAGCAGGGAGACCGCACCCAGGTGCTCGGCGACCCGCAGCACGAATACACGCGACGACTCCTGGCCGCGGCTCCGGTGCCCGACCCGATCCGCCAGCGCGCGCGACGGGCCGCGTCCTGAAGGAGCGGTCAGTCCTCGGCGCGGTGCCGTCGCGACCTGCTGCGCGCACCGGGCCCGGTGCGCGCAGCCTTCTTGGCCTCGGCCTTCGGTCGCTCGACCCGCTCAGCCAGGGCGGCGGCGAACTCGGGCGGGGCGCTGGGACCCCAGTTCCGGTCTTCCGGGTCCCCAAGCGTCTCGCGCAGCTCGGTGTAGATCGGTGTGGAGTCCACTGCTACCCCCGTTCAGACGATCGTCTGGGAGGCTACCGGCGCTTTCCGGGCGATTCGCGGCGACGAAGCAGGACCACACGAACGTGGACTCGAACCGCGGTCCGGGCGGTCATCCCGCGCAAGCGCCCCAAGATCGGCTCTGACCTGGTGTTTTGATGTTTAAGGGGGGGTGGTTGCAGGGGGTGTTTCGGGGGTGTGTAACTTTATCCAAGTCAGAGCGACACGGGCCGGGAAA
>NZ_JBSGJZ010000052.1:0-55315 GCF_053605825.1 Saccharopolyspora sp. NPDC003752 | reverse complement strand
CACGCCCGATCGCCTTACCCCGACCAAACCCCCCCCCCCCCCCACCCCCCAGGGCGATTTCGCGCGAAATCGCCAAGGCCCCCGGCCGCGGGCCCGGTGCCTCCCGGCGCGGCACTAACATCGGGGCGTGCGCTTCGTGCTTGCTTCCGCATCGCCCGCCCGCCTGTCCGTGCTCCGCTCCGCCGGGATCGAGCCGCTGGTGCAGGTCTCCGGCGTCGACGAGGACGCGGTCGCCGCCGCCCTGCCCGACCCCAGCCCGGCCGAGCTGGTCACCGCACTGGCGCAGGCGAAGGCCGAGGCCGTGGTCGCCGACATCGCCGCGGCCGAACCGGACGCCGTGATCGTCGGGTGCGACTCGATGCTGCTGATGGCGGACGGCGAGATCGTCGGCAAGCCCGGCACCCGCGAGGCCGCCGCGAAGCGGTGGGCGCACAACGCCGGGAACGACGGGCGACTGCTGACCGGGCACGCCGTCGTCCGGCTGCGGGACGGCGAGATCAGCGCGCGCGCGAAGGGGCATCTCAGCACCACCGTGCGGTTCGGCACGCCCACCGAAGCCGAGCTCGACGCCTACCTGGCGACCGACGAGCCGCTGCACGTGGCGGGCGGTTTCACGCTCGAAGGCTTCGGCGGCTGGTTCATCGAAGGCGTCGACGGCGACCCGTCGAGCGTGCTCGGCATCAGCCTGCCGCTGACCCGCAAGCTGCTGGCCGAGATCGGCGTCAGCGTCGTGACGTTGTGGAACACGCCGATCACGAAGTGACACCAGATCTCCGCATCTGAGTGAATACGAACACAATTCGGTTACCCACGGATGGGTTTCGCCGCGCGCCTGGTTACAAATATTCGCGATGGGAACCCTCCGACGGCTGTACCTGACTTCGCGCCTGCACGTCGATCTGCGACGGCAGGCCAGCTCCGTCTGTCTTTGATCGGACGCTCGGCGCCGCGATAACGGCTGCCCCCGGCAAGCGAAACCGCCTCCTGACGACCACGCGCACAGCGCGAGTCCAGCGCCGCTGCGCGAACGAGCCCGGAACCGCCGCCACCTCCGAATCCATCCTTCGACACCTCGGGAGATCCCTGTGTCCACCTCCGCCGGCCGATCACGCCTGCGCTTCAACCCCAAGGTCTTCGCCGTGGCGGTGATCGCCTCCCTCGTGCTCGGCGCGCTGCTCGGCTGGGTCGCCAAGCAGACCGACGCGGAATGGCTCGTCACCACGCTGAAGACCATCGGCAGCACCTTCACCAAGCTGCTCACCTTCACCGTCCTGCCGCTGATCTTCACGGCGATCGTGGTGGGCATCAACAGCCTGCGCGGCGTCGGCGGCGGCCGGACCGCGGCCCGGCTCGGCGGCAAGACGGCCCTGTGGTTCGGCATCACCTCGCTGATCGCCGTGGTGATCGGCCTGCTGATCGGCGGGCTGTTCCAGCCCGGCAAGGGCCTGGTCATCGAGCCCGACCCGGACAAGCTGGCCTCCATCGGCGAGAAGACGCAAGGCTCCTGGCTGGACCTGATCACCGGGCTGGTGCCGAGCAACCTGATCAGCGCGTTCGCCGAGGGCGAGACGCTGCAGGTGGTGTTCGTCGCACTGATCATCGGCGCCGCGACCTACAGCCTGGGCGAGAAGGCCGCGCCGTTCGTCGAGTTCAACAAGGCCGCCTTCGAGGTCATCCAGCGAGTGCTCGGCTGGATCATCCGGCTCGCCCCGCTGGGCACCCTCGGCCTGATCGGCAACGCGGTCGCCACCTACGGCAACGAGTTCTTCGTGCCGCTGCTGAAGCTGATCGGCTCGACCTACGTGGCCTGCGCGCTGGTGCTGTTCGCGGTGTACCCGCTGCTGCTGGCGTTCGTGGCCAAGGTCAGCCCGGTCAAGTTCTTCGCCAAGTCCTGGAACGTGCTGCAGTTCGCGTTCGTCTCCCGGTCCTCCGGGGCGAGCCTGCCGCTGACCCGGCAGACCGCCCAGGACCTCGGCGTGCCGGCGTCCTACGCGAACTTCGCGGTGCCGCTGGCCACCACCACCAAGATGGACGGCTGCGCCGCGATCTACCCGGCCGTCGGCTCGATGTTCATCGCGAACCTCTTCGGCATCCAGCTCGGCCCGGTGCAGTACCTGACGATCATCGCCGTCGCGGTGTTCGGCTCGATCGCCACGGCCGGCGTTACCGGCTGGTTCACCATGCTGACGCTGACCGTCGGCGCCCTGGGCTTCCCGCCCGAGGTCGTGGCCACCGGCATCGCCATCGCCTACGCGGTCGACCCGATCATGGACATGGCGCGCACCGCCACCAACGTCGCGGGCCAGATCGTGGTCCCGGTCGTGGTCGCCCGCAGCGAGGGCCTGCTCGACGACGAGGTCCTCGCCAAGCCGAGCACCCCGCTGATCGACGACGACAGCAACCTGGTCAAGGCCTGACGCAGCACCACCGGGAATCCGGCGTTCACCTCGTCCGAACGCCGGATTCCCGCATTGTTGGCGGAGTTTTCACGCGGCCCGGAATCCGGTGCCGACCGCCCCGACCGGAGGTCCGCCGAACGTAGGATGGAGGCGTGGACAACGGTCGACGGGGCAAGGACCTCCGGATCGGCGACCCCGAGCGGGAGGACGCCATGCGGCTGCTCGGCGAGCACTTCTCCGCCGGGCGCCTCGACGTCACCGAGTACGACGAGCGCTGCCGCCTGGTCGCGGCCGCCCGGTTCCGCTCCGAGCTGACCCCCCTGTTCGACGACCTGCCCGAGCCGCGGCCCAGCGAGCCGCCGCGCCCGGTCGCCCCGGCGATCCGCGCGGCGGCGCCGCCACCAGCCGCCGGGAAGATCGCGCTGGCCGTCTGCGCCGTCGTCCTGGTCGTCTTCCTGCTGGTGGTCGCGCGGCAGTTGGCCCTGGTCCTGCTGCTCCCGCTGATCGCCGTCCTCTGGTTCTCCTGGCGCCGCTGATCGCCGCCCACCGTCACGACCGGCCACGTTTCGTTACGGTGAGGCCATGCACAGCTCGCGGATCCCCGGGGCGTGGCGGCTGAGCGCGTTGCTCGCCGCCGGCTCGCTCACCCTCGCCGGGTGCGGCCTGTGGCAGTCGGAGCCGACGTCGGAGACCCGGGCCCCGCTACCACCGCCGATGCCCACGACGAGCGCTCCCCCGCCGTTGCCGCCGCGCCCGTTCGAGCTCGCCCTCGACGGCGTCGACCCGTGCGAGCTGCTCACCGACGACCAGCGCAGCCAGCTCGGCTTCGACCGGGAGCCGCTGCCGGGTTCCGAGGCGGGCTTCGGCGACGCGGCGACCTGCAGCTACCGCAACACCACGGCCAAGGTCGGCGCCCGGCTGGCGCTGATCACCACCGAGAGCATGGGGGTGTGGACCGACGACACCGCGCAGGTGGAGGCCTCGCCGGTGGTGATCGGCGGCTTCCCGGCGCTGGTGATCAAGACCCCGGGCCTGGACCTGTCCTGCAACGTCGCGGTGGACGTCGCCGAGCTCCAGCACCTCGACGTCCTCTACCGCGACGACGGCGGCCAACCGCCGCCGCCGGTCGACCAGCTCTGCGCCGGCGCCCAGCGGGTCGCCGAGGACGCCCTCGCGAGCCTGGCCGCACCGGAAACGTCCGCGCCGCCCCAGACGACCAAGCCCCGGCAGACAGCGCCCCAGTAGCCGCGGCTGCTCCGCTCGGGTCGGCAACATCACGTCTTCGGCCGCCACGAGGCCCGCGAAACCGCGCCACGTCCTGCGATGTTCACGCTCTGCAACCGGATGGGCGATACTCACCGCGTTTGGAGCACTCCCCAGCGTGATGTTCACTGACTACAGTGTTCGGCGGACGTTTAGTAGCTTGAGCGCTCGGGCCCCCGCAACCGCCGGGTGCCCGCGAACACCCGGTCAGGGCCCCGCCGCCCTGCATCCGCCCGGGCGTTCGGGCACAAGGGCCCTGCACCCGCTAACCCGGGCCCTTACCTGTGGGAGGGGAAAACGTGCCGCTCACTGCTCCGTGGGGCGACAGCTCGACCAGCGCCCTGCCCGGGATGTCGGGTGGCTCGGTGCAAGTCGAGCCAGCCTCCATCCCGAGGCTGGTGAACGCGCTGCAGGAATCGCTCGACGCGGTCGGCCTGCAGATCGAGCACGCCATCACCGAACTGCGCATCCGGCCCTGGGCCGGCGATCCGATCAGCGCCGACGCCGCCGAGGAGTTCAACCGGCGCTCCGTCGGCGGCGGCGAGGACGCGCTGACCGCGCTGTGCGGCTACCGAGACCAGTTGCAGGCGGCCGCCGAGTCTCTGCGGCTCGCCAACCGCCAGTACGAGCGGATCGACGGCGACAGCGCTTACGGCATCGGCGGAGGTTGCTGATCCCGATGAGCGACCACCGTTGGCAGGGATACCGCCACCCCGAGCTGTTCGCGCAGATCCACGAGGGCCCGGGCGCGAACGGCTCGATCGACAGCGTGCGCCGCTGGAGCGAACTCGCCCGCGCGCTCGGCGACATCGACGCCGGGCTGGCGTCCGCCTTGTCGTCGGCGATGGCCGGCTGGCAGGGCATCGCCGCGGACAGCGCGCACGGCGGCGTGCGTCCGCTGGGCAACTGGGCGGCCCAAGCCCAGCAGGCCACCACCGTGATGCGGGAGCGGGCCGAGCAGCAGGCGGAGTTCATCAGCAAGGCCCGCCAGGACATGCCGCCGCCGGTGCAGGTGACCACCGAGGAGCCGAGCACCGCGGAAACGGTGCTGACGCACCTCTTCGGCGGGCAGACCGACTACGAGCTGCAGGAGGCCAAGCAGAACGCCGCCGAGCAGCGGGCCTTCGACGTGATGCGCACGTACGAGGCGTCGACGCAGGCCAACACCACGTCGCTGGCGTCGTTCACCCAGCCGCCGCAGGTGGTGGTCGACGCCCCGGTCACCGGTGGTTCCGGGACACCGAGCGGGCAGCAGAACGTGACCATCAGCTGGGGCAGCACCTCCGCGCCCGCGACGCGGATCGCGACGACGCAGTCGACGCTTTCCAACCGGCTCCCCGAGCAGCGGTCGGGACGGCCGGGTGGCGGCGGTGGGCCGGTGCGCGGCGGTGACGGCCGTGCGGCCGGCAAGCGCGGCCGCAAGGACCGCGACGAGGGGATGGACCGGAAGGTGACCGAGCAGGTCGGCCGCCCGGGCGGGTTCTTCGACGAACCGCAGACCCTGTCCCGCCCGGTGATCGGCGGCGAGCCCGGCCAATGACGGTCACCGACACCGGCCGGCAGCTGACCCTGTCGGCGCTGGAGTTCGACGTGCTCACCGAGCACCTCGGGTTGGACACCATGCCGCTGGTGTTGAAGGTCCCGTCGCCCGGGCGCACCCACACCGAGCGCGCGAAGCTGGTGGAATCGGCGTGGCGATCGCTGGGGGCCCGCGACCTCGGCCGCCCGACCGAACTCGATCCCGAGCTCGAATGGATGTTGCGGCTGCTGGCGCGCCCCGGCCGCGAGGTCGACGGGCGGATCTGGATGGGTCGCAGCGTGCGGGTGCTCGCGGCGTCCGACGCCGAGACCGAACGAGCGGCGCTGGTCGTCAAGGACCAGGACGCCCTGAGCCTGCGGGCCGCGGCGGCGACCGGGCTGCCGCGCGAAGCGGTTTCGGTGCTGCCGACGCTGCCGCCCGGCCCGGGCCGTTCGGTGTCCGTGCCCAGCAGCGATCTCGACGGCGCCGCCGAGGAGGCCGGCGACAACATCGAGCGGCTGCAGAACGCGTTGCAGCGCCGTGGAATCCGCCCGGACGACGCCGAAACGCTGATGAGCATGGTGGCCGGCGTCGAGGCGCGCGGGCAGTTCGGCACCGCGGCCCGGGACCGGTACGGCCGCCGGATCCGCGCCGACCACGTCATCGGGTTCTTCGACACCGCGCACGGCCGCTATGCCCAGCTGCGGCGGGAATCGCCGTCCGGCGACGTGTGGAGCACCGTCGCGCCGGTCGACACCCGGCGCCTGATCGGCCACGTCGAGGAACTGCTCGCCGAGGTGTCCGAAAACCAGTGAGTCCCTCGGGATGACAAGCGCCCCGAGGGACTCACCGAGCCGAATACGTCCTCACACCACCGGTTCGATGATGCGCTCGCGTGCTTCCGGCGCCGCCGAACGCTTCGCGTCGGCCGCCTGGTCGTCGGGCTGCGTCTGCGAATCCCGCTCCGCCTCGACCCGCTTCGCGTAGACCTCGACCTCGCGGGCGACGCGCGCGTCGTCCCAGCCGAGCACCTCCCCCATCAGCCGCGCGACCGGTTCCGCGCAGTCCACGCCGCGGTGCGCGTACTCGATGGAGATCCGGGTGCGCCGGGTCAGCACGTCCTCCAGGTGCAGCGCGCCTTCGTGGCTGCACGCGTAAACCACCTCGGCCTGCAGGTAGTTCGGCGCCGCCGGGATCGGCTTGAGCAGCTCGGGCCGGTCGTCGCCGAGGGCGAGCACGTCGTGGATCTCCGAACCGAAGCGGTCCAGCAGGTGCCGGATGCGGTACGGGTGCAAGCCGTGCGCGGCGGCCAGCTGATCGGCCTGGTTGACCAGCGCGTGGTACCCGTCGGCGCCGAGCAGCGGGACCCGGTCGGTGATCGACGACGCCATCCGCCCGGTGATGTCCGGCGAGATGGCGTCGACGGCGTCGGCCGCCATGACCCGGTACGTCGTGTACTTGCCGCCGGCGATCGCCACCAGCCCGGGCGCGACGCGTGCGACCGCGTGTTCCCGGGACAGCTTCGAGGTTTCCTCGCTCTCGCCGGCCAGCAGCGGCCGCAGCCCCGCGTACACGCCTTCGATGTCGTCGTGGGTCAGCGGCGTCGCCAGCACCGAGTTGACGTGTTCCAGCAGGTAGTCGATGTCGGCCTTGGTGGCCGCCGGGTGCGCCAGGTCGAGGTGCCAGTCGGTGTCGGTGGTGCCGACGATCCAGTGGTTGCCCCACGGGATGACGAACAGCACCGACTTCTCGGTGCGCAGGATCATCCCGGCCTCGGCGACGATCCGGTCGCGGGGCACCACGATGTGCACGCCCTTGCTGGAGCGGACCCGGAAGCGGCCGCGCCCGCCGGAGAGCTTCTGCAGCTCGTCGGTCCAGACTCCGGTCGCGTTGATCACGGCCTGCGCGCGGACCTCGACCTCGTCACCGGACTCCACGTCGCGCACCCGGACGCCGGCGACCCGGTCGGCCTCCCGCAGGAAACCGGTGACCTGGGTGGACGTCGTGATCACGGCGCCGTAGCGGGCGGCGGTGCGGGCCACCATCATGGTGTGCCGGGCGTCGTCGGCCTGGGCGTCGTAGTAGCGGATCCCGCCGATCATCGCGTTGCGCTTCAGCGCCGGCACCATCCGCAGCGCGCCCGCGCGGGAAAGGTGCTTCTGCCCCGGCACGGAGCGGGCGCCGCCCATCGTGTCGTAGAGGAAGAGGCCCGCGGCGGTGTAGGGGCGCTCCCAGACCCGGCGGGTCAGCGGGTAGAGGAAGGGGACCGGCTTCACCAGGTGCGGCGCGATCCGGGTGAGCATCAGCTCGCGCTCCCGGAGTGCCTCGCGAACCAGCGAGAACTCCAGCTGCTCCAGGTAGCGGAGTCCGCCGTGGAACAGCTTGCTCGAACGGCTGGAGGTACCGGCCGCCAGGTCGCGCGCCTCCACCAGCGCCACCCGCAGCCCGCGGGTCGCCGCGTCCAGCGCCGCGCCAGCGCCGACCACGCCACCGCCGATCACCACCACGTCGAACTCTTCGGAACCGAGCCGACGCCAGTTCTCCGCCCGCTCCGCCGGGCCCAACGTGCCCTTCAACCGGCTGTCGATTTCGATTTTGTCCTTGGACACCAGGCGTCCTCCTCGCTCGAATCGCGTCCCACCGCTGACCACCCCGCCGGCGCGGAACCGGACTCGGCGCCAGTCCGTCCTGCGGTGGTCATCATGCCCGACCTGCACCCTTCGTGCTCGGCACGGCACTCCGCGCATTTCCCGCCTGCTCGACCCGCGCGCCGCGGTCGCGCAGCACCTCGATATCGGCGCTCGTCGTCTGCGAATCCACGATCACGACGTCGAAGTCCTCGACCGGAGCGACCGCGTGCAGCGCCCGCCGCCGGAACTTGGTGTGGTCGACGTAGAGCACGCGACGCCGCGCCGAGGCCAGCATGGCTTTCTTGATCTGCACCATTTCCTGTTGCGGGTAGCAGCAAATCCCGTCGGTCACGGCGGAGACCGACATGATCGCCAGATCGACGCGCAGGTTCCGCAGCGCGTCCAACGCCATCCCGCCGACGAACGCGTCGGCCCACGGCAGGTAGTCGCCGCCCACGCAGATCAGGCTGATGCCCGACGCGCCGGCCAGTTCGCCGAACACCCCGCGGTGGTTGGTGACGACGGTCAGCGGCGCGCGCTCCGGCAGCAGCCGGGCCAGGTACACGCCGGTCGTCGAGTCGTCGAGCACCAGCGCCTGCCCCGGCTCGATCAGTTCCGCCGCGGCCTGCGCGATCTCCTCCTTCTCCGAGGTGTTCTGCTGCAACCGGTATTCCGACGCGGCCTCGTAGAGCAATGACGAGGCCGCCGAGACGTAGCCGCGGTTGCGATGCACCAAGCCCTGGGACTCCAGGTCGGCGAGATCGCGGTACACCGTCATCGCGCTGGCGCCGACGGTCTCGACGAGGTCGTCGATCCGCATGGTGCCCTCCGCCATGACCAGCTCGGTGATCTTGCGCCGCCGGTCCTGCTGCTTCCCGGACGGGCGTCGACCGGACATCGTCGTCCTCCAAAATCCCAGGTCATCGCGCTCCGGCCGACCGGTGCGCGGCTGCCACCAGCCTGACGCGAGCGCCGAGCCGGCGCGGTGTCATCACCTAGTTCGATAAAAACACCATCGGAACCGTCTTGCAACGTTTGTTTTCACAAGTCTAATGTGACTTGCCATGCGCAACGATGCCCGGGGTACGCCCCCGTCGCGGGCCGTCCACCGGGCCCGCGCCACCGGTCGATCGAGATCACCGATCGACGGTTCGGGCATCCGCTACTACCAGCCGAGACGTCGGACTAGGCGGTTCAGACCAACCTGTTGCCACGAGTGGCGGCATACGTGGACACGTGTTGCTATGCGGCAGTACCGTCCCGACTCACTCCATCTCGGACAGTCAGCGAACCCGCCTTTGCCAACGGCGGCATTAAGAGGGGAACGGCAGCATGAGTTTTGGTGAGATCTTCCTCTGGGAGATGATGGGGACGGCGATTCTCACCCTGTTAGGTTGCGGTGTCGTCGCAAACACCGTGCTGCGCAAGAACCGCGGTTACGAAGGCGGATTCCTGCTCGTCAACTTCGGTTGGGGCTTCGCGGTTTTCGCGGGCGCGAGCGTCGCCGCGCCGTCCAACGCGCACATCAACCCGGCAGTGACCCTCGGGCTCGCGGTGAACGGCCAGACGCCGTGGTCCGAGGTCCCGGTCTACATCGCAGCGCAACTCGTCGGCGGCACGCTGGGCGCGATCCTGTGCTGGGCCGCCTACAAGCTGCAGTTCGACACCCACGACGACCCGGCCAACACGCTCGGCATCTTCTCCACCAGCCCGACCGTGCCGAACGCTCCGTGGAACCTCGTCACCGAGATCATCGGCACGTTCGTGCTGGTCTTCTGGATCATCCTCAGCCCGCAGGCGGGTGTCGGTGAAACTCCCGGCGTGCCGTCGTTCGGCAACTCCGCGCTCGGCTACGCCGCGGTCGCCTTCATCGTGATCGGCATCGGCAACTCGCTCGGCGGCCCGACCGGGTACGCCATCAACCCGGCTCGCGACCTCGGGCCGCGCATCGCCTACGCGATCCTGCCGATCCGCGGCAAGGGCTCGGCCGACTGGGGCTACTCCTGGATTCCGATCGCGGGCCCGATCATCGGCGGTGTGCTGGCCGGCCTGCTGGCCCTGGCCCTACCCATCAGCTGACCGAACGGTCCACTCAGGAAGGTAGAACGAGATGTCCTCGTACGTCGCCGCCATCGACCAGGGAACCACCTCGACGCGGTGCATGATCTTCGACCACTCCGGTCGGGTCGTTTCGGTCGACCAGATTGAACACCGGCAGATCTTCCCGAAGGCGGGCTGGGTCGAGCACGACCCGAACGAGATCTGGGCCAACACCCGGCAGGTCTGCGCGGGCGCGCTGGCCAAGGTCGACCTGGTGTCCTCGGACATCGCGGCCTGCGGCATCACCAACCAGCGGGAAACCACCGTGGTGTGGGAGAAGGCCACCGGAAAGCCCGTCTACAACGCGATCGTCTGGCAGGACACGCGCACCGACGAGATCGTCGGCGAGCTGGCCACCGGCGAGGGCGGCCAGAACCGGTACCAGAGCAAGACCGGCCTGCCGCTGGCCACCTACTTCTCCGGCCCCAAGGTGAAGTGGATCCTGGACAATGTGGACGGTGCCCGGGAGCGCGCCGAGAAGGGCGAGCTGCTGTTCGGCAACATGGACACCTGGGTGCTGTGGAACTGCACCGGTGGCCCGGACGGCGGCCTGCACATCACCGACCCGACCAACGCGTCCCGCACGCTGCTGATGGACCTGGAACGGCTGGAGTGGGACGCCGACATCTGCGCCGAGATCGGCGTGCCGATGGCGATGCTGCCCGAGATCCGGTCCTCGTCGGAGGTGTACGGCAAGTTCCGGGAGCGCGGCGTGTTCGCGGGAATCCCGATCTCCGGCATCCTCGGTGACCAGCAGGCCGCGACCTTCGGACAGGCGTGCCTGTCGCCCGGCGAAGCCAAGAACACCTACGGCACCGGCAACTTCGTGCTGCTCAACACCGGCACGGAGCGCGTGATCAGCGAGAACGGCCTGCTGACCACGGTCGGCTACAAGATCGGCAGCCGGGAAACGGTCTACTGCCTGGAAGGTTCCATCGCCGTCACCGGCTCCTTGGTGCAGTGGCTGCGGGACAACCTGGGCATCATCGGCACGGCCCCGGAGATCGAGCAGCTCGCGCGCTCCGTCGACGACAACGGCGGCGCGTACTTCGTGCCCGCGTTCTCCGGGCTGTTCGCCCCGCACTGGCGCTCCGACGCGCGCGGCGCGATCGTCGGCCTCACCCGCTACGTCAACCGCGGCCACCTGGCCCGCGCGGTGCTGGAAGCGACGGCGTTCCAGACCCGCGAGGTGATCGAGGCGATGAACGCCGACTCCGGCGTCCCGCTGAAGTCGCTGAAGGTCGACGGCGGCATGGTGCAGAACGAACTGCTGATGCAGTTCCAGGCCGACATCCTCGGCGTCCCGGTGATCCGCCCGGTGGTCGCCGAGACCACGGCGCTCGGCGCGGCCTACGCGGCGGGCCTCGCGGTCGGCTTCTGGTCCAGCGAGGAGGACATCCGCTCGAACTGGGCCAAGGACAAGCAGTGGGACCCGGCGATGCCGGCGGAACTCCGCGAAAAGCAGTACCACCAGTGGCAGAAGGCAGTCACCAAGACCTTCGACTGGGTCGAGTGAGCCCTTCTCGGTTGTAGGACAGGCGCTTTCGCGCGAGCAGCACCGCGGCGGCGTGACCGGCACCTCGCAGATCAGCTTGGTGGCGGGTCACGCCGCCGCGTTATGGGATCGCATGAGTGATCAGGAATACGCCGGCTCGGGCGGCGGGAGGTAAGGGGCGAAGTGGTCCGCGATGCTGTTGGCAACGACTTCGGCGTCGCGGGAGCCGTCGACCTCGATCACGCGGATGCCGAGTCGCCGCGCCGTGCGGACAGCTTCGTCAGCAACGAGGCGGTCCCGGGCGAGCCGGTTCTGCTGCGCTCGGGTGGGGTCGCTGACCTGAAGCCCGAAGGCTGCGGCCCGAGGTAGTGCGTGCAGCTGATGCTGGCGGAACTCCTGCGTGGGCACCATGACGACCATCCGGCGCGGTGAGTCGGTGATGGGTGCGACGAGCTCGGGCCGCAGTCCCCATCCTTCGGCGATGATCGGGCGTCCTGAGACGAGTGCCCGCAGGTCGTCCAGAGCCCACTCGAATCGGATCGGGAATCCGGCCAGGGTCTGGGCGGCCATGTCCTCGGGAGTGGGGTGGACCCACACGGTGTCCGGGTCGGGCTCGGCGGACGGCTCACCAAGTTCGATGCGGCGGGCGATCCGGCGATCGTTGTGGGCACGAGCGTCGTGGTAGTCGTAGTGATAGGCGGTAAGACCGTATCGAACGGCCAGGAGTCGCGCGACGGTGGACTTGCCCGCCCATTGCCCGCCGCCGATCCACAACGCGTGGCGCAACGTGCCAAATGGATCCCAGACTTCACCGTCGTAGCCAACCACTCGTGCCCCTTTCCACTGTTAGAGTCGGCAATGCAAGCGGCCCGGACACCAGAACCGGCCTGCTCGCCTGATCGACCCGGCCTCCGCCACGCTCGGAGCGGGGGCAGATCATGCACCAAACGGGATCGCATCGCCAAACCTCTGGTCGGAGTCCTCGTGTCTGTTCACTGCGATCGCGACACAGCCGCCATGCGGTAACCCCATCTATAGCGCGAATGGCCTTGATGGTGTTGGTTCATCCGGTGATGTGCCGCAGGTAGAGGCCGGGGTCGGCCAGGTACCGGCGCCAGTGGTCGACCAGGTCGAGCTCATCCCACTTCACGCGGCGGGTTCCGTGCTCGCCCACCTCGATGATGTCCGCGCCGGGCGTGGCGGCCAGGATCGGCGAGTGCGTCGCGCAGACGATCTGCGCGCCGGACTTGCCGAGCTCGTGCATCAACCCCACCAGCTTCAGGCAGGACTCGAAGGACAACGCGGCCTCGGGCTCGTCCATGACGTAGAACCCGCGGTCCTGGAACATCGCCCCGAACACCGTCAGGAACCCCTCGCCGTGGGACATGGTCGAGGTGTCCTCATCCCAATAGCCGTACACGCCGTTCACGGTGTTCAGCAGACCGAACGCGGTCTCAGCGCGCAGGAAGAAACCTTTGCGCCGCGACCTCGGCCCGGTCAGCATCCGGCTCCCGATCGGGGTGGTCTCCAGTTTGAGCACGTCCCCGAGCGGAGTCCTGGGCCGGTCGTTGCCGTACTTGCGGCCGGCCCGTCCGCCGTGCGAGTCGAGCTTGAAGCCCTCCGCGATCGCCTCGACCAACGTCGACTTCCCGGACCCGTTCTCGCCGACGAGCATGGTCACCGGCGCGGTGAAGGTCAGGCCGCGCTCGGCGAGTTCTGCGACGCACGGCACCGTGTACGGCCAGGTGTCCAACGACTCCGGGCGTTGCGCTTCGGGGATGTAGGCGCGGCGGACGAGCATCGAACTTTCCTATCGACCGTCGTAAACAGGTACACAGCCCCGAGCCTGCCTGGCGCACTTGGACTGCACCGAGGGTCGCACACTGCCGGAACGCGAGGCGCGGCGTGGCTGGGATCAGTTCTTCAGGCTGTAGAAGTGCATCGGCGAGTTCGGGTTGAAGCCGATACGCGGATACACAGGTGCCCCGGCGACGGTCGCGTGCAGCGTGGCGCGGGTCAGTCCGGTGGCCCGGCCGCCCTCGTGCAGCGCCTTCCGCGTCACCGCCTCGCCGTATCCCCTGCGCTCCCACTCCGGGGCGGTGGCGACGAGAGCGACGAAGAGACGGCCCGCTGCTTCCACGGTCGCAGCGCACGTCACCGCCACGCCGTCTCGCAGGCCCAGGTAGGCGTGCACCTGGTTCTTCCACAGCGCCGAGCCGACGAGCCCGTCGCGGCCGTCCTCCAAAGGGAATCCGTAGGCGCGCGAGTTGAGATCTGCGTAGGTGCGCAGCTGTTCGTCGGTGGTCACGCGCACGAATGTCAGGTCGGGGTGGCTGGGCTCGGGGATGGGGAGCAGGTCTCCGGCCATGCCGGTTCCGGGGAAGGCGTGCGCCAGGCCCGCTCGCCCGGCTGCTTCGCCCAGCGCCGCGCGTGCGTCATCGGCGAGGAGGTCTTCGAAGATCCACAGGAAGCCCGGGTGCTGCTTCGAGCGCATGATGTCCGCTGCCTGGCCCAGTCGTTGCCCGACGAGTTCCGCGTCCGCGCCGACCTCGGTCAACGTGATGCAGTTCCAGAAGAGGAACCGGCAGTCGGCCCAGCGAACGGCGATGCCCGGGAGGTCTCGCACATCGGCCCCCGGATCACGGTCGAGCACCATGTCGCGCCAGACCACCGCGAGCTGTTCCATCGATTCGATCGAGTCCGCGAGGTCCGTCACCGAGGCTCCTCAAATTCGTCGAGCGCGCAGGGAGCAAGCCGGTTCGGTACGCGACTTCTGGCGGTCCTGTGGATCATAGGCGCACCCGCGATCACACGCGTGCGCCCGAACTCGTCCGGCCGGGGCCGGTGACGGCGGTCGAACGCTCGGGACCTCCGCGAAGACCGGGGAAGTCTTCCCTGGTAGCAGGGGTTCTTCGCAAGCAGGTCCGTTGGAACCCAATTGTTCGGCTGGGTGGCCTGTTCCAGAGCGCGCAATGCGCTTCGGCAGTCGGAGATCATGCGAAAGGGCGAAGGGATGCCCGAACCTGCGCATCCTTCGGATCGATGGCAGGAGCCCCGCCCTGGAACCTTCGCGTTCCTCCGCAGGGCGACACTTATAGTCCACAATGGACTTTCAGAGGCGTCCGCCCGGCGGGGCGCTGCGGATGCGGGCCGTCAGGGGACGACCTGGACCTCGTCGCCCGGGTTCAGGTCGTCGAAGAACCGCTTCGCCGCCGTTGTCGACAGGTGCACGCAGCCGTTGGACTGGGCCCGGAGGCTGCCCTCGTGGAACGCGACGCCGGTATTGGTGAAGAACACCGAGTTCGGCATCGGCGCGTTGTTGAACTCCTGGCTACGGTGGTCGGCATCCTTCCACTGCACCCGGTGGATGCCCGTCGGGGTCTCCGAACCCGGCTTGCCGCTGGTGATCGGAACCGGTCCGTAGCTGGTGCTTCCGTCCTTCTGGAGCCAGGCCTGGTTGGTCGACAGGCTCACGCACGCCTTGGCGCTCGCCCGGCAAGGGCTCGGGCTGCCGCCCGCGGCCTGCGCGGTAGCCACCCCGCCGGTCAGCACGCCGCCCGCGACCAGAGCCGCCACGGCCAGCGCGGACGCTTTCCTGCTTTTCATCTTCCTCCTCACGTCTGCGTGCGCATCGCTGTGCTCGCATCGACGGTGCCACATTCCCGTGCGGCGTCCGGTACCGCTGATTGGTCGCGCCACGCCTGGCAGCAAATCCGAGAAAGGCGCGTGTGATGTCCGATTGCCCTTCTCCGCTGGGAAAACAGCGTATCGGGGCCGAGTGACGAATCCCACTCCGGGGCCAAATGGCCGATAAGCAGGCAGTACGCGACCGAACACCTGGAGTGAGAAATCAACGGCCTGAAGGCCATGCCCGGGCCGACGGCGACCGCACCGAGTCCCCGGTTCGCGGGCGCCCTGCGGGATGGGTTTGCGGCCGGGTGGTGCGTGCCGAACGCACCACCCGGCTCATGGCACCGCCGCGCGCCGGTCGAGGGGCGACGCGTCGCGACGTGGCGGTGTGGCTCTCCGGGGGCGGCTGGCCGCGCCCGGACGGAGATCGTTGCCGGTCCAGCGAAAGACCTAGCGCGGTGCTTCGCTCGCCGCCAACAGGTCTGCCAGGACTCGTGCCCTGGCCTCACCGTGCTGTTCGTCGGGCCGCCAGGTGCAGGCGACGTCGAATGCCCGGACCCTCCCGGTTGCCATGATCCGCCGGATCGCGGTGAGCACCGCCGAACGCGACGGCCCACCGCCGACCGGGAAGCTCATGCCGGGCAAGTCGGCGGTGTCGATCACGTCCACGTCGATGTGCAGGAGCAGTGGCCCGTCCGGCAGGACGTCCTCGGTGATCTCATCGACCTCGCACCGCGCGATGTCCGAGGTCGCCAGGTACTCGACCTCCGCCTCGTCCAGGTCCCGGGCGTCCACCAGCAGCGCACGGTCCTCCGGCAGCGGGCGGAGTCCGAGCCGGTCCGCGATCAGCTCGGGGCGGTAGCCGACCGCTATCCGCAGCGGCATCCCGCCGACATAACCGGATTCCGAGGTCTCGACGGTCTGCACGTCGCCGTGCGCGTCGAACCAGACGATCGCCGCGTCGGTTCCCGCCCGCTGCAGTCCGGCGAGCACAGCGAGCGACACCATGCAGTCCCCGGAGACCACGGTCGGCACTTCGCCTCGGCCGGCGACCCTGGCAACCTCGTCGACGGCAACGGAGTACAACGCGCCGAGGCGCTGCCACACGTCGCCGTCCGGCAGCGGTATCTCCACCGTCGTAGCGTCTGACGGCAGCGGGAAGCCGGGCTCCGGCAACCGCTCGTCGAGGTGGTAAGGAACCGAAACAATCGCCATATCAGGAGATTAGGCGTTCCGGAACACCATCGGCGACCGGTTTTCCGGGCCGCATCAACGGAAGTCGTCCGCGTGGTCGACGGCCCACTGGGCGAACGTGCGTGCTGGGCGCCCGGTCACCTGCTCAACCGTCCGCACCGGCGGCTCCGCGTTCTCGACGTTCCGCGCCCCGTAGGAGAGCAGTGCATCGACGATGGCTTCTGGCACGCCTTTGGCGATCATGTGCGCGCGGGCCTGCTCCAGCGTCTGCTCTTCAAGCCCGATCTCGCGGCCGATCGCGGCGCTGATCGCCTGCACCTGCTCGCGCACCGTGAGCGCCTCGGGCCCGCTCAGCGCGTAGGCCGCTCCGGCGTGCCCGTCCTCCAGCAAGGCGGTCTCCGCCACCGCCGCGATGTCGTCCTCGTGGATCGGCGTCTGCTGGGCATCCACGAACGGCTCGCGGACGACTCCTTCGGCGCGGATCGAGCCGGCCCAGGCCAGGGTGTTGGTCGCGAACGCGCCGGGTCGCAGGAACGTCCACTCGAAGCCGCCTGCTTCCACGGCTTCCTCGATCACCCGGTGCCGCTCGCCGATCGCGTTGCCGTCGGCGAACTCCACCGCCTTCGACGACAACACGACGACACGACGGACACCGGCCGCCTTCGCCCGCTCGACGAACGCCTCGATCCCTTCGGGCACCGGGAACAGGAACATGCTGCCGACCCCGGCCAGCGCCTTCGCCAGCGCATCCGAATCGGTGAGGTCGCCCCGGAACACCTCGACATCACCCGGCAGCCCGGCCGCTTCAGGGCGCCTGGTCAACGCCCGCACCTGTGTCCCGGCGGCCAGCAGGCGATCCACCACGCGCCGCCCGACATTCCCCGTCGCACCGGTTACCAACACGGTCATGAAGAAATCCCCTCAGAGCGATCGATGATCACTTCCCAAGGTAGAACCTCCACCGCGCTCGAGGTCAAATGAATAACCCGGAATTCGCGTCAGACCGGAAGCACCGAGTCGGGGCGCAGCAGGCCCTCCGCGATCAGGTCGCCCCACAGCTCGGCCGGGACCGCGCGGCCGAACAGTTCGGCGTTGCCACGGACCTCCGACGCGGTTCGAGCGCCCACCACGACGCTCGCGACCGCCGGATGCGAAGCGACGAAAGCCATCGCGACCTGCGGCACGCTCGCGCCGTGCCGGTGGATCACCTCGGCCATCCGCGCCACGCGCTCCCGCACCTCCGGCGCGGCCGGGGCGTAGTCGTACATCGCTTCCGGGCCGGGCTCGTCGGTCGCCAGCACCCCGCCGTTGAAGACGCCGGCCGCGAGCACCGATACGTTGCGCCGGAGGCACGTCGGCAGCATGGTGTCCACTGCGGACTGTTCGAGCAAGGTGTACCGGCCCGCCAGCATCACCGCGTCGACGTCGGTTTCGGCGGCGAACCGCTCCAGCATCCGCCACTGGTTCATGCCGACGCCGATCGCACCGATCACGCCCTGCGACCGGAGCTCGTGCAGGGCCGGGTACGCCTCGCCGACGGCCTGTTCCCAGTGGTCGTCCGGGTCGTGGATCAGCACGACGTCGATCCGGTCCAGGCCGAGCCGTCGCAGGCTGGCGTCCAGCGAACGCCGCACCCCGTCCGCGCTGAAGTCCCACACCCTCCGGTGGTCGGCGGGAACCTCGAAGCCCGCGTCGTCCCGCCGCGCCGAGCCGCGCGGATCGGGCACGAGCAGCCTGCCGACCTTGGTCGACACGACCAACTCGTCCCGCGGCCGCCCGGCGAGGGCCCGCCCGAGTCGGCGCTCGGCCAGCCCGAGCCCGTAGTGCGGGGCGGTGTCGAAAAAGCGGATGCCCGCGTGCCACGCCGCATCCACCGCTCCGAACGCGGTGTCCTCGTCCACCGCGCGGTAGAGGTTGCCGATCACCGCGCCGCCGAATCCGAGCGCCGAGACCGAAACCGCCGATCCGCCCAACCGAACGGACTTCATGCGCCCCCGATCCCGGGCAGCTCCCACACTTGCGTCAGGCCGGTGTCGGTGCCCGAGTAATCGTCCTCGACGTCCAGCAGCTCGGACATCGTGGCCTGCCAGGCGACGTTCGCCGGATGGTCGCGCAGCGCATGCCGCATCGCCTGGTAGTCCTCGACCTCCACGACGTGGAACAAGTCCTGGCCGTCGCGCCAGATCTGCCAGCTGTGCACGCCCGCGGCGCGGAGAGCCGCATCCAGGTCCGCCGGGATCACCGCGTGCACCTGCTCGTACTCCGCTTCCTTGCCGGGCTTCAGCTTGGTGTGCAAGGCGATTCGCTGCATCTCCGGCCTTCCCCTCAGCTCTTCCGCAGGCGCAGGCCCTGCATCCCACCGTCCACGGCGAGCGCAGTGCCGGTGGTCGCCCCGGCCGCCGGACCGGCGAGGTAGGCGACGGCCCCCGCGACCTCGGCCGCCGACACGAGACGCCCGGTGGGCTGCCGGGCCTGCAGCGCGTGCAGCTCCGCCTCCGGGTCGTCGGCCGCGTCGAGGAGCCGGCGCACCCACGGGGTGTCGACGGTGCCCGGATTGATGCAGTTGACGCGGATTCCCTCCGCCACGTGGTCGGCGGCCATCGCCATGGTCAGCGACAGCACCGCCCCCTTGCTCGCGCTGTAGAGCGCCCGGTTGGGCAGTCCTGCGGTGGCCGCGATCGAGCAGGTGTTCACGATCGCCGCAGCCGAGGACCGGCGCAGGTGCGGCAGGCACGCCCGGGTCGTGCGCACGATGCCCAGGACGTTGACGTCGAAGACCCTGTTCCACTCGTCGTAGGCGTTGGCCTCGACCGTGCCCTGAGCACCGATTCCGGCGTTGTTGACCAGGACGTCCACGCCGCCGAGCCGCTGCACGACCTGTTCGACGGCGGCGGACACCGACTCCTCGTCCGTCACGTCGCAACGCAACCCCAGCACGTCCGCCGGCGCGCCGGAGGGATCGAGGTCCAGGGCGGCGACGGAGGCACCGCGCGCGGCCAGCTCGGTGGCAACCGCCAGCCCGATGCCCGAACCGGCCCCGGTGACGACGGCGGTCCGTCCGGCGAATTCACTCATGCATTCGTCCCCTCCCGTTCGACGTCCACACCGGGCCGTCGGGATACGAGTACTCGACCAGCGTTTCCGGTCGCAGCTGTGCGGAGAACCCGGGGCGGTCAGGTGCCAGGTAGTTGCCGCCGCGGATCGTCACCGGATCGACGAAGTGCTCGTGCAGGTGATCGACGTATTCGATGACCCGGTCCTCCATCGACCCCGACACCGCGACGAAGTCGAACATGGCCAGGTGCTGCACCAGCTCGCACAGGCCCACCCCGCCCGCGTGCGGGCACACCGGCACCCCGAACTTCGCCGCGAGCAACAAGATCGCCACGTTCTCATTGACACCGGCCACCCGCGCGGCATCCAGTTGCAGGTAGGACAGGGCGTTCGCCTGCAACAGCTGCTTGAACACCACCCGGTTCGCCACGTGCTCGCCGGTGGCGACCCGGACCGGGGCGATCGCCTGCGCGATGGCCGCGTGGCCGAGCACGTCGTCCGGGCTGGTCGGCTCCTCCACCCACCACGGGTCGAACGGCGCGAGTTCCCGGATCCAGTCGATCGCGATCCCCACGTCCCAGCGCTGGTTGGCGTCGACGGCGATGCGGATGTCCGGACCGACCTCCTCGCGGGCGATCCGCATCCGGCGGACGTCGTCCGCGAGGTCCGCACCGACCTTGAGCTTCAGCTGCCGGAACCCCAGTTCGACCGCCTCCCGGCAGAGCCTGCGCAGCTTCTCGTCGGAGTACCCGAGCCACCCCGGCGTCGTGGTGTACGCCGGGTAACCGCCTTCGCGGAGCTCCGCCGCACGGGCGGCGCGCCCCGGTTCGGCCCGGCGCAGGATGTCCAGCGCTTCGTCCGGGGTCAGGGCATCGCTGAGATACCGGAAGTCGACGAGGTCGACCAGCTGTTCCGGCGTCAGCTCGGCGAGCAGCTGCCACAGCGGCTTGCCGGCCCTCTTGGCCTTCAGGTCCCACAGGGCGTTGATCACGGCGGCGATCGCCATGTGCACGACGCCCTTCTCCGGGCCCAGCCAGCGCAGCTGGGAATCGTGCACCAGCTCTCGCCACATGCCGCCGAGGTCGTCCAGGGTGTGCTGGACGTCCCGGCCGACCAGGGCCGGTTCCAGGGCCTTGATCGCGGCGGTCTGCACGTCGTTGCCGCGGCCGATGGTGAAGGCGAAGCCGTGCCCCTCGGCCTCGTCCGGCGCATCGGTGTCGATCACGACGTAGGACGCCGAGTAGTCCGGGTCCGGGTTCATCGCGTCCGAACCGTCCAGCTCGCGGGAGGTGGGGAACCGGATGTCGTAGGTCCGGATCCCCCTGATCGCCCCAGCCATCACGTCCACCTCGTTTCGGGCACGTCCGCGCTCCTCCCGGCAACGCCGTGCCCTCAGGTATAGCTACCGGAACAGCGAATTCCAAGATTCACTTCGCATCCGGCGTGCGGTACCGGGTCGGCGAGGAGGACCGATCGCCGGTTTCACCCGCAGGTGGACCACTCCCAGGAGGACTGGGCCGCCGTGACCGTGCTGCGGCATTGCCGGGCTTGCTTTGCCCAGCCGAGACCGAGCAGCGGCTCGACACCGAGCGCGGACTTCGGCGCTCGCGGAACGCACACCACCCTGCTCGTCGCCCGGCGGCGGATGGTGGGCTGCCCGATGGCCCGGCAGCCCACCTCGGCCGCCCTCGTCAGAGCACGGACTCGGCGATTTCAGCGGCCCGCCGCAGGCCGCCGGACTCCAGGATCTCCCGCCGCATCTCCTTCAACCTCAGCCGGATCGCCTCACTCGAGGTGACCTGCTCCAAAGCGGCCCGCAGCTGCTCCGGGGTCACCGACTCGCAGTCGACCTGCGTGCCCAGCTGGAGCTCTTCGATCCGGGCCGCGTTCAAGAACTGGTCGGCCGCCTGCGGAACCGCGATCAGCGGCACCTCGTGGTACAGGCCCTCCATGGTGCCGCCCATGCCCGCGTGCGTGATGAACGCACTCGCCTGCGACAACATCCGCAACTGCGGAATCCATTGGCGCACGTCGAAATTCGGCGGAATCTCACCGAGTTCCGCCGGATCGGTCGACCGCCCCACCGACATCACCACGTGCCAGTCGAGATCGGCGAACGCGCGCACGCACTTGCGGTAGAACTCCACCCGGCCGTTGTAGGCCGAGCCCAGGGAGATCACGAGCACCGGACGGGAGTCCGGCGCCTGCCAATCGCCCTGGAACGCGCGCTCGGTCAGCATCGGCCCCACGAAGGTGTAGGAGTCCGCGACCCGTTCCCCGAAGTACTGGAAGGAGCGGGGAATGGTCACGACGCAGCGGTTCGACGCCTCCACGTCGTGGAAGACCAGTCCGGTGCCCTGCTGGGCGAAGTACTCGTCGTACTTCGCCCGCACCGCAAGGGCCTCCGGCGACAACTCGATGCCGAAGATCTCCTCGACACCCTCGAAGTACACGTGGGTCGGAGACAGCTGGAGGCGGGGCACCTGCCACTTCTCCGACAGCACGAGCGCATGGAAGGCCGCGATGTCGTACACGATGAGGTCCGGCCGGTCGGCCGCGTACGCCTGTTCGAGCTGCGGCACCACGGCCATCATCTCTTCGAGGAACATCTCCTGAGCCGCGACCTGTTCTTCCGGCCATTCCTGCGTCTCCGCCGATGGGCCCGGCAGCATCGAGGTGTAGCGGACCGGCGTCGCGCCGGCCTCCGCCACCTGCGCCGCGAAGTCATCGGTCGTCGCGTATGTGACGCGGTGCCCGCGGGCCACCAGTTCGGCGACCAGCCCGAGGCCCGGGTTCACGTGCCCGTGCGCCGGAATCGACATGAACGCGATGTGCGCGGGCCTGGTGCGGTGGCTGTTCTGAGCCGTGTCGGCCATCTTGTTCTACTCCTGATCAGGAACGCCCTCGCCGCAGCGAGGAGCGCGAAAGGTAATCGGATCGCCCGCACCGGTCGCATGCAACCGCCTCGCACCGACCACCTGAGCGCGGACGGCCGGACACCAGCGGTCAGCGCTCGGAGGTTGCGAGCGGTGAATTCCCGGACTGGGAATGATGCGCACCGAAGTGCGGTGGAACCAGGCGGTGTAGCCGCCCGGGGATCGCCGCCGTCGCGGCGTCCTGATCAGAGGTAGTACTGCACGTGGGCCATGCGCCGAGGATAACGGACCGCCCCGACTGATGTCGCACCGATTTTCGCAGCACACGTGCTTCGCCTCGGTTCGCGCTTCAAACCTGTTCGCCCGCAACGAAAACAGCGGGAGTCGACCGAGAAGTGACTTACGTTGACGGCATGGACGTGACCGAGGTGATGCCGAACCTGTACTTCTTGCAGCTCGAGTTCGGGCAGGCGTACCTGTTGCGCGAGGGCCGCTCGGCAACCCTCATCGACACCGGGATCGCCGGGTCCGGCCCGGCCATCACCGGGCTGCTGGCCGAATTGGGCGCCGAGCTCGACCGGATCGTCATCACCCACGGGCACGAGGACCACACCGGTTCCGCGGCCGAACTCCGTGCCACGACCGGCGCGCCCGTGCTGGCCCACGGCGCGGACGCGCCCGTCGTGCGCGGCGAGCGGAAGCAGGCCGATCCGGTGCTGCTCGACTGGGAACGTCCCCTCTTCGCGAGCATCGCCCCGACTCTCCCGCCTCCGCCGCCCTGCCCGGTCGACCAGGAGCTCGCCGACGGCGATGTGCTGGACTTCGGTGGTGGCGCACGGGTCCTCTCCATCCCGGGGCACACCGATGGAAGCATCGCTGTTTACTTGTCAAAGAGCCGAATTCTCTTCACCGGAGACACCATCGCCAACGTCGGCCGGCTGATGCTCGGCACGTTCAACGTTGATCGCGCGCGAACCATCGAGTCGTTCCACCGCCTCGCGGAACTCGACACCGAGGTCGCCTGCTTCGGCCACGGGGAGCCGATCATCGGCAACGCCGGCGCCGGGCTTCGCGCGGCGGCGAAACAACTCACGGCGTAGTCCACAACACTTCGCTCCTCACCGAAGCAACACCTCCTTACCGTTCCACCCATGGAAACCACGTCGCCCAGCAATGACATCCGAACCAGCAGCGGTGCCGATGCCGACCACGTGACCATCGCGCCGAGCGTCCTGTACTTCGGAACGCCGGTGGCGTTGCTGTCGACCGAGAACTCCGACGGCACCGCGAACCTCGCGCCGATGTCGTCCGCCTGGGCCCTCGGCGACGTGATGGTCCTCGGGATGGGCGGCGGCTCCCACACCGCGTCCAACCTCGAAGCCCGGCCCGACCTCGTGATCAACTTCCCGTCGCCCGAGCAGTGGCCCGCGGTCGAACGACTCGCGCCCCTGACCGGCCGGAACCCGGTTCCGGACCAGAAGCGCGGCGTGTTCCGCTTCGAACCAGACAAGTTCGGTGCCGCCGGGCTGCGCCCGGAGCCTTCGGATCTGGTGCGCCCGCCCCGCGTCGCCGAGTGCCCGGTTCAGCTGGAGGCCCGCGCAACGCGGGTTCGAGCCGATACGACCGGAAGCTTCCGCATCATCGAGGCGCAGGTGCTGCGGGTGCACTGCGATCCGCGCATCGTCGTGGCCGGCACGGACCACATCGACCCGACGGCGTGGAGTCCCCTGATCTACAACTTCCGCCACTACTTCGGGCTCGGCCGGGAACTGGGGCACAGCTTTCGTTCCCAGACCCCGCACCCGAAGGACGCGACAGCGTCGGTGTAGGCCCGTGTTCGGCCGGGCTCGAACGGCTTCGCGCCGAAGGCGCTTGCTCAGGCTGCGATCTCCGCCATTTCGCTGATCGCCTCCTCCACCATTCGCCTGGTGTGCCGCAGCTCCCGGCTGTCCAACCGGTCGCGCAAGGCGCGCAGGTCGTGCTCGGTGGCGGGACGCGGCCGCCCCAGCTTGTCGAGGCTCTTCAACAGACCCAGCTCGGCCAGCGCGGCGCCGCGCGGTTCGTTGATGGACTGGAACATCTGCTTCGCGTCCCGGTACGTGCGTGCGGCCTCCCCGTACCAGCACGCGCGAAAGAGGACGTTG
The DNA here is from genome assembly GCF_053605825.1 of Saccharopolyspora sp. NPDC003752. NCBI lineage: Bacteria > Bacillati > Actinomycetota > Actinomycetes > Pseudonocardiales > Pseudonocardiaceae > Saccharopolyspora > Saccharopolyspora sp. NPDC003752. The sequence goes on along the minus strand of NZ_JBSGJZ010000052.1, from coordinate 31,011 downwards.
CCACGCATCTTGCGGTTGTAGGCCAGCGCGCTGGCCAGGTCCATCCGGCGGCAGATCCTCTCGGCTCGCGACAACAGCTGCAACGCCTCGTCGTGCTCCCCGCGCAACGACATGACGTCCGCCATCCCCCTCAGGGCCCAGGCCAGGCCGCGCTCGTCCCCGCCTTCCTCCGCGATCTCGGCGGCCTCCGCGAACCGCTCCCACGCGGAGCCCAGGTCGCCCGCGTTGCGGTCGAGCTGGGCCAGGCCCTCCAGCGCCCACACCGTGTGCCGGCACTCGCCCCGCTTGCGGGCCTCGGCCAGCAGCTGCACGTGCAGCTCGCGTGCTTCCTCGTAGTCCCCGCGGATCCGCAGCGTTTCGGCGATCCCGGCGACCGAGTAGCCGTACGCGATCAGTTCACCGGACTGCTTCGCGAGGTCCCGTGCGTAGCTGAGCCATCGCACCGCGGCGGCCATCTGCCCGCGCTGCCGGGCCAGGGTGCCGCCGCTCCACAGCGCCCACGCCATCGCGCCCCGCTCCCCCGCGCTGCGGGCCGTCCGATAGCTCGCCCGCCACGCCGCATCCGCCTCGTCGAGCCGGCCGAGGCGCCGGTACGCCTCCGCGACCGCCAGCCGCGCCTGGGCGAGCGCCAGGCCGACGCCCTCCTCCGCCGCCTGGGACTCACGCTCCAACGCTGCCGCCAGCACATCCCCGAGGGCCGCGTTCACCGACATGTCCCGGAGCTTCCCCTGGTACTCCGGAGCGAATGCCTTGCCGTACATCTCGAGCCACCTGGCCTTTCCACCGCGTTGGTGCTCAAGACGCACCAAGTTGATTTGCGGCCACGCCCTCCGCCGATCCCCTGAAGCGGAGGGCGGGCCACTCCGAACCCCCGAACGACTCCAAAGCTATTGCGTCGCGAGGGGTCGGCGGCTCGGCCGAATTGGCAGGCCGGGTCAACCGATCGGCCAGTAAGGAGGCAGCGCTTCTAGTACTTTTGGCCGAGGTCGGCGGCGGTCAGGAACGAGCCGAATGGCCGGGACGCTCCGCAGGCGGCAGCTGGCAGGCAGGGGTGGCACCCGGCAGCCGGTATCGGTTCGCCGCGACCCATCGGTAAGCCCACTCCGCCAGCAGCCGCAGCACCGGGGCGGACATGAGCAGACCGAGCACCGGCCACGGCGCGCGGCAGTTCTTGAGCAGCTCCGCGACCGCGGCCGCGCCGCCGAACACGCGGCCCGACCTGGCCACCCACAGCACCTCGTGCCGGGCCCGGTCCGATGTGGTCCGCAGTGCGGCGAGATCTGCCTCCTGCCACGGCAGGATGCGCATGCGCACCGGCAGCCGCTCCGCGAGCCGCACGCTGCGCGTGCAGAATCCGCAGTCACCGTCGTAGATCAGCACCGGCAGGTCTGCCATGCCTCGCACGCCCCTTTCCGCCGGTCTCCCGGCCGCCTCCAACAGTGGACGCGGCCAGGCGGTCGGCAACACGGTGAACGCCCCGCGAGGCTTGCCCCGGCGTTCACGGCCGACGGATCGGCCGATCAGCGCGGGTCAGTCCAGGTCGTCGTGGCGCATCAGCAGACGTCCGGCCTCGGTCAGCGAACCCGACAGCGACGGGTACACCGAGAAGGTGTTCGCCAGGTTGTCGACGGTCACCTGGTTCTGCACCGCGAGTGCGATCGGCAGGATCAGCTCGCTGGCGTTCGGCGCCACCACGACGCCGCCCACCACCACACCGGTCTGCGGCCGGCAGAAGACCTTGAGGAAGCCGCGCCGCAGGCCCTCCATCTTCGCCCGCGGGTTGGTCGCCAGCGGCATCGTCACGGTCCGCGCGGGCACCTCCCCGGAGTCGATCGCCTGCTGGCTGATGCCGACCGTGGCGATCTCCGGGTGCGTGAAGACGTTCGCCGCGACGGTCTTGAGCTTGATCGGCGTGACGCCCTCGCCGAGCGCGTGCCACATCGCGATGCGGCCCTGCATGCCCGCCACCGAGGCCAGCAGCAGCAGACCGGTGCAGTCGCCGGCCGCGTAGACGCCGGGCACGCAGGTCCGCGACACCCGGTCGACCGGGATGTAGCCGCCGCGATCGGGCTCGATCCCCACCCGCTCCAGGCCGATGTCGGTGGTGTTGGGCACCGAGCCGACGGTCATCAGCGCGTGGCTGGCCTCGACCTGCCGCCCGTCGGCGAGGTGGATCAGCACCCCGGAGTCGGTGCGCTCCACCTTCTCGGCCCGGGCGTGCTTGACGACCTCGGTACCGCGCTCGGCGAACACCTCTTCCAGCACCGCCGCGGCGTCCGCGTCCTCGTGCGGCAGCACCCGGTCGCGGCTGGAGATCATGGTGACCTTGACGCCCATCTCGGTGTAGGCGGAGGCGAACTCCACACCGGTCACACCGGAGCCGATCACGGCCAGGTGCTCGGGCAGTTCGGGCAGGTCGTAGAGCTGCCGCCAGGTCAGGATCCGCTCCCCGTCGGGCTCGGCGTCCTTGAGGATCCGGGGTGTGGCGCCGGTGGCGATCAGCACGACGTCGGCGGACAGCTCCTCGAAGCTGCCGTCGGCGAGATCGACCCCGATGTGGTGGACGGCCATGCCCTTGGTCGGGTTGGTGAACCGCGCGCGGCCCGGCAGGATCTTCACGCCTTCGCGGCGGACCCTGGAGCGGATGTCGGCGGACTGCGCGAGCGCGAGGCCCTTGACCCGGCCGTGCACCACCGCGACGTCGACGTCGGAATCCTCGGTCTTGGTGCGGATGCCCAGCTCACGGGCGTCCCGGAACGCGGAGCGCGCGCCGGCGGACGCGATGAAGGTCTTCGACGGGACGCAGTCGTAGAGCACGCACGCACCGCCGAGGCCCTCCGGCTCGACCAGCGTGACATCCGCCCCGTTCGAAGCCGCGACCAGCGCCGCCTCGTAGCCCGCGGGGCCGCCTCCCATGATCACGATGCGGGTCACTTCGCGCTCCTCCTCGGTCCGCCTGCCTTGTGGGCGCCGAACTCACCGTACGCTGCGACGAGTCCAGGCATTTCGGGTGGTGCCGCGCGAGTTGACCATCGTGGCGCAGACCACTCCCGGCGTTCCGGACAGGGCCGCGCGGAACGCCCGGGCCGGGACCCCCACCCACATTCGTGACGTAGTCCGCACCGCCACCCGGGCTGTCGATCGCTACCCTGTTGGGCGTGCCTCTGTACGCCGCGTACGGGTCCAACATGGACCCGGCCCAGATGATGAAGCGCGCCCCGCATTCCCCGATGGCGGGAACGGGCTGGCTGGTGGACTGGCGGCTGACCTTCGGCGGCGAGGACTACGGCTGGGAAGGGGCCCTCGCCACGATCGTCGAGCAGCCGGGCTCCCAGGTTTTCACGGTGCTCTACGACGTCAGCCCGGAGGACGAGCAGCAGCTCGACAACTGGGAAGGCGCCGAGCTCGGCATGCACAAGAAGCTACGGCTGCGGGTGCAGACGCTGGACGGATCGGCGCTGGCCTGGCTGTACGTGCTGGACGCCTACGAAGGCGGGCTGCCGTCGGCGCGCTATCTAGGCGTGATGGCCGATGCGGCCGAAGCGGCCGGGGCGCCCGAGGACTACGTCGAGAAGCTGCGCAAACGCCCGTGCCACAACGTCGGCCCGTGAACCCCGCGTGACATCCGGACCGAATATCACGTCTCTCGTGTGATAATCACTCCGGTTGCACGCGCGAGGTGAGGGGGTCCATGGTCGACGCAGGCACGCCGGTCAACCAGCAGGACCGGCGCGAGCAGATCCGCCAAGAGGTGCTGGCCAGCGGGTTCGTCCGCATCGAGGCGCTGGCCGCCGAGCACGGGGTCAGCGGGATGACCATCCACCGCGACCTGGACGTCCTCGAACAGCAGGGCTGGCTGCGCAAGGTTCGCGGCGGTGCGACGTCGACGCCGACCGCGCTGCTGGAGACCTCGGTGCGGGCCCGGATCGCCGACGCGGCCGACGAGAAGGCGCGCATCGCGAAGCACGCCATCCGGCACGTTTCCCCAGGTCAGGTCGTCGCGCTCGACGACAGCACCAGCGCGCTCGCGGTCGCGGAGCAGTTGGCGCCGCTGGGTCCGCTGACCGTCGTGACGAACTTCCTGTCCGTGATCAACCTGCTCAGCGGCGAACCGGGGCTGCACCTGATCGGGCTCGGCGGCGACTACCAGCCGTCCTACGACGCGTTCCTCGGCCTGCACACCGCGGGCATGGCCCGCACGATGCGCTCCGACGTGCTGTTCATGTCGACCACGGCAGTCGTCGACGGGCACTGCCTGCATCGCTCGCAGGAGACGATCCAGGTCAAGCGCGCCCTCATGGAGACCACCGGCAAGCGCGTGCTGCTGCTGGACCACTCCAAGTTCGACCGGCGCGCCGTGCACGAGCTCGCGCCGCTGACCGAGTTCGACGTCGTCGTGGTCGACGCGGGAACCCCGGCATCGCTGCGCGACGAGCTGCGGGCGGCGGGCGTGGCGCTGGAGGTCGCCGACGGCTGATCACCGGCGTTCATGCCGTGCCGTAGATGCGGTTCAGGGCGTCGAGCGTCGTGGTGAGCCGTTCCCGGAGCTCGGCCGGGGCGACGATTTCGGCGTCGGCGCCGAGTTTGAGCAGCTCCGGGAGGGCTTGGTCGACGGACTCGATCGGGATCGTCACCTCGGTCCAGCCGGCGGCGTCGGGGGCTTCCGCGGTTCGCCGTGCCGCTCGCGCCACGGCCGGCTCCACCAGGTGCGGCAGCCGGTCGAGGGCGTGCGGGGAAAGCCTGATCGTCGCTTCACCCCGGTGGCGTCGCGCATCGAACTGCTCCAGGTATGCCTGCCAGTGGGTGGCCAGCTCGAAGCCGGCCGGCCGGGAGAAGCGCTCGTCGAGGACGTGCAGGTCGACGATCCGGGAGATGCGGTAGGTGCGGATCCGCCCGGCCGCCCCGGCTACGAGGTACCAACGGCCCGCCTTCAGGACCAGCCCGTACGGGTGCGCGATCCGGGTCGTCTCGTGCGGTTCGGCCCAGCGCAGGTAGCGCATCCGCACCGCTCGGTTGTTCCAGACCGCGTCGGCGACCTCGGTCAGGTGCGGCGTGCGGTCCGCGCCTCGGTACCACGCCGGGGCGTCCAGGTGGAACCGTTCGGTGATCCGTTCGGCGCGATCGCGCAGCTCAGCGGGCAGGGCGGCCTTGAGCTTGAGCTGGGCCGCGGTCACGACGGCACCCAGTCCGAGCTCGGCGGCGGCCGCGGGCAGCCCGGTCAGGAACAGCGACTCCGCCTCGCCGGCGGTCAGGCCGGTCAGCTTGGTTCGGAAGCCTTCGAGCAGGCGGTACCCGCCCTCGTGGCCGGGCTCGCCGTAGAGCGGCACGCCCGCCGCGCTGAGGGATTCCACGTCGCGGTAGATGGTTCGCGCCGACACCTCCAGCTCGTCGGCCAGCTCCTGCGCCGTCATCCGCTGCCTGGTCTGCAGCAGCAACAGGATCGATACCAGCCGGCTCGCGCGCATGAGCGGAAGTCTGCCGAGATCCACTGACAGGAGATGTCAGGGAAGCCCGAATAGCGTCCGCGCATGAACATCGACATCGACCAGTTCGTCGAGCGCTACGTCGCGGTGTGGAACGAGCCCGACCCGGTCGCCCGGCGCGGCGCCATCGCCTCCCTCTGGGCCGAGGACGGCGTCGAGGTGATCGAGACGGCGCAGTTCCGGGGCCACGACGAGCTCGAAGGCCGGATCGCCGCGGCCCACGAGGAGTTCGTGCGGGACGCCGGTTTCGCGTTCCGGGCCGCGGGTGACGCCAGCGGCCACCACGACATCATCACCTTCACCACGCACATGGTGCCCGCCGGAGGCGGTGACATCGCCTGGACCGGCCGGGCAGTCGTCGTCCTCGGCCCGGACGGGCGGATCCGGTCCGACCACCAGTTCACCGTGCCGACCGGAGACACCCGGTCCACTGTGGATGATTTCCTCCGCAGGCTCGCCGCCGGCGACCCGGACCGGATCGCCGACCTGTTCGCCGAGCGCGTCGACTGGGTGCTGGACTGGCCGGCCGGCGGCCACCCGGCGGTGCCCTGGATCCGGCCCCGCTCGACCAGGGCGGACGTCGCCGAGCACTTCCGCATGATCGCCGAATTCCACGTGCCGGGAGAGGCGACCGGACCCGCGCCGCGGGTCCTCGTGGACGGCAACGAGGCGGTTGTGCTCGGCGACATCCGTCAGACGACCAAGGCCACCGGCAAGCCGTACACCGCGCTCTGCGCGCTGCACCTGATCGTCGAGGACGGCCTGATCACGCGCTACGCCGTCTACGAAGACAGCCTCACGGTCGCGGAAGCCCTCTCCGGCTCCTGATCAGGCCACGGGGAGCCAGCCACGGGCGCGGAGCTCGTCGAGGAAGCGCCGGTAGCTGTCGTCCAGCTGCCGCACTTCAGCCCGCACCGGCTCGACGAGTTCGCCACCGGGCACCATCTCCGCCGCCGCGGTGCTCAGGTTCGGGTAGGTCGAACCGCTGGCCGCCAGCAGCGCCGCGCCCAACGCCGTCCCCGCGCCTTGGACGCGCAGCACCGGCTTGTCCAGCACCGACGCCCTGATCTGGCACCAGGCGATGCTGCGGGCTCCGCCGCCGGCGGTGCGCACAGCGCCTTCTGCCGGCGCGCCGAGCTCGGCCAGCCGCTCCAGCGCGAGCCGCTCGCAGAAGGCGACGCCTTCGAGGCGGGAGCGGTACTCGTCGACCCGGTCCGCGGGCGTGCCGAGCGTGAACCGGGTGGCGTTCGCGGCGAGGAACGGGAAGCGCTCCCCCTCGCCGCGCAGCGGGTAGCCGACCACGCTCGCCGGTCCGCGCTCGGTCGCCGCCGCGTCCAGGCTCGACAGCTCTGCCGGGTCCACATCGGACAGCGCCGAGCCGCCGATGTTCGCCGCGCCGCCGGGCAGCCACATCCCCTCCGGGTGCAGGTGGCTGTACACCGCACCGGCCGGATCGTGCACGAGCTCCTTGGAGACCCCCTTGAGCACCAGGGTGGTGCCGAGGACCGTCACGAACTGCCCGACGTCGACCGCTCCGCAGGCCAGTTGCCCGGCGCAGCCGTCGGTCATCCCGGCACGCACCTCGCAGCCGACCGGGAGTCCGGTCTGCGCTTCGGCGTTCGCATCGACGGTGCCCAGCACCGCCGCCGGGCGCACGACCTCCGGGAGCAGCCCACCCGGCACGCCCAAGGCGTCGAACGCCTCGGTGGCCCACTCGCCGTCGACCGCGTCGTAGCCGCTCTTCAGCGCGTGGCTGGAATCGGTGGCGACCGGATGCCCGACGAGCTTCCAGGCGATGACGTCGGGCGTGTGGCACACCCGCGCCGTGCCGTCCGGGAGGTGTCGCGCCAGCCAACCGATCCGGGCCAGGCCGGAGCCCGCCGACGGCGTGATGCCGGTGCGCCGCCAGCGGCTCGCACCCACCTCGGCGGCGATCCGGGCTTCCGCATCGGCACGCCGGTCGTCGTACATCAGCGCCGCCGTGAGCGGCTCGCCGTCACCGTCGACCGGAACGACCGTGCCCGACGTCGCCGAGATCGCCAGCGAGCGGATTTCGCTGCTGCGCGAACCCAAAGCGGCCGTGCACTCGGCAAGGCTGTCGCGCACCGCGGGCCACCAGCTGGTCGCGTCCTGCTCGGAGCGTCCACCCGATGATCGCACCGGCTGCGGCAGCCGCCGGGACGCCGCGGCGATCACCGAGCCCGCCGGATCGTGGATCTGCACCCGGACGTTGGCGGTCGCGACGTCGACGCCCGCGACGAGCTCGGTCATCGGCAAGCCTCCAGCGGTTTCGAGAGTTGTTCGCTCATTCGGCCCCCTGCAGGCGTTCCAGCGCGGTGGGCAGCTCGGCCAGCGAGAACACCGCCACATCGGGCTCGGCGAGCTGCTCCGGCGTGGGCTCCGGCGGCGCTTCGCCGCGCACCACCCAAACCGTGCGCAGCCCGACCCGGTGCGCGCCGCGCACGTCGGTGTCGAGCCGGTTGCCGACGTGCACCGCGTTCTTCGGCTCGACGCCGGCCTCCCGCAGCGCGTGCTGGAAGATCCGCGGGTCCGGCTTCTCCGCGCCGACGACCTCCGAAACCGCCCAGATGTCGATGAAGTCGGCCACGCCGTCCCGGCGGAGCGCGTCCACGACGACCGCTCGTTGGTTCGCCACGACCGCGAGTTTGTAGCGGCCGGCGAGCTCGCGCAGCGTCGGGAGCACGTCGGCGTGCAGCGCCGACGGCGGATACTCCCAGTAGCGCTCGGCGCGGTCGGAAAGCCGCTGCCGGTCCTGCGCGGTCAGGAACCGCTCGGCGACCGCGGTGCGCAGGGACCCGCCCTGGGCTTGGCGGCGTTCGTCGTAGACCTGCTGGAACTCGGCCTCGTCGACGCCCCGGCCGTCTTCGGCCGCCAGCTCTCGTGCGGCGCGCAGCAGCGCGTCGCGGTAGGCCTTGTCGTCGTAGATGGGGCCGCCGACGTCGAGCAGCACGAGGTCGATGCGGTCGTTCTCCGAGCCGGGGCTGGGTTGAGGCGGCACGTGGCGTCCTTCCGGTCGTGGTCCGCAACCGGGACCTTGGTGTCACATCCCATCGCAAACATAACATCTATCTTGAAATTTTTAACACCAAATGTTGTGATGTTCTCGGGTCGGGCCGACCGGATCGACCAGGCAGGCGGGATCAGGAGGACACGCCCGTGATCACCATCGGCATCGACGCCGGCACCTCGGTGGTGAAGAGCGTCGCCTACGCCTCGGATGGCACCGAGCTCGCGGTCGTCCGCCGCCCGACCCGGGTCGAGCGCCCCCGGCCCGGCTGGGCCGAACAGGACATGCCCGAGGTCTGGTCGGCCGTCGCCGACACAGTCGCCGAACTCGTCCACGAGCTCCGCGCCGAAGTCGCCGCGCTGGCGATCACCGCGCAGGGCGACGGCTGCTGGCTCGTCGACGAGGCCGGCCGGCCGACCGGTCCCGCGTTGCTCTGGAACGACGCGCGCGCCTCGGCGATCGCCGCGAACTGGGCCGACTCCGGGCTGCTCGCCGAGCTGTTCAAGATCAACGGCTCGGTCGGCTTCGCCGGGCTGCCACACGCGCAGCTCAGCTGGCTCGCCGAGCACCAACCGGACCGGATCGCCACCGCCGCGAAGGTGCTGACCTGCGGCGGCTGGCTGTTCAACTGCCTGACCGGCCGCCTGGCCTGGGACGTCTCGGAGGCCTCCAACCCGTTCCTCGACGCTCGGACCGGGCTCTACTCCGACGCGGTGCTCAGCGAACTCGGCCTGGACTGGGCGCAGCGGCTGCTGCCCGACGCCGTCGACGGCGCGCAGCGGATCGCGCCGCTGCAGCGGTCCGCGGCCGAGCGGCTGGGCGTTCCGGAAGGCACGCCGGTCGTGCTGGGCGCCTACGACGTGATCTCCACCGCGATCGGCGCGGGCGTGACCGAGCCCGGGCAGGCCTGCACCATCCTCGGCACCACGATCTGCACCGAGGTGATCAGCGACGAGCCCCGGTTGGAGCGCACTCCCGTCGGCATGTCGCTGCGCACCCCGATGCCCGGCCGCTGGATGCTCGCCAGCGCCACGCTCGCCGGGACCGAGGTCGTCGAATGGGCCTGCCGGATGCTCGGCCTGCCCAACCCGGAGAACCTCACCGAGCTCGCCGAACAGGCCGAGCCGGGCAGCAAGGACCTGCTGATGCTGCCCTACCTCTCGCTCGGCGGTGAGCGCGCGCCCTTCTACGACCCGGCCGCGCGCGGCAGCCTGCAGGGCCTGAGCCTGGAGCACGGCCCCGCCGAGATCGCCCGGGCCTGCCTGGAGGGGCTGGCCATGGTGATCCGGGACTGCCTGGTCGCCAGCACCGCGCAGCCCACCGAGCTGCGGCTCACCGGCGGCGGGTCGGCGAACCCGCTGTGGCGCCAAGTGATCGCGGACGTCACCGGCCTGCCGGTCGTGCGCACCACCGACGAGCAGGCCGGGGCGCGGGGCGCGGCGGTGACCGCGCACGCATTGCTGGCGGGCCGCGACATCACCGATGTCGCCCGCGAGCTGGTCGGCACGTCCGAACCGTTGCGGCCGACCGAGAGCAACCGCGCGCTGTACGACGACGCATACGCCCGGTTCGTGAAGGTGCGCGAATCCGCCCAGGCCGCCGGTTGGTTCCGGCGCGCGGACTGACGTTCGGCTGCTCATCGCGCACCTCCGACCAGCACGCCGCGAGGCCTGGACCACGCGAGTTGGAGCAGGGCCGTGGCTCGCCGGGTGCCCCGGCGATCCCTGCGCCGGGTGAGCCTTTCGGCGACGAGCGCCCGGAAGCGCTCGGCGGCTTCACCGAGCTGGGCGAGCGCCTGCTCCAGGCAGTCCAGCGCCGACCGCTGCTCGCCGGTGCACAGCAGTTCGCAGATGGCGACGTCCAGCGCCTGGGTGCGCAGCCCGTCGAGCTCGACGACGTCGCACTCCCTGACCCAGGCCTGGTGGATGACGAGATCCGGCTGGGACCGGAGCTCTCGGTCGTAGGGAATGGTCACGTGCACCACGCCGTCGGCGGCGAAATCGCAGCCGTGCATCGCCACTGCGGTGGCGCCGGACAGCACGGCGTGCGGCCCGGCGCGCAGCAGCGCGGCCGCCGCTCGGGTCAGCGGGTCGTGGACGCGGGTGACCGGCACGACGACCCCGTACCAAGGCTCCACCCAGTCGCCTGCGGCCAGTCCGGCCGCAACCTCCGCACGACCGAGCACCTGCTCCGCGTCGCGGCGGGTCATGGCACCGTGCAGCGAGGACTTCGGCCAGCCGCCCGGCACGTCGGATTCGACGGCCACCGGCGGCCGCATTTCGGGAGAGATGATGTTCGCGGTCATGCCATTAAAGAGGCGGGAACCCCGCGAACAGATACAGCAGCGAGCGGATACACCTCATTCGGGTGGACTCGGCCGCGAACCGCGTGCAGGAGCCTGCTGATCCGGCCGTCCGGCGGGCAAGTGCCCGCCGGACGGCCGCGATCTCAGCGCTCCAGGCTGATCAGAGCGGTGTTCACCATCGCTCGGATGCCCACGAACAGGGCCCGCTCGTCCAGCGCGAACGTCGGCTGGTGCAGGTCCTTGACCCGGCCCACCCCGGAGTGGACGCCCAGTCTCGCGAACGAGCCCGGCACGTGCTCCAGGTACCAGCCGAAGTCCTCGCCGCCGGACGACTGCGGGGTGCTGGCCAGGGCGTCCTCGCCGAGGCCGGCCGCGATCCCGGCCCGCAGCAGCTCGGTGCTCTCCGCGTCGTTCACCACCGGCGGCACGCCGCGGCGGTGCTGCAGGTCGAACCCGACGCCCAGCGGCGACAGCAGGTTGTGCACGAGCTCGTGCACCAGCGGCTCCAGCTTCGCCCAGGTGTCGCGGTCGCCCGTGCGCAACGTCCCGGTCAGCACGCCGTCCTGCGGAATGGCGTTCGGCGCCTCGCCCGCGTGCACCGCGCCCCAGGTCAGGACGGTTCCGGTGCGCGGATCGACGCGGCGCGACAGCAGCGTCGGCAGGCCCGTGATGACGGTGCCCAGCGCGTGCACCAGGTCCGCGGTCAGGTGCGGGCGCGAGGTGTGCCCGCCCGGCGAGGTCAGCCGGAGCTCCAGCAGGTCGGCCGCGGACGTGATCGCCCCGACCCGGGTTCCGACCTGCCCCACCAGCAGGCGCGGGTCGCAGTGCAGCCCGAAGATCCGGTCCACGTCGTCGAGAGCACCGGCGGCCAGCACGTCCAGGGCGCCGCCGGGCATCACCTCTTCGGCCGGCTGGAAGACCATCCGCACCCGGCCGCGCAGGCTCGGCGCGGCGGCCAGCGCCAGCGCGGCGCCCAGCGCGACCGTGGTGTGCGCGTCGTGCCCGCAGGCGTGCGCGACTCCGTCCACTGTGGAGGCGTAGGGCAGTCCGGTGGTCTCGCTCAGCGGCAGCGCGTCGATGTCGGCCCGCAGCGCCACGGTGCGCTGGCCGGGCCGCGCCTCCCCGATGTCGCAGACCAGGCCGGTGCCCACCGGCAGCATCCGCGGGCGCAGGCCGGCCCGGGTGAGCCGCTCGGCGAGGAACGCGGTGGTCTCGTGCTCGGCGCGGGAGAGCTCCGGGTAGGCGTGGATGTGCCGCCGCCAGGCCACCACTCGATGCGCGTTGGCGCCCAGCCAGGCATCCAGCCAGGATGGCCCACGACCAGCGCCGAGGTCGACCACGGCGGATTCCGCACCGGACCCCACGCTGGACATGGTGCTGCCGATGGGCGCACTCGGCCCGTCCGCACCAGCCGCCACGAGAGTGCCCTGGGCCACGGCGGAACGCTCCGCCGCTTCCCAATCCACGTCTTCCGCCACCGAACCGCCGTTCGGGGACTGACCCGGGTCCGGGCCACGAGAATCCACCACGGTCACGCCACGCCTCCCGACGTGCAGATCTGTTCCGACGAACTCCGAGCCGACCGGTCGCGCGCGGCCGCCAGCAGGCGATCGCGTTGCGCGCCGTCCAAAGCAGCGGCCACTGCGGTCCAGGCCATCGCCAACGCTGCGTCGAGCACCGCGCGATCCGCGGTCGGTGTCGCGCAGGCCGCAGCGAATTCCTCCTGGTGGTTGACCGCGTCGCCGCAGTCCACCGCGATCATCGGATGGATCGCGGGCAAGGCCTGGGTCACGTTGCCCATGTCGGTGCTGCCGATTACCGGGCCCTGCTCTTCGCCCCGGTCGAGCGGTTCACGCCCGAGCTCGGTGATCGCGCGGCCGTACACCTCCGACAGCCAGCCGTCGGGGTTCAGCTCCGCGTACACCGGAGAGATCTGCACGACTTCGTGCTCACATCCGGTCGCCGTCGCGCCCGCCTCGAAACAGGCCCGAATACGGTTCTCCAGGCGCTGCAGGGAGCGCGCTTCGGCAGCACGCAGGTTGTAGACCGCCGCGGTGTGCGCGGGAACGATGTTCGGCGCCGCGCCACCTGCGGTAACGATACCGTGCACCATTTGCCGGGGCTCGAGGTGCTGGCGGAGCAGGCCGATGGCGACCTGCGCGACCGTCAACGCGTCGGCCGCGTTGACGCCTAGTTCCGGGGCCGCGGCGGCGTGCGCCGCGCGGCCGGTGTAGCGGACCTCGAGATCGGTGATGGCCAGCGAGGTCGGCCGGCAGACCTCTTCCGGGCCGGGGTGCACCATCATCGCCATCGCGACACCGTCGAAGACGCCGCGCTCCAGCATCAGCACCTTGCCGCCGCCGGTCTCCTCGGCCGGGGTGCCGATCAGCCGCACCGTGATGCCAAGGTCGTCGGCGATCCCCGCCAGCGCGAGCGCGGCACCGACGCCGGCCGCGGCGATGATGTTGTGCCCACAGGCGTGGCCGACCTCCGGCAGCGCGTCGTACTCCGCGCAGATGCCGACCACCAGCTCGCCGCTGCCCGACTCGGCGACGAGCGCGGTGTCGAGGCCGGCGACCGGGGTTCGAACGGCGAAGCCGTGCCGGGCGAGCAGGTCCGCGACCTTGGCGGCGCTGCGGTGTTCGGCGAACGCGAGCTCCGGCTCGGCGTGGATGCTCCGGGAGAGCTCGACCAGCTCCGCTTCGTGGTGCTGCACCCGGTCGCGGCAGTGGGCGCGCGCTGCGGCAGAACGATCGGCGGCGGGATGTGGAGCGGTACTCATTTGCGCCCATCCTGCATCATCCGGATCGCCGGCGCGGGCCTGGCGCGAGGCCGGGAGCCCACCGGTCGTCACACTGCGACGAACGGGTGGTTCGGATTCGGCGGAACCGAAGAAATTGGAGATCGACCGGAGCCGACTAACCTATTCCTCACACTTTCGATTGATAAACCGGGCGACGAAGCCGACCATCACGACACCACAGCGTGACCGCATCCGGAGGTCGAGGAGTGCCTGCCGCGCAGGCCGTACCAGGAAAAGGTGTGGGCCGGCACCGGTCGGGGGGCTTCCCGGTGCCGGCCCACGTCAGTGGGGGGCTACTACCCCGTCGCAGGCGCGCTGGACCCGTGGTTACCCGGGCGGGGGATGTGGTCCGCGCACTCAGTCAGTTGTGAAAATCCCACAGGTTCGGCGTCAGGTCTAGTCCATGGCGAGAATTAGCACCGAAATAATCTCGTAAAAACCGACCACGCTGCCGGTTTTATCGGCGACTACTTCTTCTTCCACGTGACGAACAAGACCGGCTTCTTGCGCGCCTTGCGGGATAACAGCACCAGTGCGATCAACACCACTCCGGCGGCGCCGATGGCGAGGCGCTGCTTGTCGTAGGCCGGCGGCTGAGCGGGCGGCGCCGGCTGCTGGCCCGGATCTTGGGCCAGCACGACGACCGGCGCGCCGGGCGGTGCGGTCTCGCCCGCCGCCAGCGCGGGTGGCGCCACCAAGAGGAACAACGCGATCGCAAGGCCAGCTAACACGCGGCCGGTCCGCCACATGATGGCTCCACACCCTCCTACGCCGCGTTCGTTGATCACACGTCAGCGGTAACTCTTGCGTGGTCACTCGTGCAGGTCCATTTGATCATATTAGACGCCGAGAGTGACCAGCTATGCGCGACTTGTGCCGGATCGGCGCAGTGCCGAACGGGTCAGCGAACCCGGCGCTCCCGCTCGATGCGGTCGCCGAGCTCGTCCACCACCAGCGAATCCCGGTCCATGCTGTCCGCGCGGTACGCCGCCCGGCCCACGAGCTGCGCCAGCACCGGCGCGGTGAGCATCTGGAACAGGCCGACCAGGATCAGCCCCGAGGCGTAGACGAAGTCGAGCTGCACCGCGGTGCCGATCAGGATCAGGATCAGCCCGAGGGTCTGCGGCTTGGTCGCCGCCTGCAACCGCGCCGTCACGTCCGGGAAGCTCAGCAACCCGATCGCGCCGAGCAGGCAGGACAACGCGCCGCCGATCAGGCACACCGCGGAGAACACGTCCAACCAGCTCATCGGTACGGCTCCTTCTTCTCGATCAACCGCGCCGCGCTGATCGAACCGATGAACGCGAGCAGCGCGAACGCGGCCAGCAACGCGATGTTCGAGCCGTCGCCCAGCCAGCCCATGCCGACGCAGGTCCCGGCGACGATCAGGGTGACGAACACGTCGACCGCCACGATCCGGTCCAGGGTGGTGCGGCCGCGCAGCAACCGGACGACCACCAGCAGGCCGGCCACGCACAGCAGGCCGAAGGTGACCGCGAAGACCCAGGCCATGCTCACCCCTCCTGTCCGCTCACCAGCGCCACCTCGTTCGCCGAGCCGACCGCCTGCACCACCCGCCGCTCCAGGGCCAGCACCTCGCGCCGCACCGACTCGACGTCCTCGGCCCGCATGCCGAGCGCGTAGACGTAGCAGATCCGGTTGACCCGGTCGATCTGCAGGACGAACTTGCCGGGCGCCAGCGACACCGCGTTGGCGACCATCGCGGTGATGTGGTCGGAGTCGGTCTGCAGCGTGACCGCGACGATGCCCGACTTCGCGTTCGGCCCGTACCGCAACGCCTGCCAGGACACCCGCGCCGTGGAGCTCACCAGGTCCCACGCGAGGTAGGCGACGAGCTGCAGCAGCCGCAGCGGGCGCACCACGATGTTGGTGTTGATCGGCGGCAGCGGGAACATGGTCGACACCAGCAGCGCCACCACCAGGCCGAAGAACAGCGTGCCCAGGTCGAAGGTGCCCCACAGCATCACCCAGACCAGGGTCAGCCAGGCCACCAGCGGCAGCCGCTGCAGCAGCCGCCGCCGGCGGCCGATCGCCTGCTCACTCACCGGCAGCACCTCCCAGCACCGCGGTCCGGTAGGTCTCGCCGTGCATCAGGTCCGTCGCCGCCCGGCCGCTGACGTCCGCCAGCGGCCCCGCGACCAGGGCGATCACCACGCTCGCCGCCACCAGCACGCCGGTCGCGACGACCATCGGCCGGCTCGACGTGGCCGTGCCGACGACCAGCTCGTCGGTGGGATCCGGGTCCGGCTCCGGCGCCTTGACCTGGCCCCAGAACGCCCGGGTCCACACCCGCGCCATCGCGTAGAGGGTGAGCAGGCTGGTCAGCACCGCGCCGCCGGTGACCGCGTAGGCCGTCCAGGTGCCCGCGCCGACACCGGCCTGCAGCAGCGCCAGCTTCGCGACGAAGCCGGAGAACGGCGGCACCCCGGCCAGGCTCAGCGCGGGCAGCGCGAACAGCACCGCGATCAGCGGCGCGGCCTTGGCCAGCCCGCCCATCCTGGTCAGCGCCACCGTACCGGTGTGCCGCGTGATCAACCCGCTGACCAGGAACAACGTGGCCTGCACGGTGATGTGGTGCACCACGTAGAGGATCACCCCGGTCAGCCCGATCACGTCGTAGACGCCGAGGCCGAACAGCATGTACCCGATGTGGCTGACCAGCAGGAAGGACAGCAGCCGGTTGAGGTCGTTCTGGGCCAGCGCGCCCAGCGCGCCGACGATCATGGTGATCAGCGCGATGCCCAGCATCAGGTTCCAGCTCTCGGAATGGCTGAAGACCAGTGTCTGGGTGCGGATCAGGGCGTAGATGCCGACCTTGGTCAGCAGGCCGGCGAACACCGCGGTGACCGGCGCGGGCGCCGTCGGGTAGCTGTCCGGCAGCCAGAAGTGCAGCGGCACCATCGCCGCCTTCACGCCGAAGACGATCACCACCAGCAGCGCGAGGGCGATCTGCAGCCCGTCCGGCAGCTGGTGCACCTTCTCCCCGAGGTCGGCCAGGTTGACCGTGCCGGTGGAGGCGTACACCAGCGCGATCATCGTGATGAACAGCAGCGACGACGCCAGGCTGACGATCGTGTAGGTCATGCCCGCGCGGATGCGGGTGGCCGTCGTGCGCCGGGTGATCAGCACGTACGACGAGCTCAGCATGATCTCGAACGCGACGAACAGGTTGAACAGGTCGCCGGTGAGGTACGCCAGCGACACGCCCGCGCACAGCACCAGGTACATCGGGTGGAACGTGGTGCTGGAGCGCTGCCTGCCGTAGTCGGTGATGCGCTGGCCGATCGAGTAGATCAGCACCGCGAACGTCACCACCGACGAGACCACCAGCAGCAGCGCCGAGAGCCGGTCCGCGACCAGGGTGATGCCGAACGGCGCCGGCCAGGCGCCCATCTGCAGCACCACCGGGCCGTAGCGGTCCGCGACGTACAGCAGCACCGCGGCGTCGGCGATGATCCCGCCGAGGACGATGAGCCCGAGCGCGCGCTGGATGTCGGCGAACCGTCCCAGCGCCAACGACAGTCCGGCAGCGGCCAGCGGAAGCAGAACGGGCAGGGCCACCAGAACCGTCACTGAGTGGCCTCCTTGATATCCGCTCGGGTCGATTTGCTCAGCGGTGCGGGTGGCGGAACCTCAAGCGCCGCCTCGCTGTGGGATCCCCGATTTGTGTATGACCAATACGCGGCATCGGGGCTGTCCTCGCGAGGCGACCCCTGAGAACCCGCGGCGGCGCAAGTTGCATAAGTGGTTGAAAGCGGCTGACGCCGCTTGCCTGACGTCACCGTTCCGCCTCCAACCCGCGAGCCTCCTTCGCCAGTTCCTCGGTGCTGTCGTCTTCGGATTCCGCCAGGCGGCGTTCCATCCGCTGGATGCGCCGGTCCTCCACGTCGTCGCGGACCTCGTCGTGGCCGAGCAGCGTCCACGACCGGTACGCCAGCGCCAGCAGGAAGGTGGTCAGCGCGAAGGTGATCACGATCGCGGTGAGGGCCATCGCCTGCGGCAGCGGATCGGCCATCTCGTCCAGCGGCGTGGTGCCGATCATCGCGGCGCCGGCGGGCGGGCCGCCGGCGGTCTGCAGCAGCAGGTTGGAGCCGTGGCCGAGGATCACGATGCCCAGCAGGATCCGCATCAGCGAGCGCTGCATCAGCAGGTAGAAGCCGACCGAGTACAGCACGGCGAGCACGACCGCCATGGTCAGGTTGATGGTCATCGCTGCCCCCTGGCCGCCGCCTCGACGTCGGCTTCGATACCCGCGCCCAGGGTCCGCAGCAGGTCCAGCACCACGCCGACGATCAGGACGTACACCCCGGTGTCCAGCAGGACGCTGGTGACGAACTTGATCTCGCCGAGCAGCGGCACCGCGAACTTGTAGATCGCGGTCTCCAGGATCTGCCCGCCGAACAGCAGCGGCAGGAACGCGGAGGTGGTCGCGATGGTCAGGCCGATGCCGATGAGCACCGGCGGGCGCATCGAGACGATCGCGCTGTCGTCCATCCGGCCACCGGCCAGGTAGCGCAGCACGAACGCCTGCCCGGCGACCAGGCCGCCGCTGAACCCGCCGCCGGCCCGGTCGTGCCCGGCGAACAGCAGGTAGATCGACAGCACCAGCACCGTCGGGAAGATGATCCGGGACGCCAGCTCCAGCAGCACGGTCCGCTGCATCCCCTCGCGGGGGAAACCGGAGAGCAGCCACCGCTCGCTCGGGGCGTCCCAGGCGGTCCAGGCCGGTTTCGGCTTCGTCGGCGAGGTCATTCGCGCACCTCCTCCTGCTGCTTGGCCAGGGTCGGGGTCTTGATCCGCGGCATGGTCGCCGCGCGGGTGCTGCGTTTCCGGCGTTCGTGCCGGGAGGCCAGGATCAGGCTGGCGACGCCGGTCGCGGCGACCGCGAGCACCGCGATCTCGCCGACGGTGTCGAAAGCGCGGAAGTCGACGATGATCGCGTTGACCACGTTGGTCGCGCCGGCGCCCTTCTCGGAGTTCGCGATGAACTCGGCGCTGGCCTCCGGGGGCGCCTGGCGGGCCGCGCTGAAGATGACCGCGGCCAGCGAGATGAACACGCCGGCCGCGCCCGCGATGATCGCCTTGGGCAGCCGCAGCGCTTTCGTGGTCGGGGTTTCGCTCTGCGTGAAGCGCACCGGCAGCCGGCGCAGCACGAACACGAACGCCACCAGCGTCAGCGTCTCGACGAGGAACTGCGCCAGCGCCAGGTCCGGGCCGCCGTCCACGATGAACAGCCCGCCGATGCCGTAGCCGACGACGCCGACCAGCAGCACCCCGGTCAACCGCCGCCGCGAGCGCAGCACGGCGATCGCCGCGACGATCACCACGATCGCCAGCGGCAGCTGCAGGAGGTTGTCGTAGGCGCGCAGGTCTTCCGGCACGCTCGCCCGCATCACCAGCGCCGAACCGGGGATCGCCAGCACGGTCAGCAGGATGATGCCGAGGTAGGTCGGCAGCGAACCGACCTGCAGGCGTCCGGTGACGCCGACCGCGACCCGCTCCAGCAGCGCCATGATCCGCTCGTACCCGCGCTGGGCGTCCAGCGGCCGCGGCAGCCGGCTGCGCAGCGCGGTGAGGCGGGTGCGCCCGAGGTGCAGCGCGACACCGCCGGTCACGGCGACCGCCGACAGCAGCAGCGGCAGCGTCCAGCCGTGCCAGATCCCCAGGTGGTACGGGTCGGCCCCTGCCGGGAAAGCACTGGCGTAAGCGCTGGTCAGCTTGTCGACGACCGAGTAGCTGAGGCCCAGGACGACGCCCGCGGCGGCGGGCAGCGCGGCGGGCAGCAGCGCCTCCAGACCGGCCGGTTTGGCCTCGGTCGGCACGATGTCGCGCTTGTCCGCGAAGGCGCCCCACAACAGCCGCAGGCTGTAGGCGACGGTCAGCATCGAGCCGACCACCAGCACCGCGTCCACCAGCGGTTCCGGGCCGGAGCCGCCGAGGTAGGCGCTGAACGCCGCCTCCTTGCCGACGAAGCCGAGCATCGGCGGCAGCCCCGCCATCGACGCCGCGCCCAGCGTCGCGATCACCGCCAGCCACGGCATCCGGCGGCCCAGCCCGGCCAGCTCGCGGATGTCGCGGGTGCCGGTCTGGTGGTCGATGATGCCGACGACCAGGAACAACGTCGCCTTGAACAGGCCGTGGGCCAGCAGCATCGCGGTCCCGGCGACCGCCGCGGTGTAGGTGCCGGTGCCGAGCAGCACCATCAGGAAGCCGAGCTGGCTGACCGTGCCGTAGGCGAGCAGCTTCTTCAGGTCGTACTCGTGCAGCGCCCGCCAGCCGCCCATCAGCATGGTGGCCAGGCCGAACACCACGGTCGGCAGCCACCACTGCGGCACGCCCGCGAACACCGGCCCCAGCCGGGCCACCAGGAACACGCCGGCCTTGACCATCGACGCGGCGTGCAGGTAGGCGCTGATCGGCGTCGGCGCCACCATCGCGGCGGGCAACCAGTTGTGGAACGGCACCTGTGCGGACTTGGTGAACGCGCCGACCAGGATCAGCACCGCGGCCACCGCGACCGGCGTGCCGCCGGGCGGGTTCGCGATCAGCTCGGAGATCCGGTAGGTGCCCGCGGACTCGCCGAGCACGACGAAGCCCAGCAGCATCACCAGCCCGCCCAGGCTGGTGATCATCAGGGCCTGCAGCGCGGACCGCCGCGACTCGCGGCTGATCCCGGCCTGCCCGACCAGCAGGAACGAGCAGATCGTGGTCAGTTCCCAGAAGACGTAGACGGTGATCAGGTCGTCGGCGAAGACCAGCCCCAGCATCGCGCCGGCGAAGGCCAGCAGCAGCGGCGCGGACCGCCGCGCGTCACCCCCGCCGCGGCTGAAGTACGCGTCGGAGTAGATCAGCACCAGCGAACCGATGCCGGCGACCAGCACCGTCATCAGCAGCCCGAGCGCGTCCAGCCGGAAGCTGAGCTCCAGCCCGATCAGCGGCGCCCACGCGACCGTCTCGGTGATCACCTGCCCGGTCAGCACCGGTTGCGCCTGCGCCAGCACCCAGACCAGCGCTGCGGCCGGTGGGACGGCCGCGGTCAGGAACGCGGCTCTGGTGCTGCGCCGCGCGAGGAACGGGAGCGCCAGAGCAACCAGCAGGTGCACGATGACGAACGCGAGCAAGGGCACCTCCTCGACGACGATTGGTCGTGGTCACCCGGACCCGCCGACTCCCGAACACCGGGATTGTTCGTCACCGTTGACGCAGCCGCACCGCGACGATCGACGTCGCGGCAGTGCAACCGCTGCGCGTATCGGCTTGAGGAAGGCTCGGGCCACCGATGTACAGCGAGGTCCGATCGGAGCCCAACTTATCCGAAACGCCCTAGTTCGGGCCAATCAGCTCCAGACGGCATATTGGCCGATGGGAGGCCGTTTTTCGTTGCGACGAAATGACCTTTGGCGGCATCGGGGGTGCTGCCGAGACGACCGTCGGCGTGGGATTGTTCACTTTTCGTAACGCCGATACGAATACCGCGGGTGATCGTTCCGGCGGGTCCGGTAATCATCGCAGCTGAGCAACGATACTCACCGGTTCCGCCAATGCCGGGCCGTCGACCATGGAAAATATGGCCGTGCCCACGGATAGCTACGAACCCGACACCCTGGCCGGCGCCGGGCGGTTGATCGGGAACCGGTACCGCTTGGACGGCAAGCTCGGCGGCGGTGCGATGGGCACCGTGTGGTCCGGCACGGACGAGCTGCTGCGGCGGCAGGTGGCGGTCAAGGAGGTCAAGCTCCCGCCGGGGATGCCGGATGAGGAGGCCGCCGAGTTGCGCGAGCGCGCGCTCCGGGAAGCTCGCGCCATCGCCGTCCTGTCGCATCCCAACGTCGTGACGCTCTACGACGTGGCGCGTGAGAACGGCGAACCGTTCGTGGTCATGGAGCTCGTACCGTCGCAGAGCCTCGCCGCGATCCTCAGCAAGCACGGTGCGCTCGACGACCACCAGCTCGCGGTGATCGCCGACGGCGTCGCCTCCGGACTGGACGCCGCGCACCGGGCGGGCATCGTGCACCGCGACGTCAAGCCCGGCAACGTGCTGATCGGCGACGACGGCCGGATCAAGGTCAGCGACTTCGGGATCTCCCGCAACATCGCCGAGCACACCCTCACCAGCACCGGCATCCTGCTCGGCACCCCGGCGTTCATCGCCCCGGAGGTCGCCGCGGGCCAGGGCGTGACCGCCGCCGCCGACCTGTGGGGGCTCGGCGCGACGATGTTCGCCGCGGCCGAGGGGCGCACCCCCTACGACGTCAGCAACGACCCGCTGGCCACCGTGACCGAGGTGGTGCGCGGCCCCGTTCCGGTGGCCACCCGGCCCGGCCCGATCGGCGACATCATCCGCGGCCTGATGGTCAAGGACCCGTCGCAGCGGATGCCGCTGACCGAGGCGCGCCGCCGGATCCAGCGCCTGCTGCCCGAGCCCGGCGTCCGCCCCTTCTCGATGCTGCTGGACCCGGACGCCCCGACGGTGAAGGTGCGGCACCAGGTGTCGCCCCCGCCGGCGCCGAAGCCCGCGCCCGCGCCGGATTCGGCTCCCCTGGCCAGCAATCCCGGCCTGCCGCCGTTCGCGTTGAAGGAGCCGCAGCAGCAGCCGCGCCGCAGGTCGCCGCTGGCGGTGCTCGCGCTCGTCGTCGCCGCGGTCGTGCTCTTCGCCGCCGCCCTCGCCGGCGGCTTCGCCGCGACCCGGTTGATCGCGGGCAAGCCGGTGCTGCCGGAAGCCTCGAGCCCGGGGGGCGAGCCCGAACCGCCGGAGGTGCACCTGAACCTGGCCGAGCACCGCAACGTCGCGAAGCACACCGCCGCGCCGAGCGGCGGCGAGTTCACCATCATGGCTCCGAGCGATCCGGGTTGGCGGCTGTTCATCAGCGAGCGCAACGACTTCGCCAACAGCGCGGTCGTGTCCTTCGTGTCCCCGGACGGCACCACCGAGATCGCCGTCCAGCGCTACGGCAGCTTCTTCGGCGCCGGCTACGAGTTCTCGGACTACGAGAACGAGCTGCGGAAGTCCGGTGCGGGCCAGGATCACGAGGTCACCATCCAGTCCAGCTCCCCCGACGGCAGCAACCGGCAGCGGCTGGCGTACACGACGGTCGAGAAGTCCAAGTTCAGCCAGCTGGACCCGGAGCGGCGGGTCAGCACCGCGGCGGAGCTGAGCCGCCACGGCAACGACCTGTGGATCGTGCGGGTGACCGTGCCGGGCAGCCAGGCGCCGAACGGCGAACTCGACCAGATCCAGGGCAGCCTGCAGACCAGCTAGCCGTGAAAACGGGTTCCACGTGCTCGTGCGGTGTTGAACGGGCTTCGTCCCGGCCTGGTACGGACTAAGCTGCGCGGCCGTGACCTCTACGACTGCTTCCGATCCTTCCGCCGCTGCGCAGGCGGCCGCCGTCAAGCTCGCCGAGATCACCGGCACCGACCGCCACGACCTGGTCGTCGTGCTCGGTTCCGGCTGGCAACCCGCCGCCGAGGAGATCGGCCGGCCCACCACCGAGCTGAGCATGTCCGACCTGCCGGGCTTCGCCGCGCCGGGCGCGATCGGGCACAGCGGCAAGATCTGGTCGTTGCAGGTGGGTGACAAGCGGGCGATGGTCATGCTCGGGCGGACGCACCTGTACGAGGGCAAGGGCATCGATCCGGTGGCGCACGGCGTGCGGACCGCGATCGCCGCCGGCTGCCGGACGGTCGTGCTCACCAACGCCGCCGGCGGGATCCGCGAGGGCATGCAGGTCGGTCAGCCCGTGCTGATCAGCGACCACGTCAACATGACCGCGCGGTCGCCGCTGGTCGGCGCGAACTTCGTGGACCTCACCGACCTGTACTCGCCGCGGCTGCGGGAGCTGGCCCGCAGCATCGATCCCTCGCTGGAGGAAGGCGTGTACGCCGGCCTGCCGGGCCCGCACTTCGAGACGCCGGCGGAGATCCGGATGCTGCGCGGGCTCGGCGTCGACCTGGTCGGGATGTCGACCGTGCTGGAGGCCATCGCGGCCCGCGCCGAGGGCGCCGAGGTGTTCGGGCTGTCGCTGGTGACGAACCTGGCCGCCGGGTTGAGCGGGCAGCCGCTGAACCACCAGGAGGTCCTGGACGCCGGTCGCGCCTCGGCCAGCCGGATGGGCAAGCTGCTGCGCTCGCTGGTCGAGGCGGCGTGAGCGCGGCTCTTGCCTCGCGCGTGGCCAGGTGCTGAAGTCGGCGTGATGATTGTGGTCGTGAGCGGTTTTGGTTGCTGCAGCGACGAAACCGCTCACGACGCGACGGAGCTCAGGAGGCGAAGTGACGCTCGACGCGCAGCCGCGCGAGGCCGCCCTGCGGTGGATCGCCGGCGACGTGGACCCGCGGACCCAGGCCGAGCTGCAGGCGCTGCTCGACGCCGACGACCCGGAGCTCGCGGACCGGATGTCCGGCATGCCGCAGTTCGGCACCGCCGGCCTGCGCGCGGCGGTGCGCGCGGGCTCGAACGGGATGAACCGCGCCGTGGTCGTGCGCACGACCGCCGGTGTGGCGGCGTGGTTGACCGAGCGCGGTCACGGCGGCGGTGTCGTCGTGGTCGGCCGCGATGCGCGGCACGGCTCGGAGGACTTCGCCACCGACGCCGCCGGGGTGCTGGCGGCCGCCGGTTTCGACGTGCGGATGCTGCCCGAGCCGCTGCCGACGCCGGTGCTGGCGCACGCCGCACGCGCGCTGGACGCCGTCGCGGGCATCCAGATCACCGCTTCGCACAATCCGCCGCAGGACAACGGGTACAAGCTGTACCTGCGGGGCGGCATCCACCTGGTGAGCCCCGTCGACACCGAGATCGAGGCGGCGATCGCCGCGACTCCGGCGGCGAACGCGGTGCCGCGCAAGGAAAGCTGGTCGATCCACGGCTCCGCCTTGGACGACTACCTCGCGCGGGTTGCGACGCTGCCGCGCGGCGACGCGCGAACGCTGCGGATCGCGGCGACCGCGTTGCACGGCGTCGGTGCGCAGACGCTGCGGCAGGCACTGCATCGCGCCGGTTTCGACGACGTGCATCTCGTTGCGTCCCAGGAGAAACCGGACCCGGACTTCCCCACCGTCGGCTTCCCGAACCCGGAGGAACCGGGGGCGACCGACGAGCTGCTGGCGCTGGCCGCCGAGATCGGCGCGGACCTGGCGATCGCGCTCGACCCGGACGCCGACCGGTGCGCGCTCGGCGTCCGGGAGGACGGCGCCTGGCGGATGCTGCGCGGTGACGAGACCGGCGTCCTGCTCGCCCAGCACATCCTGTCCACTGTGGATAGATCGGCCGATCCGCTGGTGGCGACGACGATCGTGTCCGCGACCATGCTGCGTTCGATCGCCGCGGAGTTCGGCGTCCGCTACGACGAGACGCTGACCGGCTTCAAGTGGCTCGTGCGCGCCGGCGACGGCGCCGGAACCGGCCTGGTCTACGCCTACGAGGAGGCGCTCGGGCACTGCGTCGACCCGGATGCCGTGCGCGACAAGGACGGCATCTCCACCGCCGTCCTGGGCAGCGACCTGGCCGCCACCCTGAAGGCATCCGGGAGCGGCCTGCCGGAGCTGCTCGACGCGCTGTCCGCGAAGCACGGCGTGCACCAGACCGGACAGGTTTCCGTGCGCGTCACGGACCTGGGCGTGATCCCGCGCATCATGCGACGGCTCCGCGAGCGGCCGCCGACCAGCCTCGCGGCGACCACTGTGGACGTCGAGGACCTGTCGCCGGACACCGATGCGCTGGTGATCACCGGCGCGGGCGGGCTCCGGGTCGTCATCCGGCCGTCCGGCACCGAACCCAAGCTCAAGTGCTACCTGCAGGTCGTCGAGCACGCCGGCGAACTCCCGCTGGCGGCGGCGAAGCAGCGGGCCGCGGACCGGCTCGACGCGCTGAAGCAGGCGGTTTCCGACCTGGTGCGGGAGGACTGACGATGCCGAGGCTGCTGATCGTGCACCACACGCCGTCGCCGGGCATGCAGGCGATGTTCGAGAAGGTCGTCGCGGGCGCCACGACCGACGAGATCGAGGGCGTCGAAGTGGTGCGACGACCGGCGTTGAGCGCCACGGCCAGCGACGTCCTGGAAGCCGACGGCTACCTGCTCGGCACGCCGGCGAACCTCGGCTACATCAGCGGCGCGCTCAAGCACTTCTTCGACACGATCTACTACCCGTGCCTGGATTCGACGATCGGCCGGCCGTACGGCTGCTACGTGCACGGCAACGAGGGCGTGGAGGGCGCGCTGCGCGCGATCCGGTCGATCACGACCGGCCTGTCGTGGCAGCAGGTCGCGGAACCGGTCACCGTGCTCGGCCAGCCGGACAAGGACGCGCTGGAGGCGTGCTGGGAGCTCGGGGCGACCGTCGCGGCCGGGCTGATGCCCTGAACGGCGTAACCGCCCATCGCGGAGGGTGACGCCCAGCCGGGGTGGCGGAGCAGCGTCTTCGTTCGAAAACGGCGCTCGCCACGCGTGGGAGGTGCCGTTTTCGCGCGAAAACGGCATGCTCCGCGACCAACCCCCAGTTGATCTTGGAAGACACGACCGGAGTAACCTGATCGTGTCGTCGGGGCGCGCCCCTTGACGGCAGCAGGGCGCCCTGGGCAAAGCCCGCCTTCCCTCATCAACGTGCGATGCCCAGGGCGCCCCGCACCTTGCGCATGGTAATCGGCCGACCGGTCCGACCAGCTCAGCAGCCCGATCCGGGGGAACTGAGCAGGCCCTCCGGCAGCATTTGGACCGCCGGAGGGGTTACCCTGCGACAGTGAGTGAGGAAGCGATCCGACTCGAACTCGACGACTCCGGCGTCTCCGTGGATCTCCCACAGCCCCCCGGTCCGCAGGATCAGGTTCAGGGCGTTCCGTACCGACCTGTCGAGTTCCGCGACGACGACCTACCAGCCGCCCTGGAGCGGTCCGCCCAATGGCTTCGCGAGGCCCAGAACTGGCTGGGTGAACCCATCGATGTCATCGCAGTCCACCTGGACTACGACGATCGCGAAGGTTCGCCCTACTACGACCTCAAGTTGCTCTGCAACGAAGAGGACCTGGCAGGCGCACCGATTGCCATGAGGAAGCTCGAGAGCGGAGCCGTCGGCTAGGGCCTGCTAGCGGCACTCCCGCGTGGTCGGCCGACCACCGCGAGCAAGTGCCTGAACAACGACCTCGGCCGAAGACCGAACGAACTGAGCGCGATGGCCCGCCCGGACTTCCGGGCGGGTCATCGCCGTTCCGGGCCCGCCGCCGCGATTCTCCCCGCGCACGAAGGATTTGCGGCCGGGTCAGATCTTGGGCTTGGCCCAGCGCTCCAGGTGGTCCGCCACCTCGGGGAGCTCCCGCTGGTCGCGGCCGACCTCGCGGACCAGCACCAGCGCCTCGTCATCGTCGGCCTCCACCCACCAGCCGTTCACGTCGCACATCGCCACCGCGGCCACCCAGGCCAGCCGCCAGTTGCCGCCGGCCAGCGGCCGGGTGCGCACGATCGAATCCAGCAGCGCCGCCGACTTCAGCCACAGGGTCTCGTACGCCGGCACCCCGAGGACTTCCGCGCGCGGCCGGTACGCCGCCGCGTCGAGCAATCCGCTGTCCCGCACCAGCAGGTCGCCGTCGGAAACCGCGGTCGCGAGCAGGAGCAGATCGGACGTGTCGAGATATACGGTCACCGCTCAATAGTCGATCATGAAGGGCCGAGCTTGTCCAACAATCCCCGGTATCGCGGCAGAACGCGCTGCATCACGTCGTCCAGCTGCTGTTCCTTCTGCTGGCGCGCCCAGCGTTCGGCCAGCGCACTGCGCACGACCTCCTGCTTGGACCGCCCCTCGACCGCCGCCAGCTCGGCGAGCCGCCGGTTCTCTTCCTCGGTCAGACGCAAGGTCATGGCCATGCGGTAGATGGTATCGCGCTGATACCACCCGAGAAAGGCGCTACGTTCGGTCAATGGCGAGACCGCGAGCGCACGACGAAGCCCTCCGCACCCGCCTGCTGGACCGGGCCGGCGAGCTGCTGTCCGCGCACGGCCCGGAGGGGCTGAGCCTGCGGCGCCTCGCCGCGGACGTGGGCACCTCGACCACCGCGGTGTACTCCCTGTTCGGCGGCAAGCCGGGGCTGGTCCGCGAGCTGTACGTGGAGGGCTTCCAGCGGCTGTGCGACCGGATGGAGCGGGTGTCGCGCACCGGCGACACGGAGCAGGACATGACCGCACTGGGCCACGCCTACCGGGACAGCGCACTGGCCAACCGGCACTTCTACTCGATCATGTTCGGGCACGCGGTGCCCGACTTCACGCCCGACGAGCAGGCGTGGGAGCAGGCGCTGCGCAGCATCGAGCCGCTGCGGGAGGCGATCGCCAAGGGCATCGAGACCGGGGAGCTGATCGACGCCGATCCGGCGGAGGTCGTCTTCGCCGCGTGGGCGCTGGTGCACGGCTTGGTCTCCTTGGAGCTGAGCGGTTCGGCCCCGGCTGGAGACGAAGGCAGCGCCTGCTATGAGCGGGCGCTGCGCAACGGTTTCGCGGGTTGGAGGCGCTGACCCCGAGCGACGGGGGAGTTTCCTCGGGGCCAGCGCGTCGTGCGCGGCCTTGACTGGCGGCCATGACCACCCACGACTGCTTCGGGATTCCGTCGGTCTTCTCTTTGAAGCGGCGCAGCCGCTTAGCCCACCCTCGCAGCTCGCACCGCCGCGGGTTCTCAGAAGTCTTCTCGCGAGGACAGCCCCAGCGCCGTGTATTGGACATACATAAGTCGGGGATCCCGGAGTCGAGAAGGCTTCTGAGGTTCCGCTACCCGCACCGCTGTGCGAGCTGCTTTGAAACAGTCTTCAGCCGAGGGCCTTGTGGATGGCGGTCATCAGCTCGCCTTCGGGCGTGTCGCCGTCCATCGACCACACCATCGCGCCGCCGAGGCCCTGCTGCTTGAGGTACTCGACCTTGCGGGTGATCTCGGTCGCGTCGTCGAAGGTCCAGAACGTGGTTCCGTCGTAGATCCAGGCGTGACCGGCCTTCTCGTCGCGGTGCAGGGCGAACGAACCGGCCTTGGCCTTGAGCAGCTCGTAGTCCTCGATGCCCGCCTCGTACTTGGCCGGGGCGGGACCGGTCGAGGTCTGGAACAGGCCGTTGTTCTGGTTCTGCACGCCGGTCCAGCCGCGGCCGTAGAAGGGCACGCCGAGCACCATCTTGTCGTTCGGCGCCCCGGCGGTGCGCCAGGCGTTGATCGTCTGGTCGATGCTCCACTTCTCCGGCGACGGGTCGCCCTCCGGGCTGTAGATCGCCGACTGGTGGTTCGTCGTCGGCTCGTAGGCGCCGTGCAGGTCGTAGCCCTGGATCGTGCCGAAGGTGAGCAGGTCGAAGACCTTCGGCACCTCGTAGCCGGCCTCGATCTTCTTCGGGTCGGCGGGCAGGAACGCGCTGATGTCGTAGGTCTTGCCGAGCTCCTTGCCGACGGCGTCGAGCTGGGTGCGCCATTCCTGCAGCAGCGCGGTGTAGTTCTGCTTGTCGGCCGGGTCGACGACGTTGCCGGGGCCGCCCTCGGAGGCGGGCCACTCCCAGTCGAGGTCGACGCCGTCGAAGATGCCCGCGGCGACGCCGTCCCCGCCCTGCGGCTCGCCGATCTTCGGCAGGTTGCCGCGGATCCACATGTCGATGCAGGACTTGACGTGCGCGGCACGGGATTGGGGGGTCGCCGCGGCCGCGTGGAAGTTCTTCGACCAAGTCCAGCCGCCGAAGGAGATGTACACCTTCAGCCCGGGGTGCTTCGCCTTGAGCTGCTTGAGCTGGTTGAGGTTGCCCGCCAGCGGCTGGTCGTAGGCGTCGGCCGTGCCGTTGACGGTCTGCTCGGCGGTGAAGCGGCGCTGGTAGTCGGCCCAGGCGTCGCCTTCGCCGGCCTGGTTGACCTGGAAGCACTTGCCGCCGGCGTCGAGGTTGCCGAAGGCGTAGTTGAGGTGGGTCAGCTGACCGGCGGCACCGGAGGTGTCGAGGTTCTTGACGAAGTAGTTGCGGTCGTAGATCGACCACTGGGTGAAGTAGCCGACCTTGCGGGCGGCGGCCTGGGGTTGGGGGGCGGCCGGGGTGTCGGAGGCCCCGGCCGGGGCGGCCAGCGCGGGCAGCCCCAGGGCGAGGATCGAGGCGAGCAGCACCGGCAGCCGGAACGGGAAGCTGCGTCGTCGAACGGACATGGCGACTCCTGCGTCATCGGGGGGATCGCTCAATGTGGTATAGACCATATTCGGGTTAGGTCTAGACCAGGTAGCGCCTGTTCGGCCCAATGACGCTGCTGCGGGCAGGTCACGCAGGAGCCCGAGGCGTCGCCGGGGCGCCCGCGCACCCCGCACCTGTCCAGGTAGAACGGGTGGTCAACACGACGAACCGGGCCGCTGCGGGACTCCCGATTTCAGGCAAAATCGGGAATTTCACCGCTGCGACCCGGCGAAGATCGTTGCAATTCCAGGCGAATCCGGGAGGCGTCCGGCCCCAGTGGAGCTACACCGCGCCGTATTCGCGGTCCCCCGCGTCGCCGAGGCCGGGGACGATGAATCCCGACTCGTTGAGGCGCTCGTCCACGCTCGCGGTCACCACCCGCACCGGCAGGCCGGACTCCTCCAGCCGGCGCACGCCCTCCGGGGCGGCCAGCGTGCAGATCGCCGTGACGTCGGTGGCGCCGCGGTCGGTCAGCAGGCTGATCGTGTGCACCATCGAGCCACCGGTGGCCAGCATCGGGTCCAGCACCAGCACCGGGCGGCCGGACAGGTCGGCGGGCAGCGATTCGAGGTACGGCGTGGGCTGCAGCGTCTCCTCGTCCCTGGCCAGGCCGACGAAGCCCATCTGCGCCTCCGGGATCAGCCGGTGCGCCTGGTCGGCCATGCCGAGACCGGCCCGCAGCACCGGCACCAGCAGCGGCGGGTTCGCCAGCCGGTAGCCGTTGGTGCGCGCCACCGGGGTGTGGATCGGCTCCACCGCGACCTCGGCGTCCCGCGTCGCCTCGTAGATGAGCATCAGTGTGAGCTCTTGCAGCGCGGCGCGGAACGCGGCGCTGTTGGTGCGCGCATCGCGCATTGTGGACAGCCTTGCCTTCACCAGGGGGTGGTCCACGACCCGAACGTCCATGACCGACAACAGTAACCGCCCGCATCGCGAAGCACGTTGCCGCTGCTCAACAACGTGTCGCCGGTCGCACGGCCGCAGCCGGGGCGTCGGCCCTCCGGCACTCCCGCAAGTTCCATTGAAATCGAAGGTTCGATTTCAATGGAACTTGCGGGTTGTCCACAGTCGCCGGTGCGTCGTGACCCGACACACCGGGAGATGTGGACAACTTCTTCAATTTCAATGAGGTGATCTCAGTAAGGGGTTAGGTGAGTCGGCCGTGTTCGAAGTGGGTGAGCACAAGTGCGGCTTGGACGATGCGGCCGATTTTG
>NZ_JBSGJZ010000051.1:0-55744 GCF_053605825.1 Saccharopolyspora sp. NPDC003752 | reverse complement strand
CCGCAATTTCCATTGAAATCGAACCTTCGATTTCAATGGAAATTGCGGGACGACCCGGCACCCGAACCTCGGGCAGAGCAAGATCGACACCGCGTCGGCGCGGGGCGGCGCGTGGCGGGTTCCGCCGAGCCCGCGTCAGGCGAGGGCGCCGTGGGCCCAGAAGTTCGCCAGTTCCCGGCTCACCTCGTGGACCTCGCGTTCCGGGTAGCGGTGGAGGACGAAGCGCGTGTAGGCGTAGTGCTCCGTCATGCCGCCCAGGAACGCCGCGCTGAGCTCCGGGT
Organism: Saccharopolyspora sp. NPDC003752; assembly: GCF_053605825.1. Lineage (NCBI taxonomy): Bacteria > Bacillati > Actinomycetota > Actinomycetes > Pseudonocardiales > Pseudonocardiaceae > Saccharopolyspora > Saccharopolyspora sp. NPDC003752. The sequence continues at coordinate 55,463 of NZ_JBSGJZ010000051.1, read as the reverse complement.
CGAGGCTCGGGCGGATCAGGCCCCGCTCGATGCCCTTGCGGGCCATCCGCGTGATGCGGTCGTGGAACTTGCGCCGGCCGTCGGCCTGCATCGCTTCGATCTCCGGGTCCGTCTGCGCCGTCTCGTGCAGGACCCCGAACAGGTCGGCGTTGTCCTCGTAGTAGCGGAAGTAGCGCTCCGTGCTGATCACCACCGACTCGATCGCGTCTCCCGGGTTCCACCGGGCGCGCGACTGGTCGAAGAGGCCGTCCAGCAGCTCCGTCATCAGCTCGACCAGCGCTTCGCGCTTGTCCGTGTAGTACCGGTAGAACGCGCCGTTGGACATGCCCGCCTCGGCCGCGATGTCTGCGACGCGCGACGCCGCGAAGCCCGACCGGCCGAACACCGTGCGCGCCGCGCGCAGCAAGGACTCCTTCGAGCCGCGCCCCTTCGGCGTCTTCGGGCTGGCTACCGGTTGCAGCCGCTCAACGGCCACCGCTACCTCCTGGTGACTCGGTACAGAGATGCGCCAACTTAGCGCACATCGAAAAACTGATATTGACGTCAGTTTTACACACAGCTTAGAGTGCCCGGCGTCACACACCCTCGGGAGGCCAGCGTTGACACTCCCCCGCACATCCCCGGACCGGGTGCTGGAAGTCGAGCACCTGAACATCTCCTTCCTCGGCCGGAAATCCCGCACCACCGCCGTGCGCGACGTGTCCTTCGACGTCGGCGCCGGCGAGATCGTCGGCATGGCGGGCGAAAGCGGCAGCGGCAAGTCGCTGACCGCGCTCGCCGTGATGGGCCTGCTGCCCACGCCGCCCGCGGTGATCGGCGGCCGGATCCGCTTCGCGGGCACCGACCTGCTCCGCCTCTCGCAACCGGAGCGGCAGCGGCTGCGCGGCAGCGAACTCGGCATGGTCTTCCAGGAACCGATGAGCGCGCTGGACCCGGTGTTCACCGTCGGCCACCAGCTCACCGAATGCCTGCTGGCGCATCGCGGCATGGGCAAGCGGGCCGCCCGCAGGGCCGCGGTCGAGATGCTCGAAGCCGTCGGGATCCCGTTGCCGGAGCGGCGCTTCGGCGAGTACCCGCACCAGCTCTCCGGCGGGATGCGGCAGCGCGTGATGATCGCGATCGCGCTGATCTGCCGCCCCCGGCTGCTGATCGCCGACGAACCCACCACCGCCGTCGACGTGACGATCCAGGCGCAGATCCTCGAACTGCTGCGGGACCTGACGCGGCAGCACGGCACGGCGGTCCTGTTCATCACCCACGACCTCGGCGTCGTCGCCGAGCTCTGCGACCGGATGGTCACCCTCTACGCGGGCGAAACGGTCGAGAGCGGGCCCGTTTCCGACGTGCTCGGCGCGCCCCGGCACCCCTACACCTCGCGGCTGCTGCAAGCGATCCCCCGGATCGAGGCCCGCCACGCCGAGCTCAAGGCGATCCCCGGCCGGGTTCCGCCGCCGGACGCCCCACCGCCGGGTTGCGTCTTCCACCCGCGCTGCGACTTCACCACCGACGACTGCCGGGACCACCGGCCCGAGCTGCTCCCGGTCGCCGGCGCGCGCACGGTGCGCTGCGGCCGCACCGCCGACCTGACGCTGCCGGGGGTCGCCCGGTGAGCGAGTTGCTTCAGGTCGATGACCTCGCGGTGTCGTTCGCGACCAAGCGCAAGGGCGAGCGGGTGCGCGCCGTCGACGGTGTGTCCTTCGCGCTGCGCGAGGGCGAAACGCTGGGCCTGATCGGCGAATCGGGCTCCGGCAAGTCCACGCTGAGCCGCGCGCTGCTGCAGCTGGTGCGCCCCAGCGGCGGCGAGGTGCGCCTCGCGGGCGCGGACCTGGCGGCGCTGCGCGGCCGGGCCAGGCGCGAGGCGCTGACCCGCTTGCAGATGGTGTTCCAGGACCCGAACGCGTCGCTGGACCCGCGGATGCGCATCGCGTCCAGCGTCGAAGAGCCGCTCGTGGTGCAGGGCAAGGGGAATCGCGCCGAGCGCAGGACCCGCGCGCTGGCGGCGCTGGAGTCGGTCGGCCTGTCGGCCGAACACGGCGAGCGCTACCCGCACGAGCTCTCCGGCGGCCAGAAGCAGCGGGTCAACATCGCCCGCGCGCTCGTCCTGGATCCCGCGCTGGTGGTCTGCGACGAACCGGTGTCGGCGCTGGACGTGGCGCTGCAGGCGGAGATCCTCGACCTGCTGCGCCGGCTGCAGGCCGGCCTCGGGCTGTCCTACCTGTTCATCACCCACGACCTGGCGGTGGTCTCGAACATCGCCGACCGGGTCGCGGTGATGTACCTGGGCCGGCTGATGGAGCTCGGCCCAGTGGACGAGGTGGTGGAGCGGCCGCTGCACCCCTACACCGAGGCGCTGGTCTCGGCGCAGCCGCGGATCGGCGCCCAGCAGCGGGACCGCATCGTCCTCGAAGGCGACATCCCGAGCCCGGTGGACCCGCCGTCGGGCTGCCGGTTCCGCACCCGGTGCCGCTACGCGCAGCAGCGGTGCGCCGAGGAGGTCCCGAAGTGGGCGGAGGTCGAACCGGGCCGCTGGTCCGCGTGCCACTTCCCCGAATCCCTGCCGCTGCGCGGCGTCGAAGGAGGCCAGCCGTGAAGCGCATCGCCGCAGTGGTCTGGGTGTTGCTGCTGGCGCTGACCGCGTGCGGCAGCGGAGCCGCCGAGGGCGGCCAGCACCTGCGGGTGGCGTGGCGGTCCAATCCGTCCTCTTTGGACCCACAGCGCGGCAACTCCGGTTCGGACCACGCGATCCTCTACACCATGTACGACACCCTGGTGTCGTTCGATCCGAAGACGCTGGAGCCCGCGCCGGGACTGGCCGAGTCCTGGAACCAGGACGACCCGACCGCGCTGGTGCTGCACCTGCGTCCGGACGTGCGGTTCCACGACGGCACGCCGGTCGACGCGCAGGCCGTCAAGTACAACATCGAGCGCGCCAAGGGCCCCGAGTCCAACATCAAGTCCGATGTGGCCGCCGTGACCGGCGTCGACGTGCTCGACGCGCGGACGGTGCGGCTGAACTTGGCCCGGCCGGACAGCTCGCTGCTGCTCACGCTCGCCGACCGCGCCGGGATGCTGGTCTCCCCCACCGCCGCCGAGCGCGAGGGCGACGCCTTCGAACGCAATCCCGTCGGCGCCGGGCCCTGGAAGTTCGTCGAATGGCGCTACGGCCAGCTGGTGCGGGTGGAGCGCTTCCCCGGTTACTGGCAACGCGGGCTGCCGCACCTGGACAGCATCGACTTCACGATCATGAAGGACGGCTCGACCGCGGTGAACGCGCTGCGCTCCGGCCAGCAGGACATGGTGTTCAACCCACCACCGCAGGACGTCGGGCTGCTCAGCGCGGCGAAGGGCACGAAGGTCGCCGCGGGACCGCAGCTGTACCAGCTGATCATTTACCTGGACCTGAGTGCGCCGGTGTTCCGCGACCAGCGGGTCCGCGAGGCGCTGAACCTGGCGCTCGACCGCGAGCAGATCCTGAAGGTGACGCAGTTCGGGCAGGGCGAACCGGGCTGGACCCCGCTGCCGTCGGACCACTGGGCGTTCCCGAAGTCCGCCGTGCCCACCTACCCGCACGACCCCGACCGGGCCCGGCGGCTGCTCGCCGATGCCGGTCACGCCGACGGCCTGCGGTTCCCGCTGCTCACCTACCCGGATCCGGTCAACGTGCGGCTGGCCGAGGTGCTGAAGTACCAGCTCGGCAAGGTGGGCGTGCAGATCGACCTGATCCCGACCGAGCTGACCCAGGCCAGCAGCGAGTTCTTCAACGAGCGCAAGTACCCGGCACTGCTGTCGGCCTGGACCGGGCGGCCGGACCCGGGCCTGACCTACAAGCTGATGTTCACCGAGCGCGGCTACTACAACGCCGGGCACGTCGCCACGCCCGGCATCGACGAGGCGCTCAACGCCGCGAACGGCACCGCGGATCTGGCCCAGCGGTCGGAGAAGCTGGGCGCGGTGGCCCGGATCGTGGCCGACCAGTCGCTCTTCGTGCCGCTGATCTTCCCGGACGCGGTCGCCGCCTACCGCGAGCACGTGCAGGGCTTCGAACCGAACTTGCTGGGCAAACCCAAGTTCACCACCGTGAGGATCGACCGATGACCGCGCTGGCTTTGCGACCGGGCCGGGACACCGCACTGCCGCGCATGATCGGCCGGCGGGTCCTGATGACCGTCCCGACCCTGGTGCTCGCGACATTCGTGGTGTTCGGCCTGCTGCACCTGATCCCCGGCGACCCCGCGCAGGCCATCGCCGGGGAGCACGCCACCCCGGAGCGGCTGGCCGAGATCCGCGCCCAGCTCGGGCTGGACCAGCCGTTCGCGCTGCAGTACCTCGACTGGCTGCGGCACGCGATCACCGGCGACCTCGGCGTCTCGCTGAGCACTGGCGAGAGCGTGGGATCGCTGATCTGGCAACGGCTTCCCACCACGCTGACGCTCGGCGCGGCGGCGCTGCTGGTGGCCGTCGGCCTGGGCGTTCCGCTCGGGGTGGCCGCCGCGCTGCGGCAGGGGCGGCCCGCCGACACCGCCATCACCGGCGCGGCGACGCTGGGCATCGCGGTGCCGAACTTCTGGATCGGCATGGTGCTGGTGCTGGTCTTCGCCGTCCAGCTGCAGTGGTTGCCCGCGACGGGATTCGTCGGCCTCACCGAGAATCCCGTGCAGACGGGGCAATACGTGGTCCTGCCCGCGATCGCGCTCGGCATGGTCGGGGCCGCCGAGGTGTGCCGCCAGCTGCGCAGCGCGCTGATCGAGGTGCTGCGGTCGGACTTCATGCGCACCCACCGGGCGAAAGGCCTGTCGCACCGGACGATGGTCTGGCGGCACGCCTTGAAGAACGCCGGGCTGCCGCTGGCGACGATCACCGGGCTGCTGGTCAGCCGGGTGATCGGCGCGAGCGTCGTGGTGGAGACGCTGTTCGCGATTCCCGGCCTCGGCACGCTCGTCGTGGAGGCGACCACCCAGCGCGACTACCCGGTGATCCAGGGCGTCGTGCTGATCACCGCACTGCTGGTGCTGCTCACGAACCTGGTGGTCGACGTGGCCTACCGGTTCATCGACCCGCGTATCTCGGAGTGATGCCATGACCACGCTTTCCCCACCGCGCCGGGAGAACCGGCTGTGGCTGGTCGTGCGGGACTGGCGCGGCCTGGCGTCCGCCGGCTACCTCGTGGTGCTGGTGGCACTGGCGCTGCTGGCGCCGGTGGTGACCGCGCACGAGCCCAACGCGCAGAACTTCGACGCCATCCTCGCCCTGGCCGGCACGCCCGGCTACCTGCTGGGCAGCGACGACCTCGGCCGGGACGTGCTCAGCAGGCTGATCCACGGCGCGCAGGCGTCGCTGCTGGCCAGCTTCCTGGCGGTCGGGGTGGCGCTGCTGATCGGCATCCCGCTCGGGCTGGCCGCGGGCTACCTCGGCGGCATCGTCGACAGCGCGGTGATGCGCGTGGTGGACACCCTGCTGTCGTTCCCGGCGATCATCCTCGCGATCGCGATCACGGCGGCCTTGCAGCCGAGCCTGGTCAACTCGATGATCTCGGTCGGCATCGTGTTCGCGCCTTCGGTGGCCCGCCTGATGCGCGCGCAGGTCCTCGCGGTGAAGGAGGAGACCTACGTCGAGGCGGCGCGCAGCTTCGGCAGCCGGGGCAGGCACCTCGTGCTGCGGCACCTGGTGCCGAACTCGATCCAGCCGGTGCTCGTGCAGTCCAGCCTGCTGCTGGCGCACGCGCTGATCGCCGAGGCCAGCCTGAGCTTCCTCGGCCTCGGCGTGCAGCCGCCCGACCCGAGCTGGGGCTCGATGCTGGCCCGCGCCTACACGTTCCTCTACCAGGCACCGCTGCAGATGCTGGTGCCCGGCATCGCGATCGCCGCGACGGCACTGGCGTTCAACGTCCTCGGCGACGTCGCGCAACAAGCCCTCGACCCGCGCCGGAACCGCTAGGAGCTGACCCGAATGCGCCGCGCAACGCTTCCGACACCACGCCGTCCACCCGTCCTCATTCCCGCTCGCGAGTTGGCGATTTCGCGCGAAATCGTCGCACGCCACGCGTACGGAACGCCGATTTCGCGCGAAATCGTCGCCCCCCTCGGCCCGCGTGCCGCGCGCTGACGCGCCTCCACCGACCGATCCACGTGACCACTTTGGAGGGACATTGTCCTGGCAGCCGGAAATCGACGAACTGCGGCGGCGCGAGGAGCTCGCGCAGCGCATGGGCGGGCCGGAGAAGGTCAAGCGGCAGCACGACCACGGCAAGCTGACCGTCCGGGAACGCATCGACGAGCTGCTGGATCCCGGCAGCTTCCACGAGATCGGCGGCATCGCCGGGAAGTTCCAGCCGGACGGCGCGTTCCAGCCCGCGAACTTCGTGTTCGGCCGCGGGCGGCTGGACGCCAGGCCGGTCGTGGTCGGCGGCGACGACTTCACGGTGCGCGGCGGCGCGTCGGACGCCTCGATCCGGGAGAAGCAGATCATGGCCGAACAGCTGGCCAACGAGCTGCAGATCCCGCTGGTGCGGCTGGTCGACGGCACCGGCGGCGGCGGTTCGATCCGCTCGCTGGAGACCATCGGCCGCACCTACGTCCCGGCCAACCCGGGCTGGGAGTGGGTCGCGGCGAACCTGGGCACCATCCCGGTGGTGGCGCTGGCGCTGGGCTCGGTCGCCGGGCTCGGCGCCGCGCGGGTGGCCGCCAGCCACTACTCGGTGATGGTGCGTGGCATCTCGCAGGTCTTCGCCGCCGGGCCGCCGCTGGTGGCACGGCTGGGGCAGGCCGTCACCAAGGAGGAGCTGGGCGGCAGCGACATCCACGGCCGCAACGGCGTGGTGTTCGACGTGGTCGACTCCGAGAAGGAGGCCTTCGACCGCACCCGCCGCTTCCTGTCCTACCTGCCGCCGTCGGTGCACCAGCTGCCGCCGCGCGCGGAGTGCGGCGACGACACCGAGCGCCGCGAGGACTGGCTGATCGAGGCCATCCCCCGCGACCGGCGCCGCCCCTACCGCATCCGCCCGATCATCAACGCCGTGGTGGACCAGGGCTCGTTCCTGGAACTGGGCAGGGGTTTCGGCCGGTCGGCGGTCGGCGGCCTGGCGCGGCTGAACGGCTGGCCGGTGGCGGTGCTGGCCAGCGACCCGATGGTCTACGGCGGCGGCATGACCGCCGACTCCAGCCGCAAGATCGAGTGGCTGGTGGACCTCGCCGAGACGTTCCACCTGCCGGTGGTGCACCTGGTGGACCAGCCCGGCTTCGTCATCGGCGTGGAGGCCGAGAAGGCGGGCACCATGCGATACGGCGTGCGCGCGCTCAACGCCGTCTACCAGGCGAAGGTGCCGTGGGCGTCGGTGATCCTGCGCAAGGTCTTCGGCGTCGCGGGCGCCGCGCACACCAACGCCGCGCGGGTGCACTACCGCTACGCGTGGCCGTCGGCGGACTGGGGCTCGCTGCCCATCGAGGGCGGCGTCGAGGCCGCGTACCGGGCCGACCTGGACGCCGCCGAGGACCGGCAGGCGCTGCTGGACGAGATCACCGAAAAGATGAACGCGATCCGCTCCCCGTTCCGCACGGCGGAGGCGTTCAACATCGAGGAGATCATCGACCCCCGCGACACGAGACCGCTGCTGTGCGAGTTCGCCGAACTGGCCGCACCGCTGCGCGCCGCAGGCCCTTCTAGCTGGCATTTCCGGGGGTGACGTGATGATCAGCGCCATGAGCGGGGTGCGCGTGCTGGAGATCGCGCACTACATCGCCGGACCGCAGTGCTGCCAGATCCTCGCCGACCACGGGGCCGAGGTGATCAAGGTCGAGCCGCCGGACGGCGAGATGGGGCGCCGCGCCCAGCCGGTCCACGACGGCGACAGCCTCTACTTCGCCGCGAACAACCGCACCAAGCGCGCCATCGCCCTCGACCTGCGCAGCGAGCAGGGCAAGGAGGTCCTGCACGAGCTGATCGGGCGGGCCGACGTGCTGGTGACCAACTACGCCAACGGCGTGCCGGACCGGCTCGGTTTCGGCTTCGACGAGGTGCACCGGATCAACCCGCGGGCCGTGATGGTGCACATCACCGGATTCGGCCGCACCGGGCCGTATTCGTCGTGGGTGGCCTACGACGGCATCATCCAGGCGATGAGCGGGCTGGCCGACATGACCGGCGAGCCCGACGGCGCGCCGACCATCGCGGGGCCGTTCGTCGCCGACAACGTCACCGGCATGCAGGCGGCGATGGCGGCCATGCTCGGCCTGCTGGCGCGGGAGCGCACCGGCCGGGGCCAGCTGATCGACGTGGGCATGCTGGATTCGATGGTCCCGCTGCTGGCGCACCACCTCTCGGTCGCGGCGGCGGGCATCGGCGAGCCGACGCGGTGGGGTTCGGCGCTGCCGACGAACTACTCCGGGCTGTACCCCGCCGGCGACGGCTGGGTGTACATCGCGCCGATCACGCCGAAGATGTGGGAGTCCTTCAGCGCCCTGCTCGGCCACCCGGAGTGGGCGGAGCAGGAGGCGGCCGAGAGCGGCTGGCGGGTGCGGGAGCGCGAGCGGATCGACGCGCAGGTCGTCGAGTGGACCCGGGGCCGCACGAAGGCCGAGGTCGTGGCGGCGCTGCAGGCCGACGGGGTGGTGTGCGGGCCGGTGCGGTCGGTGGCCGATCTGGTGTCGGATCCGCAGGTCCAGGCCCGGGGCATCGCGGTGGAGGTGCCGTTGCGCGACGGCGTGCACGCGACGGTGCCCGGCCCGGCGCTGCGGCTGGCGGACACCCCGGCCCGCTCCCCCGAACGCCCGCCGGGGCTGGGCGAGCACACCGACGAGGTGCTGGCGCAACTCGGGTACTCGGCGGAGCGGATCAGCGCGCTGCACCGGGACAACGTCACCGGGAGGGCCTCGTGATCGACGGCCTGCTGGTGGCCAACCGGGGCGAGATCGCGCGGCGGATCATCCGGACCGCCCACCGGCTCGGGGTGCGGACCATCGCGATCCATTCCGAAGTGGACACCGGGCTGCCCTACGTCGCCGAGGCCGACGAGGCGGTCCCGCTGGACTCGCCGCGCGACTTCCTCTCGGCGGAGGCGATCCTCGCGGTGGCGCGGAAGACCGGGGCGACGGCGCTGCATCCGGGCTACGGATTCCTGTCGGAGAACCCGGAATTCGCCCGCCGCTGCGCAGCAGCGGGCCTGGTCTGGGTCGGTCCGTCACCGGAGGCGATGGAGCTGCTCGCCGACAAGGCGGCGGCGCGGGCGCACATGGCGTCGGCCGGGGTTCCGGTGCTGCCGGGCAGCTCCGGGATCGCGTCGGCCGCCGAAGCCGACGCCGCCGCTTCGGAGCTGGGCTTTCCGTTGATGGTCAAGGCCGTTTCGGGTGGCGGCGGCATCGGGATGGGCGTCGCTCGCGATGCCGGATCCCTGGAACGCTCGGTGCGGACCGCGCTGTCGCGGGGCGGGAGCGCGTTCGGCGACGCCCGGATCCTGCTGGAGCGGTACGTGCCGCGCGCCCGGCACGTGGAGGTGCAGGTCGTCGGCATGCCCGACGGCTCGGTGCGCGCGTTCGGCGAGCGGGACTGCTCCGTGCAGCGGCGGCACCAGAAGGTCGTGGAGGAATGCCCTTCCCCAGCCGTGGATGCCGCGCTGCGCTCCCGGCTGTGCGCGGCCGCGGTCCGGGCGGCCGAGAGCGTCGGGTACCGCAACGCGGGCACCGTGGAGTTCCTGCTCGATCCCGGCACGGGAGAGTTCTTCTTCCTGGAGGTGAACACCAGGCTGCAGGTCGAGCACCCGATCACCGAGGAGGTGCACGGCGTGGACCTGGTGGAGCTGCAGCTGCGGATCGCCGCAGGAGCGGACGTCCCGGCGGACTTCCCCGCGCCGCGCGGGCATGCCGTCGAGCTGCGGCTCTACGCCGAGGACCCGGTCCGCTTCCTGCCCCGGCCCGGGCGGATCACCGGGTGGACCGAGCCGGCCGGGGTGCGGGTCGAGTCGGGCTACGCGGCGCACACCGAGGTGAGCCCGCACTTCGACCCGCTGCTGGCGAAGATCGTGGTGCACGGCGCCGACCGCGCGGACGCCCTGGCCCGGGCGCGGCGGGCGGTCGAGGAGTTCGTCGTGCGCGGCCCGAAGTGCAACCTGCCGTTCCTGGCCGAAGTGCTGGATTCCCCGGAGTTCGTCTCCGGGAACTACGACACCGGCGTGGTCGACCGGATCATCGCCGCCCGCTGACCTGAAGGGAACAACATGGAGATCAAGGCCGAAATGGTCGCCAACGTCTGGAAGGTGCTGGTGACCGAGGGAACGGCGGTCAAGGCGGATCAGGAGCTGGCCGTCCTGGAATCGATGAAGATGGAGATCCCGGTGCTCAGCGAAACCGACGGGGTGGTGACCCGCGTGGCGGTAGCCGAAGGCGACGCGGTCAACGAAGGCGACCTCATCGCCGTCATCGCCGCGGAGTGAACTGGTGAGCTCCGGTGTGCGGGGGCACTCTCGACCGAGGATGCCCCGCACGCCCGCCCCGGTCGGAGCCTGCCGCTCACCGGGGCCCGAACCCGGCGGCAGCTAGCTTTCGGCTGTGGGTTCCGCCGGCCCTCGCGGTCGCACTGGGATTCGAGCGTTCAATGGTCGGTTGTCGCTGGTTTGGACTTTTCGGTTTGAGTGCTGGCGGATGTGGTGCTCCAGCCAGTATCGCCCGACGGGGTGGCCGTGGGTTCCCGGGCGGCTTCGACCTGCTGGTCCCGCTGCACCTTTCGGTAGCCGGTGCGGAGCATCTCCGCGGCGATCTCCCTACCGCCGAGGCCGAAGGCCAGCGCGAGGCCCAACGCGAGGGCACCGATCATGCCCGTGTAGGTGATCACCACGATTTCCGGCGCGATGCCGAGTTGTGTGAGCACCATGAACACCGCGATGCCCATGACCAAGGCTGGACCCGCCGCAGCGACGACTTTGCCGGTGGGGGTCTGCCCCATGGTGCGGCGCGCGAGTCCGCCGACCGCCCCGGCGACGAGTCCGGCCACCACGACGATGGCAATAGCGGCGATCACGTTCGGCAGGTAGGCAAGGACCTGGTTCATGAACGTCGTCACGGAGGCGATCCCGAGCGCCCCGATCGCGGTGACCAGCGCGAAGATGAAGATCAGCCAGAACACCACCCGGCCGGTCAGCTGGGAGACGGTTAGCCTGCTGCCACCCCGTTCAAGCCAGCCGCCGACCTGCGTGTCCTGCATCCTTCTGTCCACCCCGGACTTCTGCAGCAGCTTCGCGACGCCCTTCTGCAACAGCTTCCCGATGATGTAACCGATCAGCAGGATCACCAGCGCACCGATCAGAACCGGAATGAACTGGACGAATGCCTGCAGACCGCTGAGCAGAGTCGGGATGATTCCTCCCGGTGCTTGGGCAAGAGACATGTCTACCCCCTTCCCTCGATTCCACCGTAGGCTCCCCCGATTGCGGATCGCCCAAACGGACCGCTCAAGCTGGGGAGGAAGCAGCGATCGAGATCGCGATCCGTCGTTTACGACACGGTGTCCCGGAGAAAGACCCTTTTGCTCGCTCACCCGCAAGCGTGCTATGCCAGTGCTCTCAGCAACTCGCTGCACTCTGGAGAGGCACGTGGTGGGAGTGGAGCACCCTTACGCCGCCACGGTCGACGCGCTCGAATTGCTGCGCGCCCGGTGGTCCGCAGAGGAGAAGCAAACCCCCGACGCGGCGCACGCCGCCGTACTGCGCGGACGACTGTTCGAGCTGGACGAGGCATTAGCCCGGCTCATCGCCTACGAGCTGTTCCACCTGTGGCAGGAACACGAGTTCCATCGCACGCCCGAGCGAAGCGCGATCCGGCCGGTGCAACCATCCCAGTTCGCATCGCCCCGTCAAACGCCGCGACGATCCCCGCCAGGCGGGACCACCGTCCCACCCCGCAACGATCAACTCGAACCGGTGTCAATGGCCAGTCGACGGATCGCTGAAACCTCAATTTCCCAAGCCGAGTGACGCACCTCCGGTGGCAGCCGAACGTCGCAGATCAACTGGCGGATCGCAGCACGCCGAACTGCGACAATCGATGTTCACCAGGCGTCGACGACGGCTCGGGCCTGGGGGTTGGTCCAGCCCGCTCGCGCTACCGGCGGGAGGGCGCGCAGGAGGAGGTCCCGGGTGTCGGCCGGGTCGATGACGTCGTCGATCTCCAGGTGCATCGCCGTGTTGATCGCGCTGCCCGTCTCGTACATCTGGGCCACCAGCTCTTCGTAGCGCCGCTGGCGCTGCTCCGGGTCGGCGATCGCCTCCAGCTCGCGGCGGAAGCCCAGGCGCACCGCGCCTTCCAGGCCCATGCCGCCGACCTCGCCGCTCGGCCACGCCACCGTCAGCGCCGGTTTGGTCATCGTGCCGCCCGCCATGGCCATCGCGCCGAGGCCGTAGCTCTTGCGCAGCACCACCGTCGCCATCGGCACCGTCAGGCGCGCACCGTGCACGAACATCCGGCCGAAGTGCCGCACCGTCGCCGTCTTCTCCGACTCCGGGCCGACCATGAATCCCGGTGTGTCGCAGAGCGAAACCACCGGCAGCCCGAACACCTCGCACAGTTGCAGCATCCGCGCCAGCTTGTCGCCGCCATCGGCGTCGATCGCACCGCCGAGCACCATCGGGTTGTTCGCGATCAGCCCCATCGGCCGGCCCGCGATGCGCACCAGCGCGGTGATCGTGCAGCGCCCGAACTCCGGCCGCAGCTCCAGCACCGAGCCCTCGTCGCAGAGGATGTCGATCGCGGCGTGCACGTCGTAGGCGCGCTTGCGGTTCTCCGGCACCACGTGGCGCAGTCCGCGCTGGTCCGGCTCGGAGTAGTCGGCGACATCGCCCTGGAAGTAGGACAGGTAGCGCTTGGCGACCGCGACCGCTTCCGCCTCGTCGTCGACCGCCACGTCGACCACACCGTTGGCCGTCTGCACGTCGATCGGGCCGATCTCCTCGGGGGCGAACACGCCGAGCCCGCCGCCCTCGATCATCGCCGGGCCGCCCATGCCGATGTTGGCGTCGCGGGTCGCGATCACCACGTCGCAGGTGCCCAGCAGCGCGGCGTTGCCCGCGTAGCAGCGGCCCGCCGCGATGCCGACCGTCGGAACCCGCCCGCTGAGCTCGCCCAGCGCCAGGAACGACGGGGTGATCAGGCCGCCGCCCTTGGGGATGTCGACGTCGCCCGGCCGGCCGCCGCCGCCCTCGGCGAACAGCACCACCGGGTACTGCCGCTGCCGCGCGATCTCCAGGATCCGGTCGGTCTTGCGGTGGTTGAAGTAGCCCTGCGTGCCCGCCAGCACGGTGTAGTCGTAGGCGAGCACCGCGCAGGTGCTGCGCTCCGGCCCGAACTGCGCGCCGTTGACCTGGCCGACGCCGGTGATCATGCCGTCGGCGGGCGTGTTGTGCAGCAGGTCGTCGAGCTCGCGGCGCTTGCGCTGCGCCGCGATGGCGAAGCCGCCGTACTCGGTGAAGGTTCCCTCGTCGACCAGGTCGGCCACGTTCTCACGCGCGGTGCGCATGCCTCGCGAGTGGCGTTTGCGCACCGCTTCGGGCCGGCTCTCGTCGGCCCACAGGCTCTTCCGCTCCAGCACGCGGGCCAGGTCGGGCCGGACGTGATCGGGGTCGATGCGCTCGTCCGCGAGGTCGGCCACGCCGGGCTCGTCGTTGCCGGAGACGATCACCACCGGTTCCCCGGCATCGACCACGTCGCCTTCCCGGAAGCGGACCTGCGTCACCGCGCCGCCGCTTTCCGCGCGGATGACGTGCTGCATCTTCATCGCTTCCAGCACCATCACGACCTGCCCGCGCGCGACCACGTCGCCGAGCGCCACCTCCACCGCGACGACCGAGCCGCTCATCGGCGCGACGGTGGCGCCGAGGGGCGCGTCCGGCACGGCGTTCGGCGCGGCCTCCAGCAGCTCGGCGCGATTGCTGTCCACATAGGACGTCGAGCAGCGTCCGGCGGCGAACTCGTCGGAGCGCAGGATCGCCTGCTGCAGCGTGAGATTCGTGGCGACACCGGTGATCTGCATCTCGTCGAGCGCATGGACCGCCAGCCTGCGGGCCGCCGTGAACCCCGCCGCGTCGTGCACCACGATCTTGGCCAGCAGGGAGTCGAAACCCGGGTTGGTGCGGTATCCCGGATAGCCAGCCGTGTCGACGCGAATGCCGCGCCCCGCCGGCATCTCGAACCGATCGAGGACACCCGACTGCGGCAGGACCTGCCCGTCGGCGGTCATCGTCTCGGCGTTGATCCGGATCTGGATCGCACTGCCGCGCGGGCACGGCACTCGATCCTGGTCGAGACCGAGGCCGGCGAGGCTCGCGCCGGCGGCGATCTCCAGCTGACTGCGCACCAGGTCCAGGCCGAGCACCTCCTCGGTGACGGTGTGCTCCACCTGCAGCCGCGGATTGACCTCCATGAAGAAGAATTCCTGGCCGCCGACCAGGAATTCCACGGTCGCCACGCCCCGGTAGCCGGCGGCGCCGACCAGCCGGGTCGCGGCCTGCAGCACGTTCTGCCGCAGCTGCCGGTCGAGCCCTTGGGCGGGCGCGACCTCGATCAGCTTCTGGTGCCGCCGCTGCACGCTGCAGTCGCGGTCCCAGAAGTGCGCGACCTCCTGGCCGTCGCCGATCACCTGGACCTCGATGTGCCGGGCGTCGGTGAGCAGCCGTTCGATGTAGAGCTCTCCGGAGCCGAACGCGGCGAGCGCCTCCGCCTCGCAGGCCCGGTACGCCCCGGCGAGCTCGTCCCGGCCGCGCACCACGCGCATGCCCCGGCCGCCACCACCGGCGACGGCCTTGATCACCGCCGCGCTGCGCCCGTGCGAGAGGTCCGGTTCGAGGGTGTCCAGGAAGCGTTCCATGTCGGCGAGCGTCGCCACCGCCGTGCCGGGCAGCGTCGGGATGTCCAGTTCGGTGGCGAGCGCGCGGGCCTTCGCCTTGTCGCCGAAGAGCTCCAGCGCGCCCGGGTCCGGGCCGACGAACGCGATGCCCGCGTCGGCGCAGGCCCCGGCCAGGGCGGGGTTCTCCGAGAGGAACCCGTATCCGGGGTGGATGGCCTGGGCGCCGGTCTTGCGGGCCGCTTCGATGATCGCGGCGACGTCGAGGTAGGCGGCGGCGCCGTTCTCGGGCAGCGGCACGGCCTCGTCGCAGCGGGCCACGTGCAGCGAGTCGGCGTCATCCGCCGCGTGCACGCCGACCGTGCCGATGCCCAGCACCGCTGCGGCGCGGAAGACCCGCAACGCGATCTCGCCCCGGTTCGCGACCAGCAACGTCCCGAACGGCTCCCCGATGCCCATCCACGCCTCCTCCGCGCCGCACTGCGCCTACCGGACCGCACCGACGCATACCGACCAGTCGGTTACTGGCGCCCAGCCTGGTGAAGAACCAGGCGGGTGTCAACACCGGGACGGGTCAGGCGCTGCGCCGGTCGCCGGCGAGGAGCCCGGCCATCGCGGAACTGATCCCCAGCCCTGTCAGGATCTCGATGTAGAGGAACTGGCCCTGCGGGTTCACCTCGAAGAAGACGTGCTCGCCCTGCTCGGTGATCTTCAGGTCGACGGTGCCGAAGCAGAGGCCGAGCGCGCGCATCAGGCCGAGCAGCCGCTCGCGCACTTCTGGCGGCAACGCGTGCGGGTGGCACGGAGCGTCCAGGTCGAGCCGGGAGTCCAGGTCCGATCGTCCCTCGGCCGTGTCGATGCGCGCGGCGAAGACCTGGCCGCCGACCACGGTGACGCGCACGTCGCTGGGGCCGGTGATCTCCTCCTGGAAGATCGTCGGCGCGAGCGGGAGATCGGGCAGCGCCGCTCGGTCCGCATCAGCCCAGCGCCGGGTGTCGACGAAGTGGTTCGCCGGGGCGCTCATGGCCTTGTGGACGACCCGCCCGCGGTGGCGTTCGAGGAAGCCTTCGAGACGATCCGGATCGTTGGTGATCAGCGTTTCGGGAACGCGGAGGCCCGTTCGCCGCGCCAGTTCCAGCTGCCTGGGTTTCGTCGCGGCGAGCTGCCCCAGAAGTGGGTTGATGCTGCGGCATTTCAGGCCGAGGAAGATGCCGTTGAGGGCGTCCTGCCACTCGTGCCGCACGAACGCCCGGTCATCCGCGTCGCCGACGTCCGGCGGAATGGCGAGCTCGTGGAACCGCCGGTACCAAATCGCCTCGACGTCCCCGAAATCGACCACGCGCCCATCGGCGGCGGTGATGCGCGGAGCGACGCCCGCGTGGCCTATCGGATACGAGAGGAATTCGTCCGCCGCGAGAGTGCTCATGTCGAGGATGGCCACCGGCTTCCCGCGCCGCCGGAGGCGATCCTCGACCACGCGCGCATGTACATCGTGCGGACTGGAAACGACGAGGATCACCGGGGCGGATCCAGCCCGTGCCGCCGGAGGAATTCCCTTTCCCTGGCGCGGAATCGGTCCGCAGGAACCTCGTCGACCGAGGTCCGGCAGGCGATGGCGAACGGCCGGCGCGCCGGGAACAACCAGTTCAGGTAGGCCGCGCCCGGCGACACCCCCCACAGTCCGGCGCCGCGGCGGAGTTCGAGCCGCACGCGGATGCCGAAGCGCGGCGAGGGCTCGCCGGGAGCCGGAACTTCCGCGATGGCAACCAGATCGGCCGGATCCAGGTCCAGGCACAGGTCCCCGACCACGATGCGCAGCATCCCGGACGGTGCGCCGAGCAGGATTCCGTCCAGCCGGCACGACGTTCGCCGGTCCGCGCGCGGCACGCGTTCGAGCCACCTCCGGAGCGGAGACGATGAGTTCACATCGGCCTGCAGCAGTAGTCGTCGGTGGCGTCGTACCCCTGCGCCGACGTGCAGGTCGCGGTGTCGCCGCAGCGCATCGCCCGCAGCACCGCGCCGTCGGAATCGCTCGCGGTGACGGCGGCGTCCTTCGCGAAATCCTCCGTTCGCCGCAGGTATTCGATGTGGTCGGCGTTGCGGACCACGACCGTCACCGCCTCCGCCCTGCCGAAGATCGGGTGGAGCTCCTCGATCTCCTTCACCGGGATGGCGACGACGCCCGATTCGATCGCGAGGTGGATGTTGCCGTCATCGCGGCTCACCGGCCGCCCTTCCAGCACGACTCGCTTCCACAGGTCGGAAGACTGCTTGTCGAGCCGCTCCAACAGTTCCGAAAGTTCGTTGGTCTTCTGCGCGCTCATGACGATCCCCCTGGGACGCTTGCACGACTCCCAGAGCGGGATGCTGGCCACAGCGCCACCCCGCGGCGACTACGGCCGTCCGCACCTGGGGTCGAGACCATCGTAAACCCGGACCAGTACACCCGAAATGCCCGATTGGTCGAGAAAGCCCCGTGTTTGCGCCAGAAAAGCAACGGTCGGCCACCGCACGTGACGACTCGCGCCGAACGCGACCTCGTTCCACATCGGCCGACCACACCGCGTGGTCGACCAGGAGCGGTGGCCCGAGCCGGCCCCCGACCACCCGCACGCGTCAACTCCTCCCCGCTCCAGGTGGTAGAACGCTCAGGGAGCTAAGCGGACCGCGGGCGCCGGGTTGAACCTCGCTCCACCAGCTCGGGGCTGAGCAACCGGGTCTTGCGCGGTCCGGCCGGATCGGCGATGCGTTCGAGCAGGTAGTCCACGGCGGTGGCACCCACTTCCTCCGCGGGCAGCCGGAGCGTTGTCAAAGCGGGCTCCAGGTACGCCGCGAACGGGTGGTCGCCGTACCCCACGACCATCACGTCGTCCGGCACGGTCAGGCCGCATTCCCGCAACGCCTTGAGAATTCCGAGCGCGAAGTAGTCGTTGCCCGCGACGATGAGATCGGGGAAGTTCTGCGCGGTGATCAGGTTCGCCGCCATCTGGTACGCGTCGTCCGGCCGCCACGGCAGGCTCGCGCCCGCCGTGCGCCGGGTCTGCACCTTGATCACCAGCGAGCGCTGCTGATCGATCTCAGCGGATTCCAGCGCACGGCGGAACCCGGCGATCCGCGCCTCCGTCGTGCTGATCCGCAGGTCCTCTTCGAACAGCCAAGCCCGGGCGATCCCACCGGAAACTCGCTCGACGGCATCGGCGATCCCGGTTCCGGCATCGATGCCCACGAAGTCGAAGCCGAACTCGGGGATGTCCCGGCTGACGAAGACCACGGGGACCTTCGCGGCCGCCAGCCGGGACCAGCTGTCGCCCTTGTCCTGCACCGGAATCCCGATGATTCCATCGACGCCGTAGGTCAGCAGCTGCTGGACCGCCTCCCCCTCGTTCCCCTCCGACTCCTCGGTGACCAACAGCAGCACCGAATAGCCGGACCTGCGGCAGCGCTGCTCCACGGCCGAGATCAACGCGGCGTAGAACGGGTTGGAGGGATTGGTGATGACCAGGCCGATGACCATCGTCCGGCCGGACACGAGCGAGCGGGCGTGGCTGTTGGGGACGTAGCCGAGCCGGCTGGCTTCGGCCCGGATGGCGTTGCGGGTCTGTTCACTCACCTGGCTCTTGCCGGCGAGCGCGCGCGAGACCGTGTTGACCGACAGACCGACCTTGTCGGCAACATCCTGAAGCGTCACGCGCCGCGAACGAACCATGAACTCCCCTGCACCAAACCCCGCCCGCTGATCAGCTCTTGCCGACCAGGTAGATCCGCACCGTCGCGGCCGGCTCCGGACCGGTCACTCGACAGCTTAGCCGCAGCCACTGGCCGAACCCGGTGACCAGCCAGCTGGTGACACCGACCGAGTCCACCCGGTGCTGCACGTCGTCGAGATCGCACCAGTGCAAGCCGTCCGGCGAGATCTGCGTGATGAACTCCAGACTCGTATCGTCCCCGTCGAATTCCAGCGCGTGGACGAAGAAGCGAGCCTCGGCGGCCCACGGCAGCTCGTAGGGCTCGGTGGTGAACGACGTGCGCACCTTGGCCTTGCGTTCCAGAACCGCCGTCGTCGTTGATCGCATCGTCAGCATGTCACCAGTCCACCGAGATGAGGACCGAGTCGAGGAACAGGAAGTTCCGGACATCGGCGTGGGTGCGCACGGAGAAGTAGAAGTTCAGCAGGTTGTCCAGCGTCCGGTACCGATCCGGGTACACCGGGACCGGGACGTCCCGCATGTCCATGATCTTGTCGTTGATCTGCAGTTCGACGTTCGTCCTGGACTCGGTGTCGATCTGCCAGCGCAGGTAGTGCCAGTTGATCTTGGTCGGGACCTCGTTGACGCACAGGTCGAGGGGCTCACCGAAGGTGCGCCAGTCGTTCGGGTCCGGCGCGGTGAAGTCGCTGGCGTAGGGCAGCGCGAACTTGCCCTCGAAGTGGTCCCTCGGGGTCGGCTCGGGCACGGTGGGGTACATCCACCGCTGGGTCATCTCGTTGTCCATGTTGGTGTTCTGGTAACGAGCGACGTTGTGGTAGCGCACCCCGTTGTCGGCGCAGATGTCGGTCGCCACGGTGAACGCGCCGAACTCCGCCTCCGAGGGGTGGTGGTTGCCGTCCCAGCTCACCGCCTGCGCCGACCGCCTCGGCGCGCCGACGTTCGCCTCCGCCTTGAACGCGAAGTGGGTCTCGATCTGCACCAGTCCCCGCCCGGCCATCGTCAGCCGGCGGATGGCGACGGCCGTGTGCCCCTTGTGCGGACGGGTGGCGAGCTTGAGCGCGTAGTCCCCACTGAGAGTGCCGTGCGTACCCACGTCGAAGAACGAGCACGTGGACAACTGCGGCGGGCGGAAGTCCCACATGTGGTCGTCGACCGTGTCGAGATCACCGGTGCCGTCGTAGTTGCCGAGGAGCTCGGTCCACCCATGCGTGCCCGAGTCGAACTTGTCGTAGCAGAGGACGCGAGGCAGCGGGTTGAACTTGGACAGCTCCACGTCGTGCCCAGGAGGAAAGGGGCGCTGGGCGCCCTCCCGCCGAACTGAGGCGGTGGTCATCTGATCTCCATCTCGTGTCGTGTTCGAAGCGCCATCAACATTAACGTTCATGTCGACGAATGAGAAGCTAATCCCTTGTTCTGCATGATGTCCATCCGTACTCTCATCGATCAACATGAACGTTTAGAGCTCTTCCGCACCGCTACGTGAGGTACTCGATGGCACGAAGAATCAGCCGAGCGACGGTCGCTTCCACGATCGGCACAGCTCTGGAGTGGTACGACTTCTCCCTCTACGGCACGGCCGCCGCACTCGTGTTCCCGGCCGTGTTCTTCCCGGCGGGCGACGGCTTCGCCGCCACGTTGTCCTCGCTGGCGACCTTCGCGGTCGGCTTCCTCGCCCGCCCGGTCGGGGGCGTGCTCATCGGCATCATGGGCGACCGCATCGGACGCAGGACCATGTTGTTCCTGACGCTCGTGCTGATGGCGGTTTCCTCAACGCTGATCGGCTGCCTGCCCAGCTATGCGAGCATCGGCGTCGCTGCGCCCGTCCTGCTCATCGCCCTCCGCGTCCTGCAAGGCATCGGCGCGGGTGGCGAATACGCCGGCGCGATGCTGATGTCGGCCGAGCACGCCGACCGCCGCTCACGAGGTCTGAACGCCAGCGCTCCGACGCTCGGCAACGCGGTCGGGGCGCTGATCGCCACGGGCGCCTTCGGGCTGACCGCCGCGGTCATGTCCGAAGAGCAGTTCCTCTCCTTCGGCTGGCGAATTCCCTTCCTGATCAGCTGCTTCATCGGGGTCGCCGGCCTGCTCATCCGCCTGAAGATCTCCGACAGCCCCGAATTCGACGAAGCCAAGGAGGACTACGGCGTCTCCCGGACGCCGCTGCGCGACCTGCTGACGACCTCCCGCCGTCAGGTCTTCGCAGGCATGCTCATCAGCGTCGCGCCGAACGTCATCAGCTACGTGCCGTCGGTCTACGCGCTGACCTACCTGGCCAAGAACGTCGGCGCACCGGCGTGGATCGGGCTCACCGGCATCGTCATCGCCAACCTGGTCAAGCTGGTGACCGTACCCACCGCGGGATGGCTGTGCGACCGGTTCGGCCGGCGGCCGGTGATGATCACCGGCTCGGTCGCCGGCGCGGCGATGTTCTACCCCTTCTTCGTCATGCTCGACACCGGCACCCCGGTGCTGGTGTGGGCCGCCTTCGTCCTGGTGTTCACGCTCTGCAACGACCTGACCCTCGCCTCCCAGGCGACGATGCTGTCCGAGCTCTTCGACGTGCGATACCGCTACACCGGAGTCACCTTCAGCCGTGAACTCGTCGGCGCGGTGGTCGGCGGCTGCCTGCCGTTCGTCGCGGCGCAGCTGAGCGAGTGGACCGCCGGCTACTGGAGCATCGTCGTTCTGTGTGCGGCGCTCTGCCTGCTTTCCACACTCGGCGCTCTGCTGGTCGTGGAGCCGGAACACCTGCGCGAACAGCGCGCCGCAGCAGCGACCGCTGGTCGCGGACGTTCCGCCAACTGACTCGGCGAGAAGCGCCCATCGGCCACCTCGACGTCCACTTTGGTTCATCGGAAGCACTTAAGTTCTGCTCGCAGCATCCCCGATGCACGAGGGAGTGTCCGTGTCACGCCTCAAAATGCTCTGCTTGTCCACCGGTTTGGCCATCACGGCGGCCACTGGAACCGGTGGCTTCTCCACCGCGGCAGCAACTCCGGATCCGGCCCGGCTCAGCGCACCGGCGGCCACAGTGGAGAACGACCCGATGAAGGCCTGCACGAACGCCGAAGAGGCACCCGTGCGAACCACGGCCGTGTTCAACGACCCTGCGGCCGGCGAACCGGCGACGATCATGAGCCAGCTGTGCTCGCTCATCAAGCAGGCACCGGCCGGATCCCGGATCCGGATCGCCCACTTCGTGGTGAGCGGCAAGGCGGGGGCCGACTTCGCCGAGGTGCTCGGCGACGCTCACCGTCGCGGCATCCAGATCCAAATGGTGCTCGACGGCTGGCAGGACGACAAACCCCCGGCGCAGGCCATCCTGGCGGAACTCGGCACCGATCAGGAGCAGCCCTCCTGGCTCCACGTGTGCAGCAACGTCTCGCCGGAGGGCAACACCTCCTCCTGCCTGGGCACCAAGGGAAACCACAACAAGTTCGCGCTCTTCTCCGAGACGGGAGGGCAGCGGAACGTGGTGATGCAGTCGTCGTCCAACCTCACCGACGTCAACTCGCAGACCTACTGGAACAACGCCGTCGTCCTGCGGGACAACCCGCAGCTCTACCGCGTGTACGACCGGTACTTCAGCGAACTCGCTGCGGAGAAGCGCACGCCCGCCACCACGGGGACCTTCCACACCGGCATGCCCGAGGGCCCGGTCGACGTGTACTTCTCGCCAGTACCCCAGGGGGACCCCGTCGCCGAGCAACTCGCACGTGTCCGCTGCACGCCGGCCACCCGGATCAGCGTGGGGATGTCCGAGATCGACGACACCCGCCTGGCCGCGGTGGAACAGCTGGTCCGCCTGTCCAACGCCGGTTGCCAGGTCCGCATGGTCCACGGCAGCCTTGAACCCGAGGGGCAGGCACTGATCGACGCCACGCCCGCTATCGAGGTCCGCGAGCTGAAGAGCGGTACCTTGCCCGGCACCGTCCACTCCAAGTACGTCGTGGTCGACCACGGCCGCGACGGCGCTGCCGCCGGCTGGGTGACCACCGGCAGCCAGAACTGGACGCACACGTCGCTGCGCCGCAACGACGAGGCCACCCTCACGTTGCACCAACCCGCCATGGTCGCGGCGTACTCGGCCGCCTTCGACCGGATGTTCAGCGTCGCCGAACGGGCCGAGTGACGCCGCCTCGGTCGCGCGATCGACCCGGCTGCGGGACGTGCCCTCCGCGGTAGGAGGGCACGTCCCCCGTGGCGTGCCTCGACACGTAACCGGATCAGCCGGCGGGGACGGCACCGCGCACCGCCCTGCATGGGCGTCGGCAAGCGGGCGGTCGACGAGGTGGCCGGAGACGCGATCAGCTCTCCCCCGGCTCCAGGTGGTAGAGCTCCGGGAGGTTGACCACGATCGCCTCCTGCGTGCTGCGGGCGATCACTACCTCCGCCGGGTCGTTCGGGTCCGGGTTCTCCTCGCGGTGCGGGACGAACGGCGGCACGAAGATGTAGTCGCCCGGCTCCGTCTTGATCCGCACCTCCTCGGCGCCGTCGTGGAAGACGAACTCCGGGTGGCCGCTGACCACGTAGATCGCCGTCTCCGACTCACCGTGGTGGTGGTTGTCCGAGGCCGTCGACGGGCCGACGTGCGTCTCGCCCATCCAGATCCGCTCCGAGCCGACCAGGTCGCCGCTGATCGCCGCGAGCCGCCGCATGCCCTCCGTCTGCGCAGTCTTGTTGTCCAGATCGGCGGCCCGGACGTGGTGCAGCCGGGTGCGCAGCGAGCGGCGCTGCTCCTCGGACACCCGGGTCGAGAGATCCGGGTGGAACGCGTCGTGCTGGGTCATCAGGATCCTTCCTTGTTCACCGATCGCCGACCAGCGGCACCCCGTCGAGGAACTCGCCGACCTGCCGGCCGAGTTCGCGCCACACCTCGGCGCCGGGTGAATCGTTGTGCACCGAGGTAACCCCACCCTCCACCGCGCGCACAACCTCGCCGATCGTGATTTCGCCGGCCGGTCGCGCCAGCGAGTAACCCCCGTCGCAGCCGCGCTGGCTGGTGACCAGCCCGGCCCGCCGCAGCTCGATCATCAGGTTGACCAGCGAGTTCAGCGGGATGCCCTGCCGCCGGGCGATGACCTCGCACTTGACCGGCTCGGGGCCGCTGCCCGCCAGGTCGCGCAGCGCCCGCACCGAGTAGTCGGTGCGCGCCGAGATGTGCACCGGGGCCGACCGGCGGGCCCGCGGCGCGGCCGGCGTCTCGGGCAGCAGCACCGCGCCCTTGGCGACCTCCTCGCAGAACAGCACGATGCGTGCGGCCACGCTCCGGTGGAACTTGTCGTTGAGGATGTCGTGCACGCCGTCCTTGAACACCGCCACCGAGCTCTGCGGGTGCTTGGCCGCCAGCGAGGTCACCGGGGCGACCGGCGCGAGCGTGTCCGCATCGCCGTGCAGCAGCAGGGTCGGCACGTCCGGTAGCCGCTTCGGCGGCTCGGGGACGTCGTCGGTCAACCGGCCCCACTGGAACTCCGGATCGTTCTCCAGCAGTTCGCGGTGCACCGGGCACGACGTGCGCACCCCGATCTCCTCGTCCCGGCCGGTGGGCTGCTGCCCCTGCGCGAGCGGGGTGCCCGCCAGGACCAGGCCGTCCACCTCGACCTCCAGCGCGAGCGCCCAGGCGCGCAGCGCCCCGGCATCGGTGCCGGCCAGGAACCGCGCCGCCCCGGGCCGGAACCACGTCTCGGGATCGGTGTGCGGGTCCGGCACCACCACGGCGTAGCCGTCCGCGGACAGCCGCCGGCCGAAGCGCTGGTAGACGGCGGGGTTCTCGCCCCTGCCCGGCAGCACCACCACGGTGCCGCGGCAAGGCCCGTCCGGCTCCCAGTTCCGGGTCATCTCAGGCTCCTCTCACTGAACTGTTTCGAAAGCGGCTTGCGTGGCGGTGCAGGTAGCGGAACAAGTCGAGTCCCACACCGCAAGCGGCTGCCGCCGCTTCTTAAACAGAACAAGGATTCACTTGCCGGGGTACAGATCCCGCTCGCAGACCTTCGCCACGTCCACCTTCTCGCGCAGCACGCCCGCCTGGAGGTAGCGATCCGCCACGGCCTGCAGGTCGGCGACCACATCATCGGTCAACGGCCGCACCTCCTGCTTGGTCCGGGTCAGGATCTGGTGCGCCACCGGCGGGTCCAGCGACGTCAGCTTCTCGTAGACGCGCTGGTACTCCTCGGGATTCTCGTCGCTCCACCGCCACGCCACCTCGAACCGCCGCATCGCGTCGGCCAGCGCCTCGCGCTTGAGCGGATCGGCAGCCGACGCCGTGGACACCGACAGGATGCCGTTTCGGCCGTTGATGCCCTGGCCGTCGCGGATCACCCGGGCCCCGGCGTGCTCCGCGATCGACAGGTACGGGTCGAAGGTCGCCCAGGCGTCGATGTGCCCGGCGCTGAAGCCCGCTTGCGCGTCGGTCGGCAGGCTGAAGGTGATCTGCACGTCCTGCTGCGTCAGCCCGGCCTCCTCCAGCGCTCCGAGCGCGGTGTAGTGCGAGACGCTGCCCGGCGCGGTGGACACCACGAGGTGCTTGCCGCGCAGGTCGGCCACGGTGCGGATCGGCGAGCCCGGCGGCACGATGATCGCCGTCGATGACGGGGACGCCGCGGTCGCCACGGCCGGTCGCGCCGGCACGCCGCCGGCGATGGCCTGCACGGTGGGCGCGTCCGCGGCGGTCGCGGTGTCCACGTCGCCGGAGCGCATGGCCTCGAAAAGCGGTGCCGCGCCTTGGAAGTTGGCCCAGCGGATCTTGTACGGGGCGTCCTCGAACGCCCCGGACGCTTCCACCCTGGCTCGCAGCCCGCCGGCCTGGTCACCGAGCACCAGGGTCACGTCGGACAGCGACTTGGGCGAGCTGCCCCCGGCGCAGCCGGCCACGGCGAGCAGCACCGCGGCCAGCACCGACACCAGGATTCTGGTCGTACGCACTCCGTTGTCTCCAGTCTCAGTCGAGCAGATCCGGCTGCTCGTGCACGATCTCTTCGAAGAGCGGGGCGAAGGTCACCCAGCCCGGGTCGCGGTGCTGCTGGTACTGCTGCCTGGTGTGCCGCGCGATCTCGTGCGGGATCAGCTGCAGCTGCCCGGCCGCCTGGGCGACAACCTGCACCTTCGAGTTCCGCTCGGCGGCCACGTACAGCGACACCGCCTCCTCCAGGCTCCGGCCGACGGTGAGCAGCCCGTGGTTGGCCAGGATCGCCAGCCTGCGCTGCCCGAGCGTCGCGGCGATCCGGCGGCCCTCCTCCAGGTCGAGCACGACCCCGGAGAAGTCCGGCACGATCACGTTGTCCTCGTAGAACTGGGCGCTGTCCTGCGAGATGGGCAGCAGTTCGGTGCCCAGCGCGGCGAGCGCCTTGCCCCAGACGGAGTGGCTGTGCGCGGCCGCGTCGACGTCCGGGCGGGCCTGGTGGATCTGCGAGTGGATGGCGAACGCGGCCTGGTTCACCGGGAGGTCCCCGTGCACGATCTCGCCGTCGTGGTTGACCAGCAGCAGCTCGGACGCCTTGATCCGGCTGAAGGCCCGGCCCAGCGGGTTGACCCAGAAGTGGTCCGGCAGTTCGGGATCGCGGACCGTGATGTGCCCGGCGGCGCCCTCGTTGTAGCCGAGCTTGCCGAAGATCCGCAGCGCCGCGGCCAGCCGCTGCTTGCGGAACCGGCGTTCGTCCTCGACGTCGTCGAAGACCGGGCGGGCGGGGAAGCTGTTCTGCCGTGGGGAAAGCGATCGGGCGAACTCGGATCCCCCGGCTGCGACGGTGGTCATGGTGTTCTCCTCCTGATGTCTCGGCGCCGATCGATGGCGATTTCGCGCTAAATCACCGTTCGGCGCGCCTGGCAAGCGGCGATTTCGCGCGAAATCGCCGCACCGCGGGTCAGGCGGCGGCGCGGCGGGCGACTTCCTGGCGGACCAGCGGGATCAGCTCGCGGCCGTAGTCGACCGCGTCGTCGAACGGGTCGTAGCCGCGGATGAGCAGCGTCGTCACGCCGATGTCGACGTAGTCCAGCAGCGCCGCCGCCACCGTCTCCGGGGTACCCACCAGTGCGGTGGAGTTACCCGCCGCGTTGGTGGCCGCCGCCGTGGGTGTCCACAGTGCACGGTCGTGCAGCTCCCCCGCCGCTGCGGCGGCGAGGAGCCGCTGCGAACCGACGTTGGCGACCTGCTGGCCAGGGTTCAGCGTCTTGGGCCCGGTGAAGGACGCCAACCCACCGCGCGCTGCGTTGATCCGGTCGAGGATGCGGTGCGCCCGCTCCCACGCCTGCTCCTCGGTCGCGCCCAGGATCGGCCGGAACGACACGCTGATCCGCGGCGGTTCCGACCGCCCCACTTCTGCGGCGGCCTTCCGGACCGCGGCGATCTGCTCCGCGGTCTGCGCCAGCGGCTCGCCCCACATCGCGAAGACGTCGGCGTGCTTGCCGCCGACCCGCAGGGCGGCCTCCGAGGAACCGCCGAAGTACAGCGGGATCCCGGACTGCCGCACCGGGCGGACGGCGGCGTTGTAGTCCTGGAAGCGGTAGTGCGCGCCCTCGTGGCTCACCGGTTCCTCGGCGGCCCACACCCGGCGGAGGACGTCCAGGTACTCGTCGGTGCGCGCGTAGCGCTCGTCCTTGCCCAGGTAGTCGCCGTCGCGGCGCTGGTCCGCGTCGTTGCCGCCGGTGATGATGTGCACCGCGATCCGGCCGCCGGTGAGGTGGTCGGCGGTGGCGAAGGTGCGGGCCGCCAGCGTCGGGGCCACGAAGCCCGGGCGGTGCGCGATCAGGAAGCCCAGCCGCTCGGTGTGCGCGGCGGCGTGGGCGGCGAGCTGGGTGTTCTCCGGGCTGCTCGACCCGTAGCCGATCAGCACCCGGTCGAACCCGGCCGCCTCGTGCGCCTGTGCGAACTTCCGCAGGAACGCCGGGTTGACCGCCGGTCCGTCCGCGGCGTGGATCTCCGAGACGTGCTGCGCCCCGATCATCCCGATGAACTCGACGGTCATGACGAACTCCCCTCTCCGGTCCCGACACCCAGCCAGGACAGCAACTCCGCGCGCAGCGCCAGGAAGGCCGGGTCGGTGACATCGCGCGGGCGGTCCAGGTCCAGCACCTGGTCGTAGCCGATGCGGCCGTCGCGCATCACCAGCACCCGGTCGGCCAGCAGCAGCGCCTCCTCCACGTCGTGCGTGACGAGCAAGATCGCGCAGCCGTGGCGCTGCCACAGCTCGCCGACCAGCTGCTGCGCCTTGATGCGGGTCAGCGCGTCCAGCGCCGAGAACGGCTCGTCGAGCAACAACAGGTCCGGTTCGCGCACCAGCGCACGCGCCAGCGACGCCCGCTGCGCCTCGCCGCCGGAGAGCACCTTCGGCCAGACGTCCACCCGGTGGCCGAGGCCGACCTCCTCCAGCGCGGCCACCGCCCGCTTCTTGTCCGGGCGGCCGGGCAGGCCGAGGATCACGTTGCGCCACACGCGTTTCCACGGCATCAGCCGCGGCGCCTGGAACGCCACCGCGCGCCGCACGGCCACCTCGACCTCGCCGGTCACCTCGCGGTCGAGGTCGGCCAGGATCCGCAGCAGCGTGCTCTTGCCGCAGCCGCTCGGGCCGAGCAACGCCACGAACTGGCCGGGCTCGATCTCCAGGTCGAGGTCGTCGAGCACGGTGCGGTCGCCGAAGCGGCGGCTCAGGCCGCGCACCGAGGCGGGTTTCACTACGCTCCGCTGAACGCCGGTCGCCATGCCAGCAAGGTCCTTTCCAGCAGTCGGACGATGAAATCGGCGACGAGGCCGAGCAGTGCGTACAGCACCAGGCAGACCACGATCACGTCGGTCTGGAAGAACTCGCGGGCCATGTTCATCTCGTAGCCGATGCCCGCGGTGGCGTTGATCGTCTCGCCGAAGACCAGCGCCAGCCACGCCGAACCCAGCGAGTACCGCAGCCCCACCAGGGCGTTGGGCATCGCGGCGGGCAGGATGATGTGCCGCACCTGGGCGAACCAGCCGAGCCCGAGCGTCTTGGCCGCCTCCACCAGGCCCGCGTCGACGTTGCGGATGCCGCCGTAGATGTTCATGTACAGCGGGAAGGTCACGGCCAGCGCGATCAGCACGATCTTGGGCTGCTCGCCGATGCCGAACCAGATGATCAGCAGCGGGATGAGGCCGATCACCGGCACCGTGCGCAGCATCTGCATCGGCGCGTCGATGAGGTCCTCGCCGCGCCGGAACAGGCCGGAGAGGGTCGCCAGCACGATCGCGACGACGACGCCGATCACCAGGCCGGCGCCGACGCGTTGCAGCGAGGCGGCGATCGCCTCCTGCAACCGCCCTTCGTCCCACATCTCCACGGCGGTCCCGGCGACCGTGGCGGGCGAGGCGAGGGTGTCGTCGCTGAGCACCCCGGTGCTGCTGAGGACCTGCCAGATCACCACCAGCGCGATCGGGCTGATCAGCTTGAAAACCCAACGGGGAACGCGGTTCTCGCGCCGCGCGGTGCGGGTTTGCACGGTGGTGACGGGGATCGGATCCCGATCGGTCGGCGCGCCGGTGGGCGCGCGTTCGGTGGATACAGTCATCTGCACTCTCCGGCGGGCATGAGGGCGCAGCACGGCCACGACGGATGGGCCGCGCTGGAGGATCACCGGAGCCCCGGTTCCGCTGCTCAGGTGCCGTGCGCACTTTTCGCTGCTATGGCGACGAAAACCAGGCACGGGTGTTGACCAGCGGAGACGCTGTGCGGGGGAGCTCCGGCGAAGCTGCAAGCGGTCGCGCTACGACGCGCGAGAAAAAGAAGAAGCGGAGAAAACCGTTACCGGCAACAGAGTGCGGAGGACACGCGCACGAAGTCCACGTAACCTCGTGTCGTCAGGGCCGCTGTCCGGATCATGCCCAAGACCGTAACCGGACACCCGGATCGTGTAAACCCAACTCCACGGATTGGGATTGTGATCGGATCCGCACCGGCGGAGGTCCTTCGCACGACCCGCGGGCGCCTCGCGCGGTTCGCCCGGCGCTACCGTGGACCGGTGCAGCCGGAACTTTCCAGCGGGTCGGGCCGACCCGTCATCGCGATGCGAGCGGGCAGGCGCCCTGGAGGCCGTTCGTGATCGAGGAACTGCTGCCCGCCGAGGTCAGCTCCGCCGAAGCCTTCGCCGATCCACCGGACGTGGTCCTGTTCCCCGAAGAGGAAGCGCTGATCGCGCGCGCCCGGGACAAGCGCCGCCGGGAGTTCACGACCGGGCGGTGGTGCGCGCACCAGGCGCTGAGTCGGCTCGGCGTGCCGCCCGCTCCCCTGCTGCGCGGCGAGCGCGGAGCGCCGCAGTGGCCGGCCGGGATCCTCGGCAGCATCACGCACTGCGCCGGCTACCGGGCCGCCGTCGCCGCGCGCGCCGGGCAGGTGCACACCGTCGGCATCGATGCCGAGCCGCACGCCCCGCTGCCCGACGGCGTGCTCAACGTCGTGTCCCTGGAAGCGGAACGCGCCGACCTGGCCCGGCTGTCCGCGGCGCGGCCCGACACGCATTGGGACCGGATCCTGTTCAGCTGCAAGGAAACCGTCTACAAGGCGTGGTATCCGATCACCGGCCGCTGGCTCGGCTTCGAAGACGCCCGGCTCGAACTCGGCACCGGAACGTTCACCGCGCACCTGCGCAAGGAGGGCGCGGAACTGGCGGGCCGCCCGCTGACGGCGTTCACCGGCCGCTGGCTGGTCCGCGACGGCCTCGTCGTCTCCGCCATCGCCGCGACCCGGTCGAACACGTGAAGGGCGCCTCCCGACGGGAGACGCCCTTCATTCCTGGGCCCGAGATGGATCAGGCGCCGGCGCCGGCCTTGAGGGCCTTGGCGACCGCCACGACCCGCTTCGCCTGGACGGCAGCCGCCGCACGGGTGACGTCGTCGACCTTGTTCGCACCCTGGGCGTCGACGTGACTGGTGCCGTACGGGTTGCCGTCGGCGAACTTCGCGCCATCGGTGTAGCCCGGGGCGACCACGATGCCGCCGAAGTGGTGGAACGTGTTGTACAGCGCCAGCAGCGTCGACTCCTGGCCGCCGTGCGCGGTCGAGCTGGAGGTGAAGCCGCTGTAGACCTTGTCCGCCAGCTGCCCCTGCGCCCACTGGCCGCCGAGGGTGTCGATGAACTGCTTGAGCTGCGAAGCGATGTTGCCGAAGCGGGTCGGCGAGCCGAACAGCACCGCGTCGGCCCACACCACGTCGTCCGGGGTGGCCTCGGGGATGGGCTTGGTGGCCTCGACGTTGGCGCGCCACGCCGGGTTGCTGTCGATCGCCGCGTCGGGCGCCAGCTCCGGGGCACGCCGCACCCGCACCTCGGCGCCGGCCGCCTCGGCCTCGGCGGCCAGGGTGTTGGCGATCTCGGTGCCGGTTCCGGTGGCCGAGTAGTAGATGACGCTGACCTTCACGGGGGTGCTCACTGTCGGACTCCTATTCAAGGGGCTGGGCGGCTGCGTCGGAACCAGTCGCTCATCTCTTCCACGGAAGACAATACTCGGACTGCATCTTCTGCGCAAGAGATTTCCTTGCGAGCTGTTTCAGGTAGACTGGTGGGGCCGCAATCGCAGGAGGGAGCATCCCGGTGAACAGCAAGACCGGCCCGGATCCGTGCACCGATGACGACGAGATCATCACCTGGTGGGGACTGGTGATCGAGGGCTACCACGTCACGCAGGGGCACATCGAGGCCGAGATCAGCGAGCACTTCGGGCTCCCCCCGGCCTCCTTCGACATCCTGCTCCGCCTGGTCCGCACGCCCGACCACCGGATGCCCATGACCAAGCTCGCCCGCGAGGCGGCGCTGAGCAGCGGCGGCTTCACCAAGGTCGCCGACCGCCTCGCCAAGGCCGACCTGATCCGCCGCGAGCCGTGCGATACCGACCGCCGGGTCACCTACGCGGTCCTCACCGACCACGGCCGCGACATCGCCGAGCGCTCCCGCGCGGCGTGCGCCGAGATCCTTCGCAAGCGCGTCCTGGCCCCGCTCGGCAAGGCCGACTCGGCAGCCCTCGCCGAGGCCATGCGCACCCTCCGCGCCGCCAACGCGCCGGACTGAACCCGACTCGATCCCGCCTGAGGGGTCGCGCCGGGAAGACCTGACGGGGTGGCGGTTTCGCGCGAAACCGCCACCCCGCCCTCACGCCGAGCGCCGTTTCGGTTCGACAGGTGGACCGGGGCCAAGTCGTAACCGGTGGACACGCCGCTGCCGGCCTGCTCCTGCTTCGACTGGGGTAGGCCGCGAACTCGTCCGACTCGACCACCTCACCACCACTGGTGCGGCCGGTCGCCCCCTCCGGCACTGGATGTTGCCGGGCTGCTGCCCGTCCACGCAATGCGCGGCGGCGACCAGCCACTGCTTGTCGATCAGCGAGGCGCCGCGGTGGCGCTTGCGCTGGAGCATTCACCTTCGTGCTGCCCCACGGTTGCGCCCGTTGACCGTTGCCAAGGAACGGGACGGATCCATATACTCCCATTTAGTGAGCATCGCGCTCACTATTTGAGCATATGCGCTCATTCGTCCCGGACGAGGGCCGCACCGAAGGACATTCAATGGCGAATTCCACCACCGACGGCGTCACAGCCACCGACCAAGCGGGCGCGCGACCCGCGCAGTCGCACGCCAAAGTCATCCGCGCCGCCATCCTGGGCACCGTCGTCGAGTACTACGACTTCGGCATCTACGGCTACATGGCGACCATGGTCAGCGCCCACTTCTTCGTCCAGGACGATCCGACCGCGGCGCTGCTCGGCACCTTCGCCGCGTTCGCCGTGGCGTTCTTCCTCCGCGTGCCGGGCGGGATCTTCTTCGGCCACATCGGCGACAAGTACGGCCGCAAGAAGGCGCTGACCTGGACGATCCTGCTGATGGCAGTAGCCACCGCGCTGATGGGCCTGCTGCCCACCTACGCCACGCTCGGCGTCTGGGCGACCGCGCTGCTGACGCTCTCGCGCTGCTTGCAGGGCTTCGCCGCCGGCGGTGAGCTCGGCGGCGCCAACTCGTTCGTCTCCGAGCACGCCCCGCCCAAGTGGCGCGCCTTCCAGACATCGATGGTCAACTCCGGCACCTACATCGGGTCGCTGTGCGCATCCCTGATGGCGCTCGCGCTGACCACGGGGCTGTCGGCCGAGCAGATCGCGGCCTGGGGCTGGCGAATCCCGTTCCTGCTGAGCCTGGTCATCGGCGTGGTCGGGCTGTGGATCCGCAACTCGCTGGACGAGACCGAGCAGTTCGCGGACGTCCAGCAGCAGAGCGAGGTCGTGAAGGTCCCGCTGTTCGCGGTGCTTTCGACCGCGTGGCGGCAGGTCCTCACCATCATCCTGCTCGGCGCGGTGATCACCGGCGGCTACTACATCGCCTCGGTCTACGCCGCGACCTACCTGCAGACCGCCGGGCAGCGCTCGCCGCAGTTCGCCTTCGCCGCGACCTGCATCGCGATGGTCCTGGGCGTGATCACCCTGCCGATCTCGGGCTACCTCGGTGACCGGATCGGGCGCAAACCGGTGTTCATCGGCGGATCCGCGGCCGGGGCGCTGCTCGGGGTGCCGATGTTCATGCTGATGGCCGACGGCCCAGCGCCGCTGGCGATCCTGGGCCCGGCCGTGCTGTTCATCTGCGTCTCGGTGGTCAACGGCGTCTCGTTCGCCACGTACGCCGAGATGCTGCGGGCCCGCTTCCGGTACAGCGGAATCGCGTTGGGCAACAACGTGACCAACATGCTGCTCGGCGGCACTGCGCCGTTCGTCGCGACGCTGCTGGTGAGTTCGACCGGCAACAAGCTCGCTCCGGCCGGGTACTTCGTCGCCTGCGCCCTGATCAGCCTCGTCACGTCCTTCTTCCTCAAGGAGACCAAGGGAAGGGAACTCGCACTATGACAGCCAGGTTTCGAGATCGCCGGATCGTGGTGACCGGCGCCGGAAGCGGCATGGGCCGGGCGGAGGCGCTCTGCCTCGCCCGGGAAGGCGCCGACGTTCTGCTCGCCGACATCGATCTGGCCGCCGCCCGCGCCGTCGCCGACGAAATCACCGCGGCGGGAGGAACCGGCCGGGCTCACCACCTCGACGTGGCCGACCCCGATGCGTGGCGCGGACTCGCGACGGCGCTCGACGGGAAGCCGTTGCACGGCCTGGTGAACAACGCCGGTGTGAGCTTCCGGAAAGGCATCGCCGAGACGTCGGTCGACGACTGGCGCCGGGTCGTGGACATCAACCTGTCCAGCGTCTTCTTCGGGATGAAGTTCCTCTCCGGCCCGCTGGCGCGAGCCGGGGGCGCGTCGGTGGTCAACGTGTCCTCGATCGCCGGGATGGTCGGCTACTTCTCCGCTTCCTACGGGGCGAGCAAGTGGGGTGTGCGCGGGCTGTCCAAAGTGGGCTCCCTGGAATTCGCCGCCAAGGGCGTCCGGGTGAACTCCGTCCACCCGGGGCTGGTCGACACTCCCCTGCTGCATTCCGGTGACCACCGGTTCGTCGACGAGAGCCTCCGGTCCGTGCCCGCCGGCCGGGTGGCCGCGCCCGAGGAGATCGCCGGGGCGGTCGCCTTCCTGCTCTCCGACGAGGCGTCCTACATCAACGGCACCGAGCTCGTCGTCGACGGCGGACTGGTGTCCGGCGGCACCTACCACCGCATCACCACCGCCCTCGCCGAGGACGCCTCATGACCGGCGCACTCCTCGAAATCCTGAACCTGCTGGGAAAACAGGCCCACGCCATCGACGGCGGGGCGGCCCGGCAGTGGGCCGAGACCTTCACCCCCGACGGCGTGTTCCGCTCCCCCACCTATCCCGAACCCGTCCGCGGACGGGAAGCGCTCACCGAGTTCGCCGCGGCCTTCGCCGCGAACAACCCCCGAGCCCACCACATCGTCACCAACGTCTGCATCGACCGCGAGATCAGCGCGGACGAGTGCCACGTCAAGGCCAACCTGCTCATCGTGCGGACCACGAGCTCCGACGCGGTGGCCATCGACCGGGTCACCACCATCGACGACAGCTTCGTCCGCCGCGGCGGGCTCTGGCTGATCGCCGAGCGGGTCGTCACCCGCGACTGAACCACCTCTTCCTGCGAACACCTGGAGAATCCCCGATGACGGCACCGAACGACCAGGCCAACCCGACGCGCGCGGACGACAGCCCCATCGCCGCGAGCTACCCCGAACTCGTCGGCAAGGTCGCCGTCGTGACCGGTGCGGGTCGCGGCATGGGCGCGGTCTTCGCCACCGAGCTCGCCCGGCGCGGCATCAACGTCGTGGCCGGCGACCTCACCGGCGCGCCCGAGGTCGCCGAGCAGGTCGGCCGGCAGATCACCGACGGCGGGCGGGTCGTCGGCCACCGCGCCGACGTCACGGACCCCGCCGGCCACGACGGCCTGCTGCGCGCCGGGCTCGACGAGTTCGGCCGAGTCGACTTCTGGGTCAACAACGCCGGGATCTTCCCGCAGGCCGAGTTCACCGAGATCCCGCCGGAGCAGCTCACCGCCACCTACCAGGTCAACGTCAACGGCGTCGTCTACGGCGCGCAGACCGCCGCCAGGCACATGCGCGAACACGGCGGCGGCGCGATCGTCAACATGGCCTCGGTGGCCGGGGTCCGGGTGCGCGCCACCCGCGCGGCCTACAACTCGTCCAAGGCCGCCGTGCGGCACCTGACCAGCTGCATGGCCGTGGAACTGGGCTCGGACAACATCCGGGTCAACGCGATCGCGCCCGGCTTCGTCGACACCGAGATGACGCGATGGGTGCGCGAGGACCCGGCGGCGCTCGACCGCGCGCTCAGCACCGTGCCGCTGCGCCGGGTCGGCGCGCCCATCGAGGTCTTCGGCGCCCTGTACTTCCTGCTGTCCGACAGCGCGCGGTACATCACCGGCGCGGTGATCCCGGTCGACGGCGGCTCCCAACACATCTGAGGGGGACTGCCTTCTCGTGGCTGTGCAAGCGCCTGCGGCGCATCAGGACAAAAGATCGAGATCGAAGACAGGCACTGAGGTAGATCCATGGATTACGACTACGACCTCGTCGTCATCGGCGCCGGGGGCGCCGGGCTGGCGGCGGCGGTATCGGCGGCGCAGCACGGGCTGCGGGTGCTGGTGCTGGAATCCGAGGCCGAGATCGGCGGGTCGACGCAGCTCTCCGCCGGGATGCTGACCGCCGCGGCCACCGGCGTGCAGCGGGCGCTGGGTGTCGAGGACTCGCCGGAACGCATGTTCCAGCACTACATGGACCTCAACCAGTGGCGCGTGCTGCCCGGCCCGACGCGGATGTTCTGCGAGCAGTCGGGCACGCTCATCGACTGGCTGCTCGACCTCGGCGTCGAGATCCCCGCCCAGCTGTCCCGCAACGCGCACATGCCGGGGTTGACCCGCGCCGGCGTCGAGGACGTCTGGCGCGGCCACGTGCCGAAGGACCAGGGATACGGGCTCGTCCAGGCCCTGGACCGCGCCCGGCGACGACTCAAGGTCGATCTCGCGCTCGGCAGCCGCGCCACCGACCTGCTCCGCGACGGCCCGGCGGTGCGCGGGGTGGTCGTCGACGGCGCGGAGGTCACCGCGCCTTCCGTCGTCGTGGCCTGCGGTGGGCTGGCGCAGAACCCCGAGCTGGTGCGGGAGTACTTCCCGGACGCCGGCATCGCCGGCGACAGCCTGTTCGTCGTCGCCGCCCCCGGCAGCCGGGGCGATCACATCGCGCTGGCCGAGCGGCACGACCTGTCGCTGTTCGGGCACGGCTGGGGTCTGCTGCTGGTCACCGCCGAGTTCCAGCGGTTCCACCACTGGCAGAGCGGATTTCCGCCGGCGTCCCGGATCCACGTCAACGCCGACGGCCACCGGTGCATGGACGAGGACGCCCCATATGCGGTCAGCCCCGGAATCCTCAAGGACCACGGCGGATTCGTCTGGGCGGTCTTCGACGAAGCGGCCCGCACCGGCCTGCCGCCCGGTTACACCGACTGGGCGGCGGACCGGGTCCTCGAAGAGGTCGGCAAAGGCGTCGTCCGGTGCGCCGGCACGCTGCCCGAGCTCGCTGCGCGGATCGGCGTGCCGGCCGCCAACCTCATCCAGAGCGTCGAGCGGTTCAACGCGCTGTTCGAGCGGGGCCACGACGAGGACTTCCTCCGGCACGAGTCGCTGGCCGCCAAGCAGGTCGACCCCCGGCTGCCACCGGTGGGAACCGGTCCGTTCTACGCGGTCCGGATGCTCCCCGCGGAGCTGGTGTGCACGCACACCGGCCTGCGCATCGACAGCCGCGCCCGCGTGCTCGACATCGGCGGCCACGTCGTTCCGGGGTTGTACGCGGCGGGCGAAGCGGCCGGGGGAATCCTCGGAGAACGCTACGTGGGTGGCGGGAATTCCGTGGCCCACGCCCTGGTGCTCGGCCGGCTCGCCGGGCAGGAAGCAGCACGACGGCTCAACGACGCAGGGAGCGGCGAATGACCACATCGGACGATCGGGTCGCCATCGAGCAGGTGCTCTACCGCTACGCGAGGGCGGTGGACCGGCTCGACTACGACGGCATCCGGGACTGCTACTTCCCCGACGCCATCGACAACCACGGTGGTTACCACGGGCCGGTGAGCGGCCTGATCGAGGACATCCGGCGGCGGCACACCACGATCGACTCGTCCCAGCACTTCATCAGCAACGTGCTCATCGACTTCACCGGCGACGACGCGGCCGAGGTCGAGTCCTACTGCCTCTGCTACCTCAGGCAGGCGCCGGTCGACGGCGCGACCGAGCAGGAACTGGCCATCATCCGATGCCGCTACGTGGACCGGTTCGAACGGCGCAGCGGCCAGTGGCGCATCGCCGACCGGGTCGTCGTCTTCGACGAGTTCCGCGCGGAAACCATCACCGACAGCCTCGACCCCGGCTGGGTCCGCTCCAGGAGGGACGGCACTGATCCGGTCTACCGGCAGTGATGGTCTGCGGTGTCAGCGCACCCGTGAGCGCGAGGCGAACAGCTGCGCGCTCACCTCGCGGGCTGCCGCCACCACCCGCGGCGCCACCTGCTCGACCGCAGCGGGATCGACCAGCGACACACCGATGCTGACGTCCGACATCGTCGGAGGTGTCTCCACCGGCACCGAAACGCCGATGACTCCTGGGATCACGTGACCGGTGGAAACGGCGTAGCCCTGCTCGCGGGCCGCCACCACCTCGGCCGGGTCGTCATCACGGGGTGGGCGGCCCGCCAAGATCGCAATACCGCCTGAGCCGCGGTCTATCGCGTGGCGCTGACCTGTCCGGAAGGCGATGTGCGCCGCGGCGAGCCGCGGCTCGACCACCAGCACCGCTTGTACCTCGGCATCGCTGACCGGCACCATCAGGTGCGCCGTCGCATCGACGGCGTCGGCGAGCCCCGCCATGATCGGGTAGGCCAGGCCGCGCAGATCACTGTCCACCGCCGACGCCAACTCCACGAGACCGTAGGCCAGGTGGTACCGCTTGTCCTCGGTCCGCCGGACCAGGTTGTGCGCGGTGAGCGCCTCCAGCATCCGGTGCAGCGCATTGCGGTTGAGCCCCAACGAGCGCGCCATCTCGGTCAGCGTCTCGCCGTCCGGCCGTCGGGCGAGGTGCCACAGGACCCGGATTCCCCTGTCGAGGGTCTGGGCCCCCGAAACCGAGGATCCTCGGTTGTCTTCCACGCTCATCCGCCGCCTTGCCGATCGCACTTCCCGCGCAATCCTATCCAACCGGCGACGACCACGCGAAGGCCAGCTCAGCGCGCCGATGGACTTCTGGTGGCGAGCGTCGACGAGAACGTGCTCCGCAGCGGAAGCGGTCGGCCGGGCTGGACCCGCGGCCGGAGCTACATCGCCGGTGTCCGGCCGCGGAAGGTGTCGCCGGACTGAGCGCCCTCAAGTCCGTCCAGGCTCCAGCAGTGAGAGCCGTCTGGCACGAGTGCGCGGACGACGCGGGCCTCGCTTCTCATCCCGAGACCCGCCCCAGCACCCGGACACCCATGCAGCGAAGCCGGCCGTTCCGCAGCAGTTCCAAGCAGATATTCCACAGTGGACACATCGCTCACCGGATTTCCCAAGGATTTCACAGAATTCACATTCTTGAATGTGCGTCACATACTTGACGCGACCCGATCGACTGCCCTACTTTTGACACCAAGGTCGGGGGTGACGCGGAATCCGCGTCCACCAGCCGGGGGTTCGTTCATGTCTGGCGGCGGGAGCGAACCCCCACCCGACCACCTACCGCCTCGGTTCCGGCGTGAAGACCCCGCCACCGACGGCAGAAACCCCTGTGCACCAGCCGTTTCACCCAGGCGCATGGCCGACCGATGTGGACTCCAACGCACCCGTGCGACAGACGGATCCGACGAGCCGTGCGTGGTTTGTGCTGCCACAGCAACACAAACCACGCACGGCCCTATTGCCCGGACGTCACCCGGCCACGTCCGCGTACGACCTCCCGACCTTGGCGCCGGCGAGGTAGGCCGTGGCCTCCCCGGTGATGCCGTCGGAGCGGTACACGCCCCACTTGTCGGTCACGAAGTCGGCGCGCAGCGTCGCCGCCGGGAACTGCTTCTGTCCATTGAGGACCTGTTCTTCGCCGTCGTGCCAGAACCTGACCCAGCCCTTGCCCGGATCGCTGGAGACGTGCACCCCGACGACGAAGCTGTTCCAGCTGTCCCTGGGCAGCGGGATCTTCCACAGCTGCGTCGTCTTCATGTCCGGGTCGCAGTACTCCAGGTCGAGCACGTCGCCGCGGGCCCGCAGCGACAGCGGCGGCGTGGCGGCACCCGAGCCGTAGTCCTTGAGCTGCCACAACG
The DNA here is from genome assembly GCF_053605825.1 of Saccharopolyspora sp. NPDC003752. NCBI lineage: Bacteria > Bacillati > Actinomycetota > Actinomycetes > Pseudonocardiales > Pseudonocardiaceae > Saccharopolyspora > Saccharopolyspora sp. NPDC003752. The sequence continues at coordinate 16,210 of NZ_JBSGJZ010000051.1, read as the reverse complement.
CCACCCATTCCCCGGTCTTCGTCGGCAGCGGGTCCCACATCGAACGCCACCCGATGTAGTAGGTGTCGCCCTCGGTGAACCGCAGCCGGCCGCCGTCCGGCGTCTTGTGGCCGCGCGACTCCACCCGCACCCGCTCCGAGCCCTCGGGCACGCCGGAGGTGTGCAGCCGGTACACGTCGCCGTGCTCGCCCTTCGGATCGGCCACCACCTCGACGCTGCCGGGCTTGGTCTCGATCCCCTCGAAGACCGAGGTACCGCGGTCGGTCTCGGCGGTCCAGACGGGCGCCTGGGCCTGCGGGGCCGCCGCGACGGCCGGCGCCGGTCCCGGCACCCGCAGCTCATCCGCCGCGGTGACCGCCAGCCCCAGCGCCGCGGCGAGCGCCGTGCCCGCGCGGAGCAGTTTCCGCACCGGGATCACCTCACTTGACCCGCTCGCGGACCCACTCGCCCGCGGGCTTGAGCTGGCCGGTGCCCGGGTACGGCCCGTTCTCGCAGGTGCCCTCCTTGAACACCGCGCCGGAGCGGGAGTCGTCGGAGTAGTTCCAGTTGGTCCAGCTGATGTTCTTCGAAGCCATCAGGTCGATGTACTTCTGGGCCATGTCGAAGTCGTTCCCGCCGTCGCCGGTGGCCTCCTGCGTGCCGAACTCGGTGACGAACATCGGCAGCTCGTCGGCCGCGCGCGACAACGTGTCCAGGTACTCCTGCCCGTGCGACGCCGCGTAGAAGTGGAACGTGTACATGATGTTGTCGGCGTTGACGGGGTTGTCGACGATCTCCTGCTCGTTGGAGTCCTCCGAAACCCCCAGTGACGACCAGGCACGGGTGCCGACCAGCACCACCGAGTCCGGGTCCTGCTCGCGGATCACCGGGATGAGCTCCTCGGCGTAGCTCTTGATCTGCGACCACTCGACGCCGCTGGGCTCGTTGGCGATCTCGTAGAGGACGTTGGTCTTGTCCTTGTGCCGCTTGGCCATCTCGGTGAAGAACGTCTTGGCGCGGTCCAGGTTGTAGTTCGGGTCACCGGGATCGAGCATGTGCCAGTCGATGATCGCGTACATGCCGCGCTGGCTGGCCGCCTCGACGTACTTGTCGACCAGTTCGGTGAACTTGGCCGGATCGTCCTCGTAGCCGCCTTCCTGGATGTACATGGAGATCCGCAGCACATCGGCCTGCCAGTCGTCGGCCAGCGCGTCCAGCGACGCGTCGTTGACGCACTGGCTGTACCACTGCAGGCCGTGCGTGCTCATGCCGCGCAGCTGCACCGGAGCCCCGCTGCTGTTGCACAGCGTCTTGCCGCAGACAGACAAAATCCCGTTGGCGACAACGGGATCCAGTTCCGGCTCTTGGGTTGTGGCCTGGGCCGCGGTGCTGGTCAACAGCAGGGCCGCGGCGATGGTGACGGCGCGTGCGGAGTTCTGCCACCTCATCGAAATCTCCTCGGTCGAAGAGCAGAGCCGCGGTGGCGGCTCCCGATCCTGGCGGCGGGAAACAGGAAACTTAGTTTCCAGTTCGCGTCACGATAGCGATACCGGCAAAACACCGTCAATACCCCGGAACAGGGACTTGCCACCCATGCGAAAAGGGCACCCCCGGTCGGCGATGCCGACCGGGGGTGCTGTTCGTTCAGATTCGTGAACGCAGATCAGGTGAGGGCGTCGACGCCGGTGAGGGCGCGGCCGATGATCAGCTTCTGGACCTGGCTGGTGCCCTCGTAGAGGGTCAGCACGCGCGCGTCGCGGACGTACTTGCCCACCGGGTACTCGTCGATGAAGCCGTACCCGCCGAAGACCTGCAACGCGTTGTTGGACACCCGCACGGCCGTTTCGCTGGCGTGCAGCTTCGCCATCGACGACGCGGTGGTCAGCTCCTGGCGGGACACCTCGCGCTCGGCCAGCGACGCGGCCCGCAAGGTCAGCAGCCGGGCGGCCTCGACCTCGACGGCGGAATCGGCGAGCAGTTCCTGCACCAGCTGCCGGGCCGCGATGGGCTTGCCGAACTGCACGCGCTCCCCCGCGTACCGGGTTGCGGCGGACAACGCGGCCTGCGCCACGCCGACCGCGCCGGCCGCGACCGAGATCCGGCCCTTCGTCAGCGCGCCCAGCGCGATGCCCAGGCCCTTGCCGACCTCGCCGAGCCGCGCCGAATCCGGCACCCGCACCTCGTCGAGCACCAGCTCCGCGGTGGCCTGCCCGCGCAGGCCGAGCTTGCCGTGCACGGTGTTCGCGGTGAAGCCGGGCGAGTCGGTGGGCACCAGGAACGCGGTGATGCCGCGGCCGCCGTCGTCGCTGGTGCGCGCGAACAGCAGCGCGACCTTGGCCCAGGTCCCGTTGGTGATGAACATCTTCTGGCCGGTGATCACCCAGTCCCCATCGTCTCGGCGGGCGCGGGTGGTCAGCGAGCCGGGGTCGGAGCCGGCGTCCGGCTCGGTCAGCGCGAAGCAGCCCAGGCCCTCACCACTGGTCAGCATCGGCAGCCAGCGCCGCTTCTGCTCCTCGGTGCCGTAGGTGGCGATGGACTTGCTCACCAGGCCCAGCGACACCGAGACGATGCCGCGCACCGAGGAATCGCCGCGGCCAAGTTCCTCGATGACCAGCGCGTAGCTGACCATGTCGGCCTCGACCCCGCCGTACTCCTCCGGGAGCGTCAGCCCGAGGAAGCCGAGTTCGCCGAGCTTGCGCACGATCCCGAGGTCGACCTCCTCGCGGCGGTCCCACTCGCGCACGTGCGGCACGATCTCGGCGTCGACGAACTGGGCCGCCATCTCCCGGAAGGCGACCTGGGTGTCGGTCAGTTCAAAGTCCACAGTGGTCCTCTTGCATCTCGCGCTTCGTGTTGTTCGGCCGCGCGCCCGTCCACCGCTCCGAGGCGAACGGACCGTTCGTCCCGCTGGACGAGGTGAACAGGCCGTTCGCGCCGCCGGTTCCGACGGGCCGCTTCAGGGAGTCGCTTGTGAGAGGTGAACGGACCGTTCGTCTCGATCTACGAGGCGAACAGGCCGTTCGCGTCAGCTGCTCGCGGGGGCCGCCGGTCCGGCGAGCAGGTCTTGCGGCGTGGTGCCGGTTTCGGTGAGGCCGAGGCCGAGTTCGGCCCGTTCGACCAGCCAGCGGCTGGGCCGGTAGCGCGGGTCGCCGGTGGCCGACTGCAGGGCGCGCAGCACCGCCAGCACGCGGCGCGGGCCGACGTGCTGTCCCCATTCCAGGGGACCTCGCGGGTAGCCGAGCGCGAGGCGCACTGCCGTGTCGATGTCGCCGGGCGTGGCGAGGCGTTGTTCAGCGATGAAGCAGCTGGTGTTCACGATCGACGCCAGCAGCCGCTGCGCGATCATGCCCGCGCCGTCGCGGACGACGGTCACCGCCCGGCCGGTCGCGGCCAGCGCCGCCCAGGCCGAGCGCGCGAGTGCCGGATCGGTCGCCGGGTGCACGGTCAGCGTGAACCGCTTCTCCGTGCTGAGCGGATCCACGCCGCACACCCGCGCCGGAGGCAACCCGGCCGAGAGCGCGGCGGTCGCGGCGCTGTGGCCGTACGGGGCGAGGAGGATGACGGCTGCTTCGGAGGGCTCGTCGCCGCGCTCCACCGGCACGCCCGCCGCGCCCAGCGCGTCGAGCAGCTCCGCGTTGTCCGACCAGATCGGGTGCGTCTCCGCCTGCGGCGCCTGCGGTTCGGGCGACTCCTGCTGCGCGCCGTCGGCGTAGGCGTAGAAGCCTTCGCCGACCTTGCGGCCGAGCAGCCCCGCTTCCAGCCGGGATCGGGTGATCGGCGACGGCCGCAGCCGGGGATCGCCGTAGTAGCCGGACCAGATGCTCTCCGTCGCCGGGTGCGTGACGTCCAGCGCGGTGAGGTCCATCAGCTCGAACGGGCCCATCCGCAGGCCCAGCACGTCGCGGCAGATCCGGTCGACGTCGGCGGGCGCGGCCAGGCCCTCGCCCAGGATCTGCAGCGCCTCGGTGATCAGCCCGCGGCCGGCGTGGTTGACCAGGAAGCCCGGCGTGTCGGTGGCCCGCACCGGCTGGTGGCCCAGCCGCCGGACCAGGTCGACGAGCGCGGCCGGGATCCACTCGGCGGTCCGGGCGCCGGGGATCACCTCGACCAGGCGCATCAGCGGGACGGGGTTGAAGAAGTGCAGGCCGGCCAGCCGGCCGGGGTCGGCGAGCGCGGTGGCGATCGAGGTCACCGACAGCGAGCTGGTGTTGGTGGCGAACACGGTGTGCGCCGGGCAGATCTTCTCCAGCTCGGCGAACAGCTCGCGCTTGGTCGGCAGGTCCTCGCGGACCGCCTCGATCACCAGGTCGCACCCGGTGGGCGCCAGCGGGCTGCCGACCGGCTGCAGCCGGGCCCGCGCCGCGGCGGCCTCGGTGCCGGTCATCCGGCCCTTGCCGGCGAGCTTGTCGAACATCTGCCCGATCTGGTCGACCGCGGCGGACACGGCCTCGGGGCGGGCGTCGGCGAGCTCCACGGTCAGCCCGGCGGCCGCGGCCAGCTGCGCGATGCCGCGCCCCATCACGCCGGTGCCGATCACCCGCACGGTGTTGACCTGCTGCGCCCACTGCATGGCCGACCTCCCAAGGTTTCCTCCGACGCACCATCGCACGGCTTGCCGATACCGTCCAATACTGAATTGCCCTGCCAGTAAGACGTGATCGAACATAATCGCCGAGCGTTTCCGCGCCCCGCGACGCTGTGCTACGAACGAAACGGCGGCGGAGCGGCCGCCCACCGGGACTCGAAGGAGCAAGCGATGCGCGAAGCGGTGATCTGCGAACCGCTGCGGACCCCGATCGGCCGGTTCGGCGGGGTGTTCAAGACCGTGCCGGCCGTGGAGCTGGCGGCGACGGTGATCGAGGCGCTGCTGGCGCGCACCGGGCTGCCCGGCGAGGCGGTCGACGAGGTGATCCTCGGCCAGTGCTACCCGAACTCCGACGCCCCGGCGATCGGCCGCGTCGCCGCGCTGGACGCGGGCCTGCCCGTCGAGGTCGGCGGCACCCAGGTGGACCGCCGCTGCGGTTCCGGCCTGCAGGCCGTGCTGGACGCCGCGATGCAGGTGCAGACCGGCGTCAGCGACGTGGTGCTGGCCGGCGGCGCGGAGAGCATGAGCAGCGCGCCGTTCTACACCACCGAGGCCCGGTGGGGAATCCGCGGCAGCGGGCTGGAACTGCACGACGCGCTGGCACGCGGCCGGGTGACCGCGGGCGGCAAGAACTTCCCGGTGCCGGGCGGGATGCTCGAAACGGCCGAAAACCTGCGCCGCGAATACGGAATCTCGCGCACCGAGCAGGACGAGCTGTCGGTCCGCTCGCAGCAGCGCGCCGGCGCCGCGCAGCAGGCCGGGCTCTTCGCCGACGAGATCGTGCCGGTGACGGTGCGCTCCCGCAAGGGAGACACCGTGGTCGACGTCGACGAGCACCCGCGTCCGGAGACCACAATGGACACCCTGTCGGCACTGAAGCCGGTGCTGGGCAAGGCCGATCCGGAGGCGACGGTCACCGCGGGCAACGCCAGCGGGCAGAACGACGCGGCCGCGGTGTGCGTGGTGACGACGCCGGAGCGCGCGGCCGAGCTCGGACTGCGGCCGCTGGTGCGGCTGGTGTCCTGGGCGCGGGCCGGGGTGCCGCCGCGCACGATGGGCATCGGACCGGTGCCGGCGACCGCGAAGGCCTTGCAGCGCGCCGGAATCGGGCTGGCCGACGTCGACCTGATCGAGCTCAACGAGGCGTTCGCCGCGCAGGTGCTGGCCTGCACCCGCGAGTGGGAGTTCAAGCCCGCCGACTTCGAGCGGCTCAACGTCAACGGTTCGGGGATCTCGCTGGGCCACCCGCTGGGCGCCACCGGCGGCCGCATCCTCGCGACGCTCTCGCGCGAGATGCACCGCCGCGAGGCCCGCTACGGCCTGGAAACGATGTGCATCGGTGGCGGCCAGGGCCTCGCCGCCGTCTTCGAACGCATCTGATCAAAGGCGACGGGCACCCGTGACGTGAACGGGTGCCCGCACCGCCAAGCAAAGCGAGCCTGGAAACAGGCTTCAGCTGTGGTGCACCGACGCCACCTCGTAGCGGAACGGCTCCGCGCCGGCGATCTCGCGCGCCGCCGACATGTGCTCATGGCACGCCGGGTCCGCCAGCATCTCCTGGAACGCCTGCACGCTCTCCCACTGCGCGCTCGCCAGATGCGCGGACAACCTCGGCGGCTGATGCGGCTACCGCACGATCGGCACGGCGGCGCCGGTGACGGTCACCCGCGGGTCCTCGGGGTCGATGTCGACGATGAGCTCACTGCGCCGCCCCATGTCCTGCCCCTGCACGATGGTGATCCGCTCCGGCTCGGAGACCTTCCCCAGGGTCCGGAGGTAGCCGCCGAAGGCGGCCGCCGCAGCGCCGGTCGCCGCGTCCTCGACCACGCCACCGATCGCGAACGGGTCGCGGGCGTGCACGACTCCCGCCTCGTCCTGCCAGAACAGGTGCACCGTGGTCCAGTCGTACTCGCGCATCAGGCCGGCGAGCGCGTCGAAGTCGTAGTCGAGATCGGCCAGGCGCTCGCGCGACCGAGCGGCGAGCACGAGGTGGTTGTTGCCGCCGAACGCGACGTGCGACGGCCAGGCCGGGTCGAGGTCGTCGGCCGACCAGCGCAGGGCCTCCAGGGCGCGGCCGAGCTCGTCGGCGGTCGCCGGCCGCGAGCGGGCGGGCACGCTGGTGAGGCTGGCGACGATCGATTCCCGCTCGTCGGTGCTCACCTCGATGGTGCCCGCGGGCGTTTCGAAGGTGATGTCGCCGATCCCGTCGCGCTCGGCCAGCGCGACGGCGGTGGCGACCGTGGCGTGACCGCAGAAGGCGACCTCGGCCAGCGGGCTGAAGAAGCGGAGCCGGTAGCGGCGCTCGGTGGCCTCCATCGGAGCGAGGAAGGCGGTTTCGGAGTAGCCGACGTCGGCGGCGATCCGCTGCATGGTGGCGTCGTCGAGCCCGCGGGCGTCGAGCACGACACCGGCCGGGTTGCCGCCGCTGGGGTCGGTGGTGAATGCGGAGAAGCGCTGCACATCGGTCATGCCAAGAACTCTGCCACCAGGTAGTTATCGCGTCCAACGATTGATTTCGATGGACCCTATTTCAAAACTCGATAGACTCCTACCCGTGGACACCCGCCTCCTGCAGACTTTCATGGCCCTGGCCCGCACCGGCAGCTTCACCGCCGCCGCGGCGGAACTGCACGTCGTCCAATCCACCGTCACCAGCCACATCAAAGCGCTGGAGGGCGAGCTCGACGTGCGGCTGTTCGACCGCCTCCCGCAGGGGGCACGCCTGACCGACGCGGGTCGGCGCGTCGCGACGCACGCCCGCGACCTGCTGGACGTCGAGCGGCGCCTGCACGACTCGGCCGGCAGCGGCGGCACCATCGGCGGCGAGGTCGTCATCGGGGCCACCGAATCGCTGTGCGCGTACCTGCTTCCGCAGGTGATCTCGGCGCTTGCCACGACGCACCCCGACATCCAGGTGCACCTGAAACCACTGAGCACCGCGAACGCGTTGCAAGGTCTGGGGCGCCCGGAAGGCGGCCTGGACATCGCGCTGCTGCTCGACGACGACGTCGCGACCGAGTACTCCGCGCGGACGATCGGCGGGCAGGCCATCGAGCTCGTCGCAGCTGCGGGGCACCCGGCCGCCGGTGGACACCACGACTGGCAGGACCTCGCGGCGTACCAGTACTTCCTGCTGGAGGAAGGCTGTTCCTACACGGACCGGTTCCTGCGCGATCTCACGTCGGCGTCGGCGGCGCGGCCGCGGATCACCCGCTTCGGCAGCATCGAAGCGGCCCGCTCCTGCGTGGCCGCCGGGCTCGGCCTGTCCGTGCTGCCCCGCCTCGCCGTCGTCGACCAGCTGACGAACGGGTCGCTGTGCCGCGTGAACGGCCCGGAACTGGCCGAAACCCCGCTGCACCTGGTGACGAACCAGCGCAGGTGGGCCTCCCCCGCCGTCACCACCACCGCGGAAGCCATCGCGCAGGCCGGGCGGCAATCCCGTTGACCGGCAAGGGGATCCGCTAGGCCGTCCCGGCAGCGGCCTCGATCTCGGCCAGGGCGAGCTCGAAGATGTGCTGCTGCTCCTCGGTCACCGGCACGTCCCCCTCGCCAGCCTCCTCGGCCGCCTCGATCCACCCGCGGATGATCACCTCGATGATGTCCGGCACCCCGGTGCCCAACAGCATCTCGATCAACGGCCAGGCGTGCATCCCGTGGGGAAACCGCGCCGCCCGGAAGTGGGTTCTGGCTTCCTGCCACGTCTTCCGCGCCGCCTCCGGGCCGTCGACGTGGGCCGCGTCGTGCAGCAGGCGGCACCAGCCGACGCCGATGAGGTCGGAACAGCCGCTGAAATCGGAGTCCCAGGGGGAGGTTTCCGCGACCTCGCGGAACAACGCGACCGCCGCGGCGCGATCGCCGGCGGCGTAGAGGTCGTTGGCCGGACCCAACTTCGCTTCCAGCCGCCCGCGCGGAGTCGCCCCGTGCTTGGCGACGTAGGCTTCCATCTCCTCGATGTACTCGCGCATGCCGTCCGCGGACGCCCGCAGGTGGTCGGAGTACCACCACAGCTCGGCGGTCTCGTCCTCGTCGGCGCCGCCGGCTTCGGCTGCCTGCAACAGCTCGACGGCCCGGTCGTTGTCCTCGTCCATCTCGTCCGGGTCCACGCAGTCTTCGAGCTCGTCCAGGCGGCCGTACGCGCCGGCGAGCGCCAGCACGCCTCGAACGTCCTCGGCCACGTCCCCGGCCGCCAGCAGCTCCTCCACGGCCGACGAGACGTGCCCCCAACCCGCTTCCTCGGCCAGTCCTCCGGAAGCGGTGAAGAACGCGGCGATTTCCGGCGGCAGCTGCCCGGAGCCGATCAGGGTGGTGACGCTGGCGGGAACCGACGGTAGGTCCATGCTCCTCCTTCGACGAAGTCGCCATCGTGCCAGGCCCACGCGCCCGGAGACCGGCGAAAGCGGGAAGTGGGCCCCGCCGCGTTCGGCGGGCCCACCCGCGGCTCTTGGCGTCGTCCGCGGCCACCGGGTCGGCCTGGGCGACCGGGATGAACAGCCGAGCAAGGGCTGTTACCTCCCCCACGTTCGTCCGCGGATGCCCGTTTGACGTGGGAAATCGCCGGGCGTGCGCCGGATCACCACTGTCGAAACAGGACGGTCGGCGGCCGCGACGGCGCCTCGTGGTTGCGCGATCCGGTAGCGTTGATCCGGCAGGGTGGACCACCGACGACGGGGTGAGTGCGATGTTCTGGACGATCATCGGGTGGATCGTGTTCGGGCTGATCGCGGGCTTCATCGCCCGTGCCGTGGTGCCGGGCAAGGACGACATCGGCCTGCTGATGACGATCGTGGTCGGCGTCGCCGGATCGGTCGTCGGCGGCTTCCTGTTCGGCCTGCTCACCGTCGGCTTCCGCGGCTTCCAGCCCGCCGGGTGGATCGGCTCGATCATCGGCGCCGTCATCGTCCTGGTCGTCTACAACAAGGTCACCGGGCGGAAGCGCCTCAACCGCTGACCCGGTCTCAGTCGTCGTAGGGATCGTCGTTGGCCGCGGTGCCGTACTCGCTGGCCTGGCTGGGGTCGACCAGCGCGAAGCGCGCCCCGGTCGGATCCCGCAGGACGGCCGCGCGGCCGAGGCTCGAATCGTAGGGATCGACCCGGACCCGGCCGCCCAGGGCGATCGCCCGGTGCACCACGTCGTCGGTTCCGACGGCTTCGTCGACGCCGAGGTAGAGCAGCCAGTGCGGCCGGGCCTGGGTGCTCATGAGCTCGCGGATCATGCTGACGCGGGCGAGCATCGACTCGTCGTCGAGGTACCAGACGGCGTACCCGGTGCGGTGTTCCGTGCCGAACTGCTCCGCGGTGTAGCCGAACAGCTCGCCGTAGAAGTGGTCCGCGGTCTGGGCCTTGATGGTCACCAGCTCCGCCCACACCAGGGTGCCCGGCAGGCCGACGTCGAACTGCCAGGCCTCGTCCGGCTCCAGCAGGCCGAATTCGTCGTCCGCGGGGCTGGACAGCACCAGCTTCACGCCCAGCTCCGGCACCCGGCTGCGCGGCACGATGATCCGCGCGCCCAGCCTCCCGGCAGCGGCGGCGGTGGCCGAGCTGTTGCCGGTGGAGAGGAACAACCGCCACTGCGAGCGGTCGTCGGCGGATTCGCGGATGCTCGCCACGGGGAAGCCCTCCTGCAGGGCGATCACGTGCAGCCCGGCCCGCGGATCGCGGTGCGTCTCGTACTCCCAGCCGAACAGCCCGGAGTAGAACTCGCAGGCCTTGTCGACGTTGGTGGTGATCAGTTCGATCCAGCACGGCGTCCCGGCGCGGAGGTCTTCGCGCGGCGCATCCGATCGGGTTCCCACGACAGGCCCACCCCCCAGTGGTCGGCTCATGATCATCAATCCCATTATCGCGCCGGTTCGCGCGGCAACGGGTCGACGAAGATCACGATCCGGCCAAGCAGCCGGAGAATTCGGACATCATGGGCCGAAACGCGTTGTCCCCGAACGACTCCCGTGGGGCCCGCGGTGCGCGGGCCCCACGAGCGGCGTTACGGGGCGACCGCGATGCGATCCGCCGGCGGCGGCGCCAGCCCGGCGTGCGCGCCCAGGTAGCCGACGAGCGCGTCGAGGTCCACCGGCCCACCTGCGATTTCCGTTCCCCCGGCGAACTCGGTGAACCCGTCCCCGCCGGAGGCGAGGAAGTTGTTCACCGACACCCGGTAGGGCGCGTTGGGGTCGACCTGCTTGCCCGCGATGGTGATGCCGGAGACTTTCGAACCGACGGGCGCGGACGCGGAGTAGGTGTAGTGCAGCGTCGAGGAGACCTGCAGGATCCGCGTCGCGTTCGGCTGCCACTGCTGTTCCAGGACGTTCTTCAGCTGCGCCCCGGTCAGCGTCATCGTCTGCATGACGTTGCCGAAGGGCTGCACCGCGTAGGTCTCGCCGTAGGTGACCACCCCGTCGCCCTCGCCCTCCGGCGAGGATGCGTGCACCAGGTCCGTCCTGATCCCGCCCGGGTTGGTGATCGCCACCTGCGCGCCGTTGCCGGTGGTGGCCTCCAGTTGCGCGTCGGCGAGCACGTCGCCGAGCGCGGACTCGCCGGAGGGCGCGGGCTCCCGCAACAGATCCGCGGTGATCGTGCCGACCTGGCGGTTCGCGATGGGCCTGGCCTTCCCGGCGGCCTCGTCGATCAGCTTCTGCGCGGCGGGGTCCGGCGGCACGTCGCGGGTGACGATCTCGTTGTGCGCCTTCGTCGCCGGTCGCACGACGTCCTTGGTGAGCCGGTCGATGGTCAGGTCCGCCACCGACAGCAGCCGGCCGTAGGAGCCGCCCTGCAGCACGGTGCGCGGGTTGCCCGCCGGGTCGTCGATCACGCAGTTGTACTGCTGGTGGCTGTGCCCGGTGAAGATCAGGTCGACCTTCGGCGAGGCGTTGGTGGCGATCTCCGTCGCCGGACCCGGCGTCACCCGGCAGTCGTCCGGGCCGCCTCCCTCGGTGTTGTCGCCCTGGTGCAGCAGCACGACCTGGGCCTTCACCCCGGCGCTGTCCAGCAGGTCCGCAGTGCGGTCGATGGCCTCGACCTCGTCGCCGAACTTCAGGCCCTTGATCGCCTCGGGCGTGACCATCGCCGGCAGGTCCTCCAGCGTCACGCCGATGATCCCGATCGGCACCCCGCCGACGCGTTCGACGCTGAACGGCGCCAGGGCGGGCCGGCCGTCGTCGAAGGCGACGTTCGCGCCGAGGTACGGGAAGTCCGCGCCGCCGTAGGAATCGCGGAACTGGCACCCGTCGGCCGGGTGGCAGCCGCCGGACTGGACGCGCTGGAGCTCAGGGTAGCCCTCGTCGAACTCGTGGTTGCCGACGACCGCCGCGGCGATCCCGATCTCGTTGAGGAACTCGACGGTCGGCTCGTCGTGGAACAGCGCCGAGTTCACCGGCGACGCGCCGATGTTGTCGCCCGCCGAAAGCACCAGCGAGTTGCTCTTCTCGGCGCGCAGCCGGGCGACGTGGGTGGCCAGGAACGCGGCGCCACCGGCATCGACCGTGCCGCCGTCGGGCAACGTCACCTTCCCGGACGAACCGGCCGGCGGCTCCAGGTTGCCGTGCAGGTCGTTGAACGCGATCAGCCGGACCTCGGTGGTGGGCTCCGGCTGGGCGTTCGCCGACACCGGCAACGCCGCGGCGACCAGCGCCGCCGTCCCGATCGCCGCGATGCGGCGGCCAACCCGATATCGTTTCACTGGCTTCCCTCCGGTTTCCTGCTCCTCCGGCGGCCGTCGTCCGGTCCGCCGGTCAGCGTTCCCGGTGCAGGCCCCTGCTGATGCCCGCCGCGACGGTCGTCGCCAACGTCCAGCCGACGGCCACGAGGATGACGGTCACCCACTGCGAAACGCCGCGGGCCTGCCACATGTCGTCCTGGCCGAGGGTCACCACCGGCAACATTTGGTCCAATGTGTACAGCAGCGGGTTCCACACCGGGTGGTCCTGCTCGTTGACCGGGATCAGCGGGTGGACGGCGAACCAGGCCGTGCCGGCGGTCGCGAACAGCAGCATCCAGGCCAGCGCCCGCAGCGGTCGGTAGCCGTAGCCGACGGTGATCCGCTGCAGCAGGCTCCACAACCGCACCGTCCACCGGAGCCCGGGCCGGGTGGTGGCGCTGGTCGCCGCGTAGCGGTGGCGCTGCTTCTCGATGAGCGCCGTGACGGCGTGCTCTTCCAGGCCGTTGGCCCGGAACACGTTCGCGAGCTGGTCGTACGGGCCCGGCTGGTAGGCGCCGCCGGAGGCGGCCCGCAGCCAGCCCAGCCGCTCCTGCACTCGGTCCTGGTCGGTGAGCTCGAAGGACTCGGAGAAGTTCTCGTAGCCGAAGTCCTCGAAGTCGAGCCCTCCCCTGGCCGACCAGAGCACGGCGTTGTCGGCGAGCAGCTCGCACCGCGCCTGCCGCAACGTGATCCGCCCCTGCGGCGCGCTGTGCGGGAGCAGCGTCAGCTCCTGCGTCACCACGCCGAAGGCGTTGAGCGCCGCCGGGGAGAAGCCGTCGCCGAGTTCGCAGCCCCAGAAGTTGAGGTGCCGGCCGATCGTGGCCCAGCGCAGCTCCACCGCGCCCTCCGCGCGGAACGTCCGCGAGCCCTCGGCGCACACCAGGTCGCGTTCGATCCGGGCCGCGCGCAGGTCCAGCGACGCCTTGTAGCCCTTGCGGTGCTGGTGCCAGGCGGGCTTGGTCAGCCGCGCCGACCGCAGGTCGACGTTCGCGCCGACCCGCACGCCCTGCAGCTGCAGCGACCCGATGATCTCGGCCTCGCGGCATTCCAGGTTGCTGCCCACCACCGCCCGGCTGGCCCGCAGGACGTCGGTGCGCGGCCCCACCAGCTTCGCGTTGTTGAACTGGATGCTGCCGTTGACCGTGACGTCGGTCATCCGGAACTGGCCTCGCACGACGACGTTGCGGGCGTCGAGGTTGCCGAAGATCTGCATGCCGTCGAGGTGCGCCGCGCGCAGCGGCTGCTCCACCGACGCGGCGGGCGGGCGCAGCCAGCGCAGATCGATCTGCGCGCCCGCCATCCGCAGGTTGCCGCCTACGGTGGCGCTGACCAGCCGGAGGGTTCCGCCGCTGCGGAAGTTCTGGTCGAACTGGATGTCACCGCGGATGTCGGCGCGGTCGGCGACCAGGGTGGCGGCCGGGTCGTCGTGCTGGGAGTCGCCGCGGCGCGGCGGCTGAACGCCCGGTTCGAGCTGCGCGTTCCGGAGCCGCAGATCACCGGCGATGCGCGCGCTCGGCAGCATGAGCCGGCCGGCCGCGGTGAACGCCCGGTCGGTGTTCCGGTCGACGTCGAACCGCAGCGAGCCGCCGATCTGGATGCCGGTGGCGTTGAGCGCGTTCCGGCCGCGGTTGCGCAGGGTTCCGCCGGAGAGCGTCAGGTTCCCGCCCACCTGCGCGCCGGGGATGCGGATCTCGCCCGCGACCTGCAGGCGGATGCCCAGCAGAGCGCCCGACACCTTGAGCCGGTCGCCGTAGATCGCGCGCCGCCCGGGATTGCGCAGCTCGCTGTCGTTGAGCAGCAGCGAGCCGCCGAGATCGGCGTCGGCCAGGTCCACGACGCCGATGCTCCGGCACCGGCGGAGCACGGTGTCGTTGCTGACCGAGAGGTTGCGCGCGTTGATCCCGGGGAACCGGCAGTTCCACATCACCAGCCCGGCCAGCCGTGCCTGCCGCAGGTCCGGGGCCGTCTCGAACCGGCAGCCGACGAACTCCAGCAGGTAGGGCAGGTCGGCGTTGCGCAGATCGACCCGGCCGGTGAACAGCGCGTTCTCGACCGCGATCACCAGCGGCTGGGCGCCGCGCCGGTTGAACAGCCGCCAGCCGCCCTCCTCCAGGGAGTCGATCAGCCGCTGGGTGAAGTACTCGCCGCGGATCACCCGCTCCGCGGGCGCGACCTGGCCGTTGCCCTCGCCCGGGGCGGGCTCGCCGGCGGGCTGCGCCGGCGCCCTGCTGGGCCTGAGCAGCTCGTCGAAGCGCCGCTCAGCGGCGGTCTGCGGTCCACCGTTGTCCCACGGTCTGCCCGGCACGGCGTGCTCTCCATCGCTGTCGAACCAAGTGATCCACACGCACCGTAGCCGATCGGACACCACGACAACGCGACTTTCGGACGGACGCCGCATCAGGTCCACAGTGGATCGCACGGATCGCTGAGATCAACATCACGACGGGCCGATCGGGGGCGTACCCCGATCCGGCGATCTGGAATGCTGCGGCCGCCGTAGAACGAAACGTCAGGGAGGACGCCGATGGGCATCATCAGCTGGATCGTGCTGGGACTGATCGCGGGCGGTATCGCCAAGGCCCTCATGCCGGGCCGGGACCCGGGCGGCTGCATCGTCACCATCCTGCTCGGCGTCGCGGGCGCCTTCGTGGGCGGCTGGGTCGGCAAGACCCTCTTCCACGTCGAGCTCGGCACGTTCTTCGACCTGCGCACCTGGGGCCTGGCGGTGCTGGGAGCACTGATCCTGCTCGTCGGCTACCGCCTGATCTTCGGCAAGCCCCGGAGCTGAGCCCCACCCGAACGCGGCGCCCGAGTGCACCAGTCCGCAATTTCCATTGAAATCGAAGGTTCGATTTCAATGGAAATTGCGGATCAGCCCAGGTTCACCTTCGGGTCGAAGGTGTTGCAGGCGTTCGGGTTCCCCGTCCGCAGGCCGGTGGTGAACCACTTCTCGCGCTGCGCCGAACTGCCGTGGGTGAACTTGCTCTCGTCGACCCGGCCGCCGCCGAGGCGCTGCTGGATGTAGTCGTCGCCGATGCGCCCGGCGGCGTCCAGGGCACGGCGGACGTCGTCCGCGGAGATATCCTGGATCAGCGGTTTCCCGGAGCGCGTGGGCACCGTCGTGGCGTGGTTTGCCCACACCCCGGCGTAGCAGTCGGCCTGCAGTTCCAGGCGCACCGCGCCCGAGGTCGGCCCGGTCTGCCGGGAATCGACCTTCGAGTTGGTGCCGAGCAGGTTCTGCACGTGGTGGCCGTACTCGTGGGCAAGCACGTAGGCCTCCACGAAACGCCCGCCCTGGGCGCCGAACCGCGTCTGGAGCTCCTTGAAGAAGTCCAGGTCGATGTAGACGTCCGCGTCGGCCGGGCAGTAGAACGGGCCGACGTCGGAGGTCGCGCCGCCGCAGGCGGTGTTCACCGCGCCGCGGAAGAACTTCGTCGGCGCGGCCTGGTACTTCCGGCCCGAGCTCTGGAACTGCTCGCCCCAGTAGCCCTGGATGGAGTTGATCGACGCGACCAGCGCGCACTCGTCCCGCCTGTTGGCGTCCGCACCGGTCCGGCATTCCCGCGCCAGGCGCTGGTCGTCCGCCTGCTGGCCGGCGGGCAGCTGGTCGAGGCTCAGCGGCAACTGCACCTGGCCACCGCCGCCGGTGAAGTTGCCGAGCAGGAAGTAGAGCACGATCCCCACGAGCGCCAGTCCCCCGCCGCCGACGGCGATGGTGCCGCCGCCGATCCCGCCGCCGGAACCACCGACGTCCTCGACCTGCGAGGCGTCCAGCTCCGCATCGTCGTTGAACCGCACTGCGCCCTCCCGGGACCTCCGCACCGACCGGCCGCGAAGCGGCCACGGACCAAGATATCCGGCCCACCCCGGCAGCCGAAAACGCGCACCACGGCGGGAAATCGCCGAGAGAGCGGACAATCCACACCAACCGCACATCCACACCCGCATCGCCCACC
>NZ_JBSGJZ010000050.1:0-56514 GCF_053605825.1 Saccharopolyspora sp. NPDC003752 | reverse complement strand
CTGGGCCGAGGACCATCACGATGTGGAGGTGATGGACGGCTCGGGTCGCAGACTGGCCAAAGCCCGGCTGCCCGAAGGGGTTGCGGGAATGGCCCGGTTGCACGCGATCGTCGGGGAGTTGGCCGGTGACGACGCCGACGAGGTCGAGGTGCTGGTCGGCATCGAGACCGACCGGGGACCGTGGGTGGCGGCGTTGGTCGCGGCCGGGTACACGGTGCTGGCGGTGAACCCGTTGCAAGCCGCCAGGTTTCGTGACCGGCTGGGTGTCTCGGGAGCCAAGAGTGACGCCGGTGACGCTCACGTGCTGGCCGACATGGTCCGCACCCACGGCCACGAGTTGCGGCCGGTGGCCGGTGACAGCGCCCAGGCCGAGGCGATCAAAGTGGTGGCCCGAACGCACAAGATGCTGATCTGGGAACGGACTCGCCACACCCAGCGGCTGCGGCACGCACTGCGGGACTACTTCCCCGCCGCGCTGGTCGCCTTCGACGACCTCGACGCCGCCGACGCCCTGGAATTGCTGGCCAAGGCACCTACCCCGGCCCAGGCCGCCCGGTTGACGATCACACAGATCAGCGCCGCGTTGAAACGGGCACGCCGCAAGGACATCACCGAGAAGGCGGAGGCGATCCAGGCCGCGCTGCGCGCTGAGCACCTCGGCCAGCCGGAGGTCGTGGTCGCCGCCTACGCCGCCTCCATCCAGGCGCTGCTGGCGGTCCTGACCGTCCTGGGCACTCAGGTCAAAACCCTGCAAGGGCAGGTCGAGGCCCATTTTGGGCAGCACCCGGCCGCTGAGATCATCCTGTCCCAGCCCGGTCTGGGGCCGGTCCTCGGCGCCCGGGTGCTCGCAGAGTTCGGCGACGACCCCCACCGCTACGCCAGCGCCAAAGCCCGCAAGAACTACGCCGGCACCTCCCCGATCACCCGCGCGTCGGGCAAGAAGAAGGTCGCCCTGGCCCGCTTCGTCCACAACGACCGGCTCATCGACGCACTCACCACCCAGGCCTTCAGCGCCTTGCGACTCTCGTCGGGAGCACGCGCATACTACGACCGGCAACGCGCCCGCGGCGCCGGCCACAACGCCGCCCTGCGTCAACTCGCCAACCGGCTCGTCGGCATCCTCCACGGCTGCCTCAAAACCGGCACCCTCTACGACGAAACGACCGCTTGGGCCCATCACGTCAACTCGGCTGCGGCTTGACATTCAAGCTCCTGGGATGTCTTTCAGCTGCGCAGACGCTTCATCTCGGGGTCGAACAGCGGCTCCTCGGCGACCACCGCGGGCACCTTCTCGCCGAAGTACTCGATCTCCACGGCGTTGCCGGGCACGGCGAGCGAGCCAGGCAGCCAGGCGTACGCGATGCTCTCGCCGATGCTGTAGCCGTAGGCCGCGCTGGTGACGTAGCCGACCGGAGCGCCGTCGGCATGGACGGGCTCGGACCCCATGACCACGGTCTCCCGGTCCTTGATCAGCAGCGGGCTCAGCCGGCGGCGGGCCTCGCGCCGCTGCAGCGCCTCGCGGCCGAGGAAGTCCTTGTCCATCCGGACGGCGAACCCGACACCGGCCTCGAACGGATCGTGCTCGGTTGTCATGTCCGCGCCCCACGACCGGTAGCCCTTCTCCAGCCGCAGGCTGTTGAAGGCGCTGCGACCGGCGGCGATGATCCCGTGCTGCTGCCCGGCGTCCCACAGCGCGTCCCAGAGCCTGCGCCCCTGGTCGGCGTCGGTGTACAGCTCCCAACCGAGCTCGCCCACGTAGGACAGGCGCATGGCGGTCACCGGGACGCCGCCGACGAACGCGCGCTTGTTCTTGAAGAAGCCGAAGCCCTCGTGCGAGAAGTCGGTGCTGGTCAGCGGCTGCACGAGGGCGCGCGCGAGCGGACCCCACACGCCGATGCAGCAGGTCCCGCCGGTGATGTCCCGGACCTGCACCCGGCCGTCGTCGGGCAGCTGCCGCCGCATCCAGGCCAGGTCGAGGTTCCCGTTGGCGCCAACCTGGAAGCGCTGCTCGGACAGCCGCGCCACGGTGAGGTCGCTGCGCACCCCGCCGGCGGCGTCCAGGGACAGGGTGTAGGTGACCGAACCGGGTTTCTTCGCGAGCTGGTTGGTGGTCAGCCACTGCAGGAATTCCAGCGCCCCGGGCCCGGTCACCTCCAGCCGCTTGAGCGGCGTCATGTCGAACAGCGCGACGCGCTTGCGGGTGACCAGGGCCTCGGCCCCGGCGATCGGCGACCAGAACCGCGAGGCCCAGTCCCCGCGACCGGGCACCTCCTCGACCTCCGGCAGCCCGGCGTTGGCCGCGTACCAGTGCGGGCGTTCCCACCCGGCGGCTTCGAGGAACTCGGCGCCGAGCTCCTGCTGCCGCTCGTAGAACGGGCTCGTCCGCATCGGCCGCGGCTCCTGCCCGGGTTCGAGCGGGTGCAGGATGTCGTAGACCTCGACGAAACTGCGGCAACTGCGCGCGTGCACGTATTCGGGGCTGCGCTGCGCGGGTTCGAACCGGTTGAGATCGCACGAGTGCAGGGATTCCGCGGGCTGCCCGTCGACGAGCCACTGCGCCATCGCCCGGGCGACCCCGGCGGAGTGGGTGATCCACACGGCCTCGGCCAGCCAGAACCCGCGCAGGTCGGGATGCTCGCCGAGCAGCGGCATCCCGTCCGGGGTGAAGGAGAACAGGCCGTTGATCCCTTCGGCGACCTCGGTGCCGGCCAGCGCGGGCAGCAGCGAAACGGCCTCCTCCCAGCCGGGCCGGAAGTCGGCGGCGGTGAACGGCTCGATCGACGGCATCTCGGCGGTCTGGCCGGGGGCGCGGATGTCGCCGGCATCGATCGGCAGGGGGCGGTGCCCGTAGTAGCCGATGCCGATGCGGCCGACGTGCTCCCGGAAGTAGAGGTCGCCGTCCTGGTGCCGCAGGATCGGCAGCCCGGCCTCGGTCCGCTCGTCGTTGCGCCCGGCGATGGCGGCGACCGGCCCGGTCTTGGCGTACTGGTGCGCCATCGGCACGAGCGGGACGTCGAGGTCCACCAGCGCACCCATGTGAGGCCCCCACATGCCGACGCAGGAGATGACGACGTCGGCGGGGAACCGGTCCTGTTCGGTCACGACGGCGGTCACCCGCCCGCCGCCGCGCTCGATGGAAACGACGCGCTGCCCGGGCAGGAACCGCGCGCCCCGAGCGATCGCACGCCGCGCCTGCGCTTCGGCGGCGCGCACCGGCTTGGCCAGCCCGTCGGTGGGAATGTGCAGCCCGCCGAGGATCCGCGCCGGATCGACCAGCGGGTGCAGCTCGGCGCACTCGTCGGGATCGATCAGGCGGCTCTCGACGCCCCACGAGGTGAGCCAGCCGTGCCGCCGCTCGACCTCGTCCCAGCGCGCCGCGGAACCGGCCACCTCGAGCCCGCCGAGCTGCCGGAAGCACCACTCACCGTCGAGGTCGAGACTGCGGTACTTGGCGGCGGTGTAGGCCGCGAACCGGGTCATGGTCCGGCACGGGTTGGCCTGGAACACCAGGCCGGGGGCGTGCGAGGTGGAGCCGCCGGTGGCGAACAGCGGGCCCTGTTCGAGGACGGTGACGTCGGTCCAGCCGCGTTCGGTGAGCTCGTCGGCCAGCGAGCAGCCGACGATTCCGGCTCCGATGACGACCACGCGGGGTTGGTTGCCCATGAGGCCTCCTGGGTGGGTGCGTCGACGCCGGCAGCACGGGGTCACCGGCTCAAGAAGCAGCAGGGATTTTGTTGCGCGATGCGCGCCGAGTTTCGTTGAGAGCAACACCGTCGCCGGTAGCGCCGGGGGCCGTCAAGAGCGCACAACGGGTTTTTTCGGCCGTGTAACACGAATGGAGGCCGCGCACGATGTGCCGACCGAACCCCTTGACGAGCCCGGGACCGAAGCCGCACATTGTTGCGCATCGCACTCCGTGTTCTGGATAGCGCAACGGAGGTCCAAGATGTTCGAAGCCTGCCGAGTGTCCGATCTGCCGCCCGGCGAGTCCGTCCGCATCGAGGCGCACGTCCCGATCGCGGTGTTCAACGTGGAAGGCGACCTCTACGCCATCGACGACACCTGCACCCACCAGGACGCCTCGCTGGCGGAGGGCTGGGTGGAGGACTGCCGGGTCGAGTGCCCGCTGCACGCGGCGGCGTTCGACCTGCGCACGGGCCTGCCGTGCGGTCTGCCGGCGAAGCGCCCGGTGCGGACGTACCCGGTGCAGGTCGCGGACGGAACGATCTACGTCGAGACCGAAGCGCAGGAAGTCGCATGAGGGCGGTCGCGATCGTCGGCGCGTCCCTGGCAGGCTGGCGAGCGGCGCAGGAACTGCGCGCGCAGGGCTTCGAGGGCCGAATAGAGCTGATCGGAGACGAACCGCACCGGCCGTACGACCGACCGCCGCTGTCGAAGGATTTCCTCGCCGGGAAGCAAGAAGCGAGCGACCTCGCGCTGGCGGAGGAACCGGACCTCGCCGAAGTGGACGCGACCTGGCGCCTGGGTCGCCGCGCAGTCGCCCTGTCGACGGCGGACGGCGCGATCGAGCTGGACGACGGCACGCATTGCCGAGCGGACGGGGTGGTGATCGCAACCGGCGCAACCCCGAGGACGCTGCCCGCAACGCCACCAGGAGTGCACACGCTGCGCACCCTCGACGACGCGATAGCCCTGCGCGACGACCTGCGCCCGGGAGCGCGAGCGGTAATCGTCGGCGCCGGATTCGTGGGCGCCGAAGTGGCATCGACCTGCCGAATGCTCGGTCTCGGAGTGACGGTGGTGGAGGCGCTCGAAGTCCCGCTCGCGCACGTCGTGGGCCCGGAACTGGGCGCGGTGTGCGCTGCCCTGCACGCGGACCACGATGTGCGACTGCTCTGCGGAGCAGGAGTCGAGCGACTGCACGGGGAACACCGGGTCACGGCGGTCGAGCTCACGGACGGCACCGTCCTCCCGGCCGATGTGGTGGTGATCGGCATCGGAGCCCGCCCGAACACCGACTGGCTGCACGGCTCGGACCTGACGGTGTCGAACGGCGTGCAGTGCGACGCAGGCGGAGTCACGAACCTGCCGAACGTGGTGGCGGTCGGCGACGTGGCCAACTACGGCACGCCGAACGGAGCGCAACGGTTCGAGCACTGGACCACGGCGCTGGAACAACCGGCAACAGCGATCCACAACCTCCTCGCGGGGCGTACGGCGCGGAACTTCACGACGGTGCCGTACTTCTGGTCGGAGCAGTACGGAGTACGAATCCAGTTCGCCGGCCACGCGAGCCCGAAGGACGAAGTGGAGATCGTCGACGGATCACCGGACGACCGCCGCTTCGTAGCCCGGTTCCACCGAGCGAACGAAACCACGGCATTCCTAGCGATGAACAACCCGAAGCTGTTCACCAAACACCGCAGACAACTCACCGCAAAACCCACAACACCGGTCGGCTGACCTCACGCCCGATTGCGCATCTCGTCAGCACAATCCGCGAGCTCGCGGAGGGCTTGTGCCACGAGGCGCACGTCCTCGGAGTTGAACTCGCACGCCTCGTAACTTCCGTCGCTGCTCTTGTTGCCAAGACAGGCGGTCAGATAGCTCTCGTCACCCTCGTGCTCCACGACCAGAATCAACCGCCGATCACTCGGCCGTGGAACAGCGATCGTCGCGGCGCCCTCCATCGAACGCAGGAGGTCGAGCAGAGTCTGCGCCACGTGCCGAGCCTCATCCGGGTCGAACTCACACGGTTCGCACTTGCCGTCGCGATCACTGTCCATCCAAGCGATCACACAGCTCTCATCATCCTGGTCCTCGACGGCCAGATTCAGCCGGTCACCGGTCCGCGGAAGTGGAATCTCCACCGACCGTGGCTTCGCGTGCATGGCCCGTGCTCCCCCAGCGCCAACGTGGGGACGCGTTGCCCCCTCTCATCCGGTTGCTTGTGAAAGTCCACTCCTCAGAGAGCCACTTGTCACGCCGCGGTCGCTTTTGTGTTCGATTTGAGATCAAGGTCACACAGAATGGTCCTGCCGATCAGGATAGATTAGTCCGTTTAGCGATCATTCGTTCACATACCGTAGCCAGCACTATTGGTTGCGCACTTCCGTTCTCGACCCTTCGTCACTCTCGAGCCGGGCTACCCGAACAGCAAGTTCTCGCATGAGAACCGCAACTGGCACCTCACTGAGCTCCGGCACAATCCGGACGTCGGCGTTCGCCTCAGCAGCCGTCAGTCGCCCAGCCTTCACGAGCACTTCAAGAAGGGGCACGCTGAGCGCCTTCGCCATGATCCGCGCGTTGCCGATGTCCGGCCTATATCCCTTGCGCCAACGGAAAACAACGCTGGGTTTGAGTCCGCTGTGCTCACAGAAGTCGTGGACCGTCCAGCCGCGCTCCGCCAGATGTCGCTCAAGGTACTCGACGAAATCACCGCCTTCTCCGTCGTCATCGACAACGTTGTCAGAGCCACTCACTGCCATGCATGCGAGCCTAGTCGCACGCATGCAACCCGGGATAGCCTTCGCGGCCCGCGAGCCTTGATCCCGCCAGCAGCACACCCCTTCCCCCTCATCGCTGTATCAAGATTGCGACAGAGTGGACCCGGAGAAAGTAATCCATTAGAGTCCAACATCAATCCAATCTCATGAATGAGAGTCTCATTCATGAGACAGATTTGAGAGGACTCTCATGCCGTACCTCGTCCACCTACGCTCGGACAAGTTCCGGGACTACCGCAACGCGCGTGGGTGGAATGTCGACGATTTCGCCGAAGCGGCGCAGCTGAGTCGCTCAACGGTGTATCGCGCGCTCAATGGCAGCCAGCCAGGCCCCGAGCTCATCGCCGCCTGTGCGGTGATCTTCGGCGAGGAAGCGCTGCCGGAGCTGTTCGACTTCGCCCATTCCAGCGAGAAGCCAAGAGGACCGCACCTCCCGCGATAACTCTCACCGCACGAAAGGATCTCCTGAGCGATGCGCACCCGCTCGATCGAACCATGGTTCTGGCGGTCATCAGCCCTCGCCGAGTTGCCACGCGACTTCCGACTGCTCTGGGTCGGTTTGCGGTCCTACGTGGACGAGGACGGTGTCGGGACGGACGACTATCGGCAGATCGCCGCCGAGCTGTTCGCGCTTGACGACGATCCGATCGAGGCCCGAAGCTTCGTTCGCGAGGGACTCACCCGGTTCTCACGAAAGTCGCTGATCACTCGATACCGCTTTAACGGACATCCCCGCTTCCGCACCAACGAATTGGACGATGACCAGCGGGTCACCAGGCCGAATGAGCCACTCAACCCGGTACCGGAATCCATCAGAGAAGCAGGTGATGACGCCGGCCGAGCAAATCCTGTCCACGTCCGCAAAGTCCTCGTGGACCTTGGCCAAAAGCTCGGCTGGGGAACGGAATCTGAGCTCGACACACGTAGAAGCGCACTCGCGATCCAGTGCCCGAGCTGCCTCGCCCACCCAGGAGTCGCTTGCACCTGGCGAACCAGCGAAGGTCGATTCGCCCGCATGAAGCACCCACACAGATCACGCGTACGCCTCGCCGAGCATTAGCCCCTTCCGAGGGTTTGTCCGCAGCACTCACTCATGCCGGGGCGGGAATCCAGAAGGCTTCCGCCCCGTCAGCATCACTTGGGCGTCACGAATCGCCCGCCGGGCCCCGTGGTGCGGGGATGAGCTCCCGGAGGTGTTCGCGGTGTTGGGTGGGTAGTGCTGTGCCGCCTGGTCTGGGTGTTCGCCTGGGGTCCATTGTGGGCGGTGGGATGAACTCGGGTCGCCCGTCGTGCATGGTGATGTCCCAGCGTTGGTTGTGGAGTGTGCGGTGGTGGTGTGCGCAGAGCATCACCATGTTGTTCAGGTCGGTGGCTCCGCCGTCGGCCCAGTGTTGGACGTGGTGCGCTTCCGGTGTCCCCGGCGGCCGGTCACACCCCGGGAAGGCGCACACGCCATCGCGCCGAAGCAACGCGGCGCGAATGTGGGTGGGCGCGGTTCGTTTCGCCCTACCCACATCCAACGGCAGACTGTCACCGCCAAGCACCATCGGCAGGATTTCGGCGTCACACGCGATGCGGCGGGCGTTGTGGGCGGTGATGGCGCGTTCGGTGTTGAGGGTGCCGGGCATGCCGTCCTCACCGATGATCTCCAAGCCCCGCTTGAGGTCGTCGAAGTCGATGGCAATCGTCATCTGCGGTCGTTGTCCGCCGGTGCGGGGCATTCCGTCGTGGTCCAGCGCCAGGTCCAGCAGCGCGGCGAATCCGTCGGCGTTGCGCTGCCCGACCGTGCGGGGGTCTTTCTCCCCGTCGATCTCGGGTCGAGGCGCGGCCAGCGGTTGCATAAGCGCGGCGAACTTCGCACCAGTCTCACGGTCCAGCTTCGCCTTGATGACGGTCATCCCATCCCGGGTGGTGCCGTAGTACAACTCCCGTGCCTCGTGCTGGGTTTCCTCATCGCGGTACGCGCCGTCCTGGTCGAGGAGGTAGCGGATGCGTTCGGCGAGTTTCTCCAGCTCCCTCGGCGACATCGTCCGCGCATACCCCGCAAGAGTCGCCTCAACCTCGGCGACCTGGTGACAGCGCGCGTACTCGGGTAGGCGGCGAATGCCGTTGACGATGACGCGCGCGTGCTCCAGCCCGATCGCACCTTCAGCCAAAGCGGCGGCGGTGCCGGGCAGTTCCGGTGGCATGAGCTCACCGTGGAAGGCTTGCCGGTCCTCGACATTGCGGGCCACCGTGACGCGGGTTTTCGCGTCGCGCGGGTCGATGTTGAGCAGCCCCTGCAACCAGACTTGCAGTGATCGGGCGGTGGTCTCGGCGTGAATTGCCCGGTGGCCGGCTTCGGCGATGTACTGCAGCTGCTCCCACATCAGCACCCGCATCTCGGCTTCCAGTTCCTGGATACGGGCCGCGAGTTCGGCATCGGTGCATGACACCGCCGACTGTTGAGGCATGGCCTGCACAGTCGAGTCCTGGATGTTCAGCAGCGGTGTCATACCTCCATTCTCCTGATTCGAACTTGCATTCGCACTGTTTTTATGGTCGCTTGATCAGGTGAAACACCCGACCGCGATCCAAAAACACGGCCGCGCCAACGAAATCCGTGCACGACACGCCGAAGGCGACCCCATCCGCCACCAAACCCGCGCCGCCATCGGTCATGCGCAAGCGTCCGGCGACCATGGGGCAACTGCCCGCCAAATCGCCTCATCCTCACAACGACCCAACCCCGGCAACGGATCACCCCGAAGCCAAGCCCCACCATGATCCCGATGGGGCGGCGGCCGATCGTCGGCAGAGGTGTGGCGTTCGAGCGGATCGGGCAGGTCGGGCATAGTGGCCTCATGAAGTATGTGCTCCTGATCTGTGACGACGAGAAGGTGTCGCCGACCATGGAGGAGATTGCGGCGGACCCGGCGCATCAGGCGTATGGGGCGGAGGTGGGCCGGCGGGGAGCCATTATCGGTGGTGCGCGGTTGCGTCCGGTGGCGGATGCGACGACGGTCCGTGTCCGTGATGGGGAGACGCTGGTGTCCGATGGTCCGTTCGCGGAGACGAAGGACTTCATCGGCGGTATTGACATCATCGAGTGCGTCGATCTGGACGAGGCGATCGCGATCGCGGCCCGGCACCCCTACGCGAGCCGGGGTTGTGTCGAGGTCCGCCCCGTCTGGGAATGACCGCGCCGGAGGCGGTTCGTGCCGCGGTCGATGCGGCGTACCGGGACGAGTGGGGCCAAGTGGTCGCCACGCTGATCGGGCTGACCGGGAACTGGGATCTGGCGGAGGACTGCGCGCAGGACGCGTTCGCCGCCGCGTTGGCGACGTGGGCACGCGATGGCGTTCCGGCTCGTCCGGGTGCGTGGCTGACGACGACGGCACGTCACCGGGCGACCGATCGGCTGCGGCGGGACGCAACGGGGGCGGCGAAGTTGCGGCAGCTCGCTGCGCTGGAGCGGGATCCGATCGAGCCGTCGGCTGAGGAGATTCCGGACGAGCGGTTGCGGCTGATCTTCACGTGCTGCCATCCCGCGCTGCCGTTCCCCGCCCGGGTCGCCCTGACGCTACGGACGCTGGCGGGGCTGAGCACGGGTGAGATCGCCAAGGCGTTCCTGACCGCCGAACCGACGATGGCGCAACGCCTGGTGCGCGCCAAGCGCAAGATCATCGAAGCCGGGATACCGTACCGGGTTCCACCGGCAGAGCTCCTGCCGCACCGGCTGACAGCTGTCCTCGCGGTGCTGTACCTGATCTTCAACGAGGGCTACGACGAAGAAGACGGGCGCAGGGCGCTGGCCGCTGAGGGGATCCACCTCGCCCGGACGCTGGTCCGCCTGATGCCGACCGAGCCTGAGGCGCGCGGCTTGTTGGCGTTGATGCTGCTGCTCGAGGCCCGCCGCGCGAATCGCACCGACGACGGCGTGCTGGTCACGTTGGAGAACCAGGACCGATCCCAGTGGGATCGCGCGCTGATCGCCGAAGGCCTTACGACGCTTGACCAAGCGTTGGCCGTGCGGCGCGCCGGGCCGTATCAGGTGCAGGCCGCGATTGCCGCCTGTCACGCCACAGCGCCCGACGCCGCGGCTACCGACTGGCCGCAGATCGCCGCCCTCTACGCGGAGCTCATGCGGTTGGCGCCATCTCCCGTGGTGGACCTCAACCGCGCCGTGGCGATCGCGATGGCCGACGGCATCCCCGCCGGACTCGCCCTCGTCGACGATCTCACCGAGTCCGGCGAGCTCGATGGCTACTACCTGCTGCCCGCGACACGGGCCGATCTTCTCCGCCGGGACGGCCGCCTCGCCGAGGCCGCGACGTCCTACGAGGAGGCGCTGAAACTGGCGCCGACCGACGCCGAACGTCGCTATCTGGCGGGTCGTCTTTCCGAGCTCTGACCGGCACAAAGGCCATCGCAGCCGAATTTTTCGAAGTTTCTTCCCGGTCGATGTCGATCCCGGGCGGCCTCCTTCGTCGGTGGGGCGAAACCACCCAGGAGAGAGGCAAGGACGATGTCGGACACCGAGCACCTGACTGCCACCGTGACCGTCGACCGGACGCCGGAGCAGGTCTTCGAGGCCATTACCAACGTCCGCGGCTGGTGGAGCGAGAACCTCATCGGCCACTCTGCCGCCTTGCACGACGAGTTCGTCTTCACCGACGACAGCGAATTCGCCGGTGAGACCGCCCGAGCCAAGGGGGGCATCCGTTTCGCCCGGTTCCAGATCACCGAGTTCGTGCCCGGCCGACGGGTGGTCTGGCACGTCGTGGACTGCGTGCGCTCGCGGCCCTCCGACCGCACCTTCATCGACGACCGTGACGAGTGGACCGACACCAACGTCATCTTCGACATCACCACCGACGCGCAGGGCACGACGCTGCATTTCACGCACGAAGGCCTCACCGCGGCGGAGTCCGCCTGCTTCGAAGCGTGCTCGCGCGCCTGGACCTTCTTCATCACCAAGAGCCTGCCGCAGCTGCTCACCACCGGCGCCGGCCAGCCCATGGCGAGCTACCGCCGGTGAACCGCCGCGAGTTGAAGGACACCGAACCCATGTCTGCCATGGAAAGCACCGTGGAAACCACGCGCGAGGAGAAGGCACGGCCTCGCCAAGGGCTCGTGCTGGTACTGGCGTGCGCCGCCATGGCGATGGTGGGCCTCGACATCGCCATCGTGAACGTGGCCCTGCCCTCGATCCAGCGAGATCTCAGAATCAGCCAAGGCGGTTTGCAGTGGATTGTCGTCGCCTACGGTCTCCTGCTCGGCGGATTCCTCCTCGTCGGTGGCCGGATGACCGACCTGCTAGGACGACGTCGCGTCTTGCTCGCCGGCCTTGGCTTGTTCACCGCCGCGTCGCTGGTGGCGGGTGCGGCGCAGCACAGCGGCGTGCTGATCGCGGCGCGTGGGCTCCAGGGGTTGGGCGGTGCACTCATCGCACCGGCAGTCTTGTCGCTGCTGGCTGTCACCTTCCGTGAAGGGCGGGAACGCAATCGGGCTCTCGGCATCGTCGGAGCCGTCGGCGGAGTAGCCGGAACGGTGGGCGTTGTCGCGAGCGGTCTCATTGCCGCTGGTCCGGGCTGGCGGTGGGCGTTCTTCGTCAACGTTCCCGCCGGCCTCGCGCTCATCGCACTCGCCATCACCTGCCTTGCGGCCGATGAGCCCCGTGGCCGTTCCGGGCGGCTCGACGTCGCAGCGGCCAGCACGGTGACCGGCGGACTGCTGACATTCGTCTACGCACTCCACCATGCCTCCACCCGCGAATGGACCTCCGCCGGCACACTGGCGTGGTTCACCGCGTCCGGCGTGCTGATGGCCGTGTTCGTGTGGTCGGAGAAGCGTTCACCAGCCCCGCTCGTGCCGACCAGGGCGCTGAGGAACCGCACGCTCGTCGCGGCGAACCTCACCGCGCTGCTCGCATTCGGCGCGTTCTTCTCGTTCATCTTCCTCGGATCGCTGCTGATGCAGCAGAAACTCGGCTACTCGGCAGCGCGAACAGGTCTGGCGTGGCTGGCCACGACAACGACCGGGTTCGGAGTCGCGTGGACCGTCGGCCGTCTCGCAGCCGCCGTGGGCGTCCGGCGCCTGCTGGTAACCGGCCTGACGCTGGTGACCGTCGGAGTGGTGTGGCTTGCTCGGGTCCCCGCCGACGCCGGCTACCTCACCGACCTGCTTCCGGCGTTCCTGGTCGCCGGGCTCGGCTTCGGGGTCTGCGGGCCCTCGCTCCAGATCGGCGCGCTGTCCGGTGTCACCGAATCGGAATCAGGACTCGCATCGGGCTTGCTCGAGACAATGCGCGAGATCGGCGGCGCGGCAGGCGTCGCCGCCGTATCAACAGTCCTCGTAGCCGGAACCGGCCTCGACGGCTTCCACACCGCATTCGCCGCTATCGGTATCCTCGCCGGTCTCGGAGCCATCGTCGCAGCAACCGGCTTCCGGCGCGGCACCTAACCGGTTGCCGCCCTGGCCTGCGCCCTGCTAAAAGTCCCGCCCCACCCCAAACCAAAAGAAGAACAGGCCCCCGGGAACCCAGAAGCCTGCCCAACAAACCCCAAAATCAAGCCGCGGACTCAACGTCCTCCAACTCACCACCTGACGGAGCCTCGGCGGTCGCAACGGCCCGCTGCGACCGCCGCCGCTTGGCGTACCAAACCCCCACCCCGACAAGCACCACGACAACGACCAGCACCCAACTGGCCCGCCCCAACGTCTCCTCGATGTACTTCGCCGAAGCCCCAGCGGCCCACCCGATGCTCACATGCGTCGCGGACCAGGCGATCGCCCCGATCAACGACGACACGAAGAACCGCGCGTACGACATCCCGCTCGCCCCGGCCGCGGCCGGCATCAGGGTCCGCACCACCGGCAGGAACCGCGCCACCAGCACGGCCCCCACGCCCCACTTGCACAGCAGCTCCCCGGCCCGGTCCCAGTGCTTCTGGCCGAGCTTGCGCACCACCTTCGTCTCGCGCATCTTCAGCCGGTAGCGGCGCCCGAGCCAGAATCCGATGTTGTCGCCGACCGCCGCGCACACCGCGACGACGGAGGCCAGCAGGATGAAGAACCCGACGTCGGTCACCGCCGCCGAGGCGATCAGCAGGCCGCTCTCGCCGGGCACCAGGAAGCCCAGGCCGATGGTGCATTCGCCGAGCACCAATGCGCCGGTCACCAGGACCAATAGCGGCTTCGGCAAGCCTCCGACGACTGCCAGGATGTCGCTGATGAAGGTCACGGGACGGGCTCCTCGGCATGCGTGCTGGCTTGACCCCGTTCACGCTACCGGCGTAACCGCGCCCCGGTCTCCGGAATGCCCCTTAGCCTTCCCCGAGACCGGGGTCACACCGGCCCTTCCGGGTCAGCACGCCTTCACCCACGAGCATTCCAGGGCACTTTCGTCGACCGGCGTGCCCGGATCGTCGACGTGCGTGCGCGACTTCGGCACGTGCACGCGGCCGCTCGGCCGGTCATCGGCGCCGTCGTACTCGGCCAGCCGGACCGCGATCGCGTCCTCCAGGTCTCGCGGGGAGCCGCCGAGGAAGTCGTTGAACACCACCGAGAAGACCAGTTCGCGGCCGTTGGCGGCGGTGACGTAGCCGGACAGCGACGTGACCCCGGTCAGCGATCCGGTCTTGGCGTGGACGTTGTTCTGCGCCGCGGTTCCGCCCATCCGGTTGCGGAGCGTGCCGCCGACCATGCGGTCCGCTACCCCGGCGATCGGCAGCGCGTCGTACCAGGACCGGAACCAGGGCCGCTCGCGCGCGTTGTCCAGCAGCAGGGCCAGCTGTTCCGGCGTCACCTGGTCCATCGTGGACAGACCGGAACCGTCCACCACGCGCAGCACGTCCGGGTTCACGCCGAGACCGCTCAGCTCCTCGGTCAGCACTTCCAGCCCGGCCGACCAGCTGCCCTCGCCGCGGGCTTCCCGCCCCATCGCTTTGACCAGGACTTCCGCGTGCCCGTTGTTGCTGAGCTTCAGGAAGGGGACCAGGAGTTCCCGCAGCGGCATCGACTGCCGCGAGGCGAGCGCCCGCGCGTCGGCCGGCGCGGTCCCCTCCCCGGTCCCCTTGATCGTCACGCCGTGCGCGGCCAGCGCGCGGGCGAAGACGTCGGCGGCGTACGCGGACGCATCCGGCACCGAGGTGAAGTCTTCGAACGGCTGCGAACCGGCCGGCACGCTCCCGGTCACCACCACCCGGGAACCGCCGTGGTCGCGCTGCACGGTCACGTCGAGTTCGCCGTCCGCGGCCGAAGTGGTGGTCCGGTTGTCGATCTGCACGACGCCGGTGGCCGGTTCCAGCCGCACCTCGGCCCGGCTCCCCTCGACCGTCGGGCTGACCCGCACGAGCGCGGTCCCGGCGTCGAAGTCGGTGTTCGGAGCCACGGTCAGCGCGGAAACCGGTGCGGCGTAGTAGTACGGCTCGTCGTCCCACGCCCAGCCGGTGCCCAGCGGCACGTCGTCGAACCAGGTGCCATCGGCCAGCAACTGACCGTGCACGGCCCGAACCCCGGACGCCGCAACCTGTTCCGCGAGCCGGTCGTAGTCGGCGGCGAGCAGCGTCGGGTCGCCGGTGCCGCGCAGGTAGAGGTCGCCGAGCAGCACCGGCCCGTGCTGCCGCCCGGCGGTCACGACGTCGGTGCGGAACCGGTAGTCCGGCCCCAGCGCCTCCAGCGCCGCGGCCGAGGTGAGCAGCTTCGCGTTCGACGCCGGGGTCGCGCGGTCGGTCGCCTGCCTGCTGTAGAGCACCTCGTCGGTGGCCGGGTCGCGCACCACGACCCCGGCGTGCGACCCGTTCAGCCGCTCGTCGGCGAGGATGTCGTCGAGGTCGACGCGCAACGCGTCCGGCCCGCTAGGTGCCGCTCCGGACGGTGCTACGAAGGCGACCGACGCGCCCAGCGCCGCAGCGAGCCCGACCGCCAGTCCCCACCGTCGACGCATGAGCAGCTCCCTCGGCTCGCCCGAAACAGATCATGCAGAGTAAGCACGATCATCACAGGCGGTCAACGGAACTGCTCAGCCGACGGCGATCGCGGTCGCCATGGCCAGCAGCGCACCGCCGCAGCACCGCTCGAAGACCTTCCGCCGGCGCGGGTCGGACAGGAAGGCGGACAGCCACTGCACCGAGGGCACCACGACGAGCCACCAGGCCGCGAACGCGGACACCGCGACGCCGCTGAGCAGCGCGGCCTGCTTCACCGGCTCCGCCGCCGGGTCCATGGCCTGCGGCAGCAGCGTCAGGAAGGTCAGCATGACCTTCGGGTTGAGCACGTCGGTCAGCAGCCCGCGCAGGAAGACGGCGCGGCCGGAACTGGGCACGTCCACCTCCGGGGCCCCGGCCGCGGTTCCGGACTTGCGGAGGATCTGCAGGCCCATCCAGCCCAGGTAGGCGACGCCGATCACCTTCACCACCAGCAGCGCCGCGGGCACGGTCATCACCAGCGCGGACAGCCCCAGGGTCGCCGCCGTCGCGTGCAGCAGCAGCCCGCAGGTGACGCCCGCCGCCGCGAGCCAGCCCCAGCGCGCGCCGTTCGCGGCGTTGCGCGTCACCAGCACGAAGTCCGGCCCCGGTACCAGGACGATCACCAGCAGCGCCAGCAGGAACGACCCCCAGGCGATGTGCACGACTGCTCCTTCGAATCGAATCAGCGGTGGATTGCGCATATCTTCCGCCGTTCGTTCGCCGTCTCGCCAGCTGCGCCGTAGCATGTTCGGTTGTGCAGGAATCTGTAGAACTGGATTCGGTGGACTGGCGGATCCTGGAGGAGTTGCAGAACGACGCGACCTTGCCGAACCGGGTGCTCGCCGAGCGGGTCGGGCTGGCGGCTTCCAGCTGCCTGCAACGGGTTCGGCGCCTGCGGGAACAGGGCGTGATCACCGGGTCGCACATCGACGTCAACCCGGCGGCGACGGGGCTGGCGCTGGAGGCGGTGGTGGCGATCAACGTCCGCCCGCACACCCGGCAGGTCGTCGACCAGTTCCGGGAGTTCGTGATGGGGCAGCCGGAAACCCGCTCCCTGCTGCACGTCAGCGGTCAGGCGGACTTCCTGCTGCACGTGGCGGTCGCGGACACCAAGCACCTGCAGGAGTTCCTGGTGGACAAGCTCGCGTCTCGCACCGAGGTCCGGCACTTCACCAGCTCGATCGTGCTGGAGCAGCTGCACACGCGAGCCCTGACGCCGCCGCGGCAGCTGCGTCCGAAGCGCCGCCGCCGGTCCGGCGATGGATGATTTCCGCAGTTTCAATTGAAACTGCGGAAAATCAGTCGCCGACGCGGAGCAGGCCCTCTTGCACGACGGTCGCGACCAGCTGGCCGTCGCGGGAGAAGAACCGGCCGGTGGCCAGGCCGCGGGCGCCGGAGGCGCTGGGCGAGGCGCAGTCGTAGAGCAGCCACTCGTCGGCGCGGAAGCGCCGGTGGAACCACATCGCGTGGTCCAGGCTGGCGCCGTTGACCTTGTCCAGGCCCCAGTACACGCCGTGCCGCGCCAGCACCGCGTCGAGCAGCGTCATGTCGGAGGCGAAGGCCGCGATGCACACGTGCAGCAGGTCGTCGTCGGGCAGCACGCCGTCGGCGCGCATCCACACCTGGCTGCGGGCCTCGCGCGGGCCGTTCTCGCGGCTCACCCACGGCGGCTCGGTCACGTAGCGCACGTCGATCGGCCGCGGCTGGGCGCGCCCGAGCTTCTCGATCATCGAGCCGATCTGCTCGCCGTAGGTCGGCAGCGTCTCCGGGTCCGGGACCTCGGGCATGGGCTCGGCGTGGTCGATGCCGTCCTCGTCGACCTGGAAGGACGCGGACAGCGAGAAGATCGCCTTGCCGCGCTGCACGGCGACCACTCGTCGCGTGGTGAACGACCGGCCGTCCCGGGTGCGGTCCACCTCGTAGACGATCGGGATGCTCGGGTCGCCGGGCCGGATGAAGTAGGCGTGCAGCGAGTGCACCCGCCGCTCCGGAGGCACCGTGCGGCCTGCGGCGACCAGCGCCTGGCCGGCGACCTGACCGCCGAACACGCGGACCGGCGACGAGGCCGGGCTGACGCCGCGGAAGATGTTCTCCTCGATGCGTTCGAGGTCGAGCAGCGCGACCAGGCTGTCCAGCACCGGTTGACCGTGCGGCATGCCGTTGACGTCGAGCGGAACCTCGTCCTGCAGGTGGGTTCCGGCCGGATCGGCCGCGGCGGCTCGGGCAGCTTCGGTCACTGCGCGCTCCTCGGGGTTGTACGCCGGATCTCCGGACGGGAGCGCCGGGTGGCTCCCGTCCGAGAATGCGGATCAGACGTGGTCTTCCTCGCCCAACCGGTGCACGCGGATGAGGTTGGTGGAACCGACCGTGCCGGGCGGCGAGCCCGCGACGACGACGACCATGTCGCCGCGCTGCGATCGGCCGATCGACAGCATCGACTGGTCCACCTGCCGCACCATCTGGTCCGTGGTGTCCACCTTAGGCACCAAGAACGTCTCCGTCCCCCAAGTGAGAGCGAGCTGACTCCGCACTGATTCCTCGGGGGTGAACGCCAGCAGCGGCAGCCTGGTGTGCAGCCGGGCGAGCCGGCGCACGGTGTCGCCGGACTGCGTGAAGGCCACCAGCGCCTTGGCGTTGAGGCGTTCGCCGATGTCGCGCGCCGCGTACGAGATGACGCCGCGCTTGGTGCGCGGGACGTGGCTCAGCGGCGGCGGTGCCGTCGATCCCGCCTCGACCGCTTCGACGATGCGCGCCATCGTCTGGACGGTCTCGATCGGGTAGCGGCCGACGCTGGTCTCGCCGGAGAGCATCACCGCGTCGGTGCCGTCGAGCACCGCGTTGGCGACGTCGGAGGTCTCCGCGCGCGTCGGACGCGAGTTGTTGATCATGGAATCGAGCATCTGGGTCGCGACGATGACCGGCTTCGCGTTCTCCCGCGCGATCCGGATCGCCTTCTTCTGGACCAGCGGCACGTGTTCCAGCGGCAACTCGACGCCGAGGTCACCGCGGGCGACCATGACGCCGTCGAAGGCCAGCACGATGGCCTCCAGGTTGTCCACCGCTTCCGGCTTCTCCAGCTTCGCGATCACCGGGACGCGGCGGCCGACCCGGTCCATCACCTGGTGCACCAGGTCGATGTCGGCCGGGCTGCGGACGAAGGACAGCGCGATGAAGTCCACGCCCAGCTCGAGCGCGAACTCCAGGTCCTCGATGTCCTTCTCGGACAGCGCGGGCACCGAAACATCCATGCCCGGCAGGGAAATTCCCTTGTTGTCCGAAACCGGACCACCTTCCGTCACCTCGCAGATGACGTCGGTGTCCTCGACGCCGGTGACGGTCAGCCCCACCTTGCCGTCGTCGACCAGGAGTCGGTCGCCGACCTTGGCGTCGTTGGCGAGGCCCTTGTACGTGGTGGACACCCTGTCGTGGGTGCCCTGGACGTCGTCGACCGTGATGCGCACGATGTCGCCGGTCCGCCACTCCACCGGCCCGGCAGCGAACTTGCCGAGTCGGATCTTCGGTCCCTGCAGGTCGCCCAGGATGCCGACGGCGCGACCGGACTCCTTGGCCGCGGCTCGGACCATCTCGTAGACCTGCTGGTGATCGGCGTGGCTGCCGTGGCTGAAGTTCAGCCGGGCGACGTCCATTCCGCTGCTGACGAGCTCAGCCATCTTCTCCGGGGTGGCGGTGGCTGGGCCCATGGTACAAACGATCTTGGCTCGTCGACTCACGTTATGCCAGCGTAGTCTGTTGACCGACGCGCGCAGCACGCAGCCATGCCTGTAGACGTGGATCGGGGAGATCGTTGCTGGATCATTACAGAACCCGGCTCACCCGGATTCCGTTCGGGGTCGCGGTGCTGGCCAGCCTGCTCATCCTGTTCATGCCGGCGTCCGGGGTGCCGACCGCGCCGCCGGGCACCGACAAGGTGGTGCACTTCGCGATGTTCGCGGCGCTGGCCGCGACCGGCCGGATCGCCGGGTTCCCGACGTCGCGGCTGCTGCCGGCGCTGGTCGGCTACGCGATCGCGTCGGAGATCGTGCAGGGCCTGCTGCCGATCGGGCGCAGCTGCGAGGTAGCCGACGGCCTTGTCGACGTGGCGGGCGCGGCGGCGGGCTGGGCGCTCATCACGGCGGCGCGACGGGCGCGCCGGGTCAGCGACGCTTCTTCTCGGTGACTCCGATGTGGTCGGCGCACCACTGGTTGAGCTCGCGCACCGCGCTCCAGGACTGCCGGACCCGGTCGATGCAGGCGCGCTCGTGCAGGACGTCGTCGGCTTCCCAGTCGCGGGACGCGTAGAGCGTGCGGTGCCGCAGCAGGTCCAGCCGGGGATGCCCGGCGGAGAACCCGCGCGGCCGGCTCTTGAGCGTCTCCCCTTCGATCTCCCAGCCCTGCTCGACGAGCGCGGCCAGCAGCGACCGCAGCCGCTCGCCGTGGATGTCGGTGTCGACCGCGGCGCGGAACCGGGCCAGCTGGTCGGACTCGGTGTGGTAGCAGCCCCCGGCGACGAGCATCCCGTCGGCGCTGACCTCGACGTAGTAGGCGCCACCGCCGCGCCCCAGCTCGATCACGGCGCCGCAGTGCGTCTTGTAGGGCGACTTGTCGGCGCTGAACCGGACGTCCCGGTGCGGCCGGAAGACCTTGCCCTGCCCGAATCCCGGCCCGAACTCGGGCTCCAGCTCGGCGAGCAGCGCCTCCATCGGCGCGCGGACCTGCTCCCGGTAGAACGCGAGGTTGTCGTTCCAGTAGGCCTTGGCGTCGTGCACCTCTCGCTGCGAATCCACCAGACCGGCCTGGACCCGTTCGAGCCCTTCGAAGAACTCGACCACTCCCCTGCCGAAGCCCTCGAACCTCTGCCCTGCGATGTCGCCGCCCACTGCTCCTCCCCCTTCGCCCCGATGATGATCCGCGATCGCCCGCCGTTCGCGCACCGGGGGGGGTGGAGGAAGAACTGCGGCGCCTGACCGAACCTGGGGGTTGCCGGTCAGACGCCGCAGCCATGCACCGGTCATCGACTGCGACCCCGATGACCGATATTCAAAAGACGCGAACGTCACTCGCGTGCCCTAACAGTAAGCACGCCATTTGGCATATACCAACTCAACACGGAACATGCCACCCCTTCGGGCGAAAAGACGCCCGCCGCGCCCCCGGATCACGCGAGTCCACTGTGGCCACTCGCAGACCACGAGAGCGGAAATTCACGTGACCACGGCCTTAGGCTCGGAAGCCATGGACGAGGACTTCGAGACTGTCATCAACAGCGAGCTCGAACTGCTCACCCCCGGGGTTCGCGCGGATGACGATGCGGTGCGGGCGCTGCTGCATGAGGACTTCCGCGAGTTCGGCGCATCCGGGACGATCTGGGACCGGGAGACGGTGGTGCGCGCGACCCGCGCGAGCAGTTCGGCGCCGATCCAGGCGGACGGCCTTCGGCCGGTGCGGCTCGGCCCGGACGCGATCCTGCTGACCTACACCGCGCGGATGGAAGACGCAGCCTCCCTCCGGACGGCCATCTGGGTCCGCACGGACGGCGCATGGAAGCTGCGTCACCACCAGGGGACTCGTCTTCCGCCGGGGCCGTGAACCGGTTCAGCCGAGCGCCTGGCGGGCGCCGGAGGCCGCCGAGGCCCGGATCGCGTCGAGCACTCGGTGCAGGCGGAGGCCGCGGGCGAAGTCCGGCGCGACCTGCTCGCCGGTGCGCAGCCCCTCTGCGATGTCCGCGTACACCGCCGCCACGTTGCGGGCCTCCTGCGCGACCGGGCGGACCGGCGGCAGCTGGACCGCCTCCCACGGCCGGCCCGCCTCGGCGGACACGCGGAGTTCGAGGTCGCTCATCTGGATCTGGGTGCCACGCGGATCTTCCGCGCCGGTCGAGGCGATGGCCAGACTTCCTTCGGTGCCAACGATTTCCAGCAGCACTCGCGGGTCCGCGACCTCGCCGTCGCGGATGTTCGCCGACAGCATCGCACCGGAGGCCAGCCCGGCGTGCAGCACCAGGTGGTCCGGGCTGTCGACCGCCACCGGCTCACCGGTCTCGGCCACCACCTGGTCCGGGAGCTGCAAGGACAGGTCGGCGGACAGGCGGGCGATGTCGCCGAGCAGGTGGTCCAGCACCGACAGGACGTGTCCACCGTGAACTTCCAGCAGTCCGGCGGCATTGGCCGACTGCAGCGTGTAGACGGCCCAGGCCGGCACCTTCCCCGTCGCCCCCTTGCCGCGAGCGCTGTGCACGGCGGCAGAGGTGATCCGCCCCAGCGCGCCCTTCACGAGCAGTTCCCGGGCGCGCTGGATCGCCGGCGAGTACAGCGCCTGCAGGCCGATCACGTTGTGCACGCCGGCCGCACGGGCGCCCGCCACCAGGACCTCTGCCTCCTCGGTGGTGCGCGCCAGCGGCCACTCGCAGTAGACGTGCTTGCCCGCGTCCAGCGCCGCTTGGACGAGTTCCAGGTGCTTGGGCACGCGGACCGTGACGACGACCAGATCGACGTCCGGATGCCCGGCCAGCGAACGCGCGTCGGCGAAGGCGTGCTCGGCGCCGAACGCCGCAGCCGCGCGCCGGGCGCTTTCCTCCCGACTGGTCGCGACGGCGGTCAACTCGTACTGGTCGAGCGCGCGCAGCGCCGGGACGTGCGCCCGCCCCGCCCAGCCCTGGTCCGGGTTGGCCCCGATGATCCCGACCTTGATCCTGCCCACGACATCCTCCAACCGGACCTCGGAGGTCCGTTTTGTTCCGACGAACCGGACTCGACAAGTCCGGTTCAATCCGGAGTCTAACCGGACTCATCAAGTCCGGTTGCTAGGGTGGCCCGGTGAGCGCGGTGGAACGACTTCTGAGCGAGGATGCGCCGCGGGCGGACGCGCAGCGCAACGTGCGGCGGCTCGTGGTGGCCGCTCGCGAGGCGGTCGCCGAGGTCGGCGTCGGCGTGACCGCGCACGAGATCGCCCGCCGCGCCGGTGTCGGGATCGGCACCTTCTACCGCCGGGTGCCCTCCCGCGAGGCCCTGCTGCAGGCGGTGGTCGAGGACACCATCTACGAGATCGTCGGGCTGGCCCGCCAGGCGCTGCAGGACCCGGACCCGTGGCACGGGTTCTGCGGCTTCGCCGCCGAGTTCGTGCAGCTGCGCGCGATGAGCTGCGGGATCAACGAGGCGCTGGGCACGGACTGCGCGCTGACCCTCGACCAACCGCTGGCCGACCTGCGCGAAGAGATCCGGCTGCTCGTCGAGCGCTGCCAGCAGGCCGGCGCCGTGCGCGGGGACGTGCCGTGGCAGGACGTGCCGTTCGCCCTCACCTCGGTGATGACCGGGAACCGCACCATCGGGCTGCCCGCCGCCGACGACCAGTGGCGGCGGAACCTGCGCATCGTGCTCGCCGGGCTCCGGGCCACGGCCTAGCACCGGAACAAGATCCCAGGTCAGGGGTCGCGCAGCGGGTTAAGCTCGGGACGTGGTCTCCACTGCTCGAGCCCGTGTGCGGGAGCCAGCGGGCAACCTCCCGGCCGACGTCACGAGCTTCGTCGGCCGGCGTCGCGAGATCACCCTCACCAAGCGCCTGCTCGCCGAGTCCCGGGTGGTCACCCTCACCGGCCCCGGCGGCGTCGGCAAGACCCGGCTGGCGATGCGGGTCGCGGGCAACATGCGCCGCACGTTCCGGGACAAGTCCTGGTGCGTCGAGCTCGAGGGCGTCCGGGACGGCTCGCTGGTGGTCGACGCGGTCATCGAGCAGCTCGGCATCGGCGGCCCCACCGGCGGGGAGGACATCGACACCATCATCGAGCAGCTCAAGTCCCGCGAGATGCTGCTCGTGCTGGACAACTGCGAGCACGTGATCGAAGACGTCGCGCTGCTGGTCGACGCGGTGGTGCGCTGGTGCCCCGGGGTGCGGGTGCTGGCCACCAGCAGGCAGTCCCTCGGCGTCTCCGGCGAGGCGACCCTGGTCGTCCCGCCGCTGCAGGTCCCCGACATCGAGCACCTGCCGCCGCCGGAGGCCTACGAGCAGTTCGCCTCGGTCCGGCTGTTCGTCGACCGGGCCAGGGCCGCGGTCCCCGAGTTCGAGGTCACCGCCGACAACGCCACGGCGCTGATGCGGCTCTGCCACCACCTCGACGGCAACCCGCTGGCGATCGAGCTGGCGGCCGTCCGGCTGCGGTCGCTGTCGCTGCAACAGCTCGAAGAGCGCCTGGCCGAGCGCTACGACCTGCTCACCGAGGGCCGCCGCGGCGCACCGGCCCGGCAGCAGACGCTGCGCGCGCTGATCGACTGGAGCTACGAGCTCGCCTCCGACCAGGACCGGCTGACCTGGGCGCGCGTGTCGGTGTTCTCCGGCTCCTTCGACCTGGCCGCCGCCGAGCACGTGGCCGGCAACGGGCTGTCCGACGCCGACGTGCTCAGCGCGATCCACTCGCTGGTCGACAAGTCCGTGCTGATGCGCGAGGAGGAAGGCGGCGAGGTCCGCTTCCGGCTGCCGCACACCCTGCGCGAGTACGGCCAGGACAAGCTCGCGGAGTTCGGCGAGCTGGAGACCATGCAGCAGCGGCACTGCTCCTGGTACGCCGACCTGGCCGGGCGCTTCGCCGCGGAGTGGATCGGCCCGGACCAGGTCGCCTGGGTCAACCGGCTGCGCAGCGACCACGGCAACCTGCGCGCGGCACTGCGCACGGCCGCGGCCAATCCCGGGACCGCCGGGGCGGCGCTGCGGATGTGCACCGACCTGTGGCAGTACTGGGGCATCCGCGGTCTCAACGGTGAAGCCCGGCACTGGCTCGACCAGGTGCTGGCCACCACGCCCCGCGAGACGCCCGAACGGGTGCGCGCGCTGCGGGTCAGCGCCTGGTTCGCGCTGCTGCACGGCGACGTGGAGACCGTGCAGCCGACGCTGGAACAGGCGACGGTGCTGGCCACGCAGCGCGGCGATGAGATCGAGAAGGCGCATCTGACGCTGGTGCGCGGGATGGCGGCGTTCGCCCAGAACGACTCGCCGCGGGCCGCCGTGCTGCTGGAGGACGCGCTGGGCCAGTTCCGCAAGCACGAGGTCTCCGTCGGCGAGCTGTTCGCCCTGTTCGGCCTCGGCCTGATCAAGGGCCTGGGCGAGGATCCCGAGACAGGGCTGGGCGTGCTCGCCGAAGGCATCCGGCTGTCGCGCGGCCTCGGCGAGCTCTACTGGCACTCGTACCTGCTGTGGGCGTCGGCGCAGGTGGAGGCGCGGCGGGGCGACCTGGAGCGGGCGGAGACCGCGGCGAAGGAGGCGTTGCGCCTGCAGCGCAAGCTGGACAACCGGCTGGGCATCGCCTTCAGCATCGACACGCTCGCCTGGATCGCGCAGCAGCAGGGCAGGCACGACCGCGCCGCCCGGCTCTTCGGCGCGGCTTCGGCGGTGTGGGACGCGGTGCGCGCGGCGCCCGGCTTCTGGGCGAGGTTCGCCACCGACCACGACGAGCACGAGGCGCAGGCCCGGACCGCGCTCGGCGAGTCGGCCTTCCAGGAGGCGTTCGACCGCGGCCACCAGCTGTCGGTGGCGCACACCGTCGACCTCGCGCTGGAGGTCAAGCGGCACGCGCGGCCGCGCGCCGAGGACAACGTGCACCCGATGCCGCTGACCCGGCGGGAGCAGCAGATCGCGGAGCTGGTCGCGCAGGGCAACACCAACAAGGAGATCGCCGAGAGCCTGGTGATCGCGCAGCGC
Organism: Saccharopolyspora sp. NPDC003752; assembly: GCF_053605825.1. NCBI lineage: Bacteria > Bacillati > Actinomycetota > Actinomycetes > Pseudonocardiales > Pseudonocardiaceae > Saccharopolyspora > Saccharopolyspora sp. NPDC003752. The sequence continues at coordinate 31,412 of NZ_JBSGJZ010000050.1, read as the reverse complement.
ACCGTCGAGGGCCACGTGCAGAACATCCTGACCAAGCTCGACTTCTCGTCCCGCGCGCAGATCGGCGGTTGGGTGGCCGCGCAGAAGGCGAGTGACGCGAGCGACATCGCCCCCAGGTAATCTCACTTTAGGTAGTCGAATCCCTTCGACATGTCGCCCATCTGGGCGAATCTAGGTATTCGTGTACGTACAAACCTCGGTGCGCGAACACTCTCCGTACCGGATTCTCGGTTCTCGTGACCCCCGACGAACCGAACACCCCCGATCGAAGTCCCCGACAGGCCGGGTGGCACCGCTGGGAGAGGGCGGTGCCGCAGACGGTGAACTGGATCCGCGCGGCGTTCCTCGGCGACTCCGCGGACCGGCAGCACCGCGTCCCCCCGAAGATGCGGTCGTTGCAGGTCGGTGCCGCCGTCGCCGCGTTCGGCGTGATCGGCGTCTTCGCCGGCACCGCCGGTGCCAAGACCGAAGCCCCCGCGGTCGAAGCCGCCGCGCACTTCGCCCCGCTGGCCGAGCAGCTCCCCGCCCCGGCCGCCGTCCCACCGGCCCCCGAAGCCGCCCCGGCACCCGCCGCGCAGCCCGCCCCCGAGGCCGCGCCGGAGCCGGCCAAGCAGGAACAGCCCGCCGAGCAGGTGGCGGAGAAGCCCAAGGACCAGATCGGCGCCTGGATCGACGAGGCGATCGGCGTCCTGGACCAGCACGGCATCCCGCGCGACCAGATCGACGCGGACGCGATCCGCACGATCATCATGCACGAGTCCAACGGCGACCCGAGCGCCACCAACGGCTGGGACTCCAACGCGGCGGCCGGCACCCCGTCGATCGGTCTGATGCAGACCATCGAGCCGACCTTCCAGTCCTACGCGCTGCCCGGCCACGGCGACATCTACAACCCGGTCGACAACATCATCGCGGCCACCCGCTACGCGATGACCACCTACGGTTCCGTCGCCGACGTCCCCGGCGTCGCCGGCCTCCGTTCCGGCGGCAGCTACTCCGGCTACTAATAGCCGCTACTAGGCGTCGGTCAGCCCCAGCAGGGTTCCTTCCAGGGCTTCGGCGACCAGTTCGCGCATGGCCCACTCGGCCCGCGCCCGGTCACCGCTGCGGATGCACTCGGCGATTTCGCAGTGCAGCCGCACGGCGACCGGGCGCGGGTGTTCGGGCATCAGCCCGTGCCCTGCGCGCCAGCGCAGCAGTTCCTCGACGACCTCGTGCAGCTGGGCGAACATCTCGTTGCCCGACGCGGTCAGCACCAGCCGGTGGAACGCGACGTCGGCGTCCATGAACGTCTCCAGGTCGCCGGCGCGCGCCGTGGCGACCATCCGCTCGGCGAGGCCGACCAGGCGTGCGGCGTCCTCGTCGTCGCAGCGCTGCGCGGCGGCCGCCGCGGCCATCGGCTCCACCGCGGTGCGCAGTTCCGCCAGCGTCTTAAGCTGCGCCGCGCGGTCGGCGACCAGCAGCCACCGGATGAGCAGCGGGTCGAAGGCGTTCCAGTCCGCGCGCGGCCGGACCACGATGCCGACCCGCTTGCGACCGATGACCAACCGGATCGACGCGAGGCTGCGGACCACCTCGCGGGCAACGCTGCGTGAGATGCCGAAGCGCTGCTCCATCTCGTCGATGCGCAGCACGCTGCCCGGCCGGTGGACGCCTGCCGCGATCTCTTGACCGAGCTCGTCCAGCACCTTGTCGTGCAGCCCTCCGGCCATCCGGCACGCCCCTTTTCGCCCTTGAAATCGCCATCAAACATAGGCGCTCCGGGCCGGGTGACCCGCCTAACAGACATACTTAATCGGTCCACATGGCAATAAAGTCATACTTATTGCTTAGGCTGTGCCGCGCACCAGCTGCTCAACGAGGAGCCCCTCTATGCCAAGCCTCTCCGGCACCCTCGCCGTCCTAGCCCAGGCACCCGGCGCGTGGACCGCCCAAGACACCCGGCTGCTGGCCGCCGCCATCGCGGGCATCGCGGTGATCGTCGTGCTGATCAGCTGGGCCAAGCTGCATCCGTTCCTGTCGCTGGCCCTGGGCGCCGCCACCCTCGGCGTCGTCGCCGGGATGCCCTTCGACGACCTGGTGGAGACCTTCACCAAGGGACTCGGCAAGACCGTCGGCGACGTCGGCCTGCTCGTCGCGCTCGGCGCGATGCTGGGCAAGCTGCTCACCGACACCGGCGGCGCCGAACAGGTCGTCGAGACCGTGCTGCGCCGCACCACCCGGCGGACGCTGCCGTGGGCGATGGTCTTCATCGCCGCGCTGCTGGGCCTGCCGATGTTCTTCGAGGTCGGCGTCGTGCTGCTGGTCCCGGTCGTGGTCATGGTCGCCAGCCGGTCGAACCAGCCGATGCTGCGCATCGGCATCCCCGCGCTGGCCGGGCTGTCGATCCTGCACGGCCTGGTGCCGCCGCACCCCGGCCCGCTGGCCGCCGTCGACGCGCTGCACGTGGACATGGGGCTGACGCTCGCGCTGGGCGTCGTCGTCGCGATCCCGACCGCCATCGTCGCCGGTCCGCTGTTCGGCTCCTACATCTCGAAGCGCGTCGAGCTGCCCCCGGCGACGCACCTGCTGGGCAAGTCCCAGCTCGACGCCTCGCCCGAGAAGCGGCCCGGGTTCTTCGCGTCGGTGTCGATGCTGCTGCTGCCCGTCGTGCTGATGCTCGGCAAGTCCGTCGCCGACCTGCTGCTGCCCGAGGACACCGTCGCCTACCAGGTGCTGGACACCATCGGCACGCCGATCGTGGCGATGATGCTGACCGTGCTGATCGCGATCGTGGTGCTCGGCACCGGCGCCCGGTTCAACCGCAACCGGCTGTCCGACGTGATCGGCAGCTCGCTGCCGGCGATCGCCGGGATCATCCTGATCGTCGGCGCCGGCGGCGGCTTCAAGCAGACCCTGGTCGACTCCGGCGTGAACAACATGATCACCGACTTCGCCAGCGGGGCGCACCTCTCGCCGCTGGTGCTGGGCTGGCTGATCGCCGTCGGCATCCGGGTGGCGACCGGCTCGGCGACGGTGGCCACCATCTCGGCGGCGGGCATGGTCGCGCCGCTGGTGATGGGGCTCCCGCCCGCGCAGGGCGCGCTGGTCGCGCTGGCCATCGGATCCGGGTCGCTGTTCCTGTCGCACGTCAACGACGCCGGGTTCTGGCTGGTCAAGGAGTACTTCGGGATGACCGTCGGGCAGACCCTGAAGACCTGGTCGGCGATGGAGACGCTGCTGTCGGTGACGTCCTTCGCCGTGATCCTCGGCCTGTCCGCGGTGCTGTGACCCCGCGGTCGTGAGCGCGCGGGCCCCGCTTTCGCGCTCACGACCGCGCGCGCCGGGAGAGGTATATTGGCGGGTCGGGCCTGCGCGTCGCACGCGGGCTTCTCCCCCCGACCCTCCCAGCACGAGGTGGCGAATTGTCCAACGCCCGAGCCGATCGGGATGCCGTCCGCACGCAGGAGATCGCAACCGAGCAGCAGTACCTCTCGATGCTGTACGCGAAGCTCGACGCGCTGCGGCAGGAAACCACGCAGCGCCTGAAGGACACGCTGCGGGACAGCGGAGGGCCGCCGCAGGCGCGCACCGAGCGCGACATCTCCACCAGGATGTACACCGACAAGCTCACCCAGCTGAGCGCTGTGGAGCACGGGATGTGCTTCGGGCGGCTGGACCTCGACGGCGGCGAGACGTTCCACGTCGGCCGGCTCGGGCTGTTCGACGAGGACAACGAGTACGAGCCGCTGCTGCTGGACTGGCGGGCCCCGGCCGCCCGGCCGTTCTACCTGGCCACCGCCGCCGCGCGGGACGGCGTGCGCCGCCGGCGGCACCTGCGCACCAGCTGGCGGAAGGTGCTCGACTACGAGGACGAGGTGCTCGACCTCGACACCGCCGAGCAGGGCAGCGACCTGGGCCTGGCCGGCGAGGCCACGCTGCTGGCCCGGCTCGACGCCCGCCGCACCGGGCAGATGCAGGACATCGTCGCCACCATCCAGGGCGAGCAGGACCGGATCATCCGCGCGGGGATGAACGGCGTGCTGGTGGTGCAGGGCGGCCCAGGCACCGGCAAGACCGCCGTCGCGCTGCACCGCGCCGCCTTCCTGCTGTACACCTTCCGCGAGCAGCTGTCCAAGCGCGGCGTGCTGGTGGTCGGCCCGAACCAGACGTTCCTCCGCTACATCGGGCAGGTCCTGCCGTCGCTGGGCGAAACCGGCGTGCTGCTGTCCACTGTGGGCGGTCTCTACCCGGGGATCACCGCCACCGGCGCGGAATCCGCGCGGGCGGCGGAGATCAAGGGCCGCGCGATCATGGTCGAGGTGCTCGCCACCGCGGTCCGCGACCGGCAGCAGGTGCCCGCCGACTACACCGAGATCACCTTCGACCGGGAGGCGCTGCGCATCGACCGGCGCACCGCCACGCAGGCGCGCACCCGCGCCCGCCGCTCCCGCAAGCCGCACAACCTGGCCCGGCGCATCTTCCGCAACGAGATGTTCTCCGCGCTGACCCTGCAGGTCGCCGACCGGCTCGGCCGCGACCTGCTGGACCGCCGCGACCTCGACGACATCAACCGCGAACTGCGCGCGGACGCGGTGGTGGGCAAGGCGCTGGACGAGCTGTGGCCGGAGATCACCCCGCAGGAACTCCTGGACGACCTGCTGTGCTCGCCGGAACTGCTGGCCTCCGCCACCCACAAGCACCTCGACGACGCCGACCGCGACGAGCTGCTGCGCCTGCCGGGCACGCCGTGGACGCCCGGCGACGTGCCGCTGCTGGACGAACTCGCGGAGCTGCTCGGCGAGGACGACGCCCAGGCCCGGGCCGAGCGCGAACGCCAGGAGCGCGAGGAACTCGCCTACGCGCAAGGCGTTCTGCACATCATGGAGCAGGACGAGGAGCTGGCCGACGAAGAGCGGCTGCGCGTCTCCGACGTGCTCGACGCCGAGCTGCTGGCCGAGCGGTTCCGCAGCAGCAGCGACCTGACCGCCGCCGAACGCGCGGCCGACGACCGCACCTGGACCTTCGGCCACGTCATCGTCGACGAGGCGCAGGAGCTGTCGCCGATGGCGTGGCGGGTGCTGATGCGGCGCTGCCCGAGCCGGTCGATGACGCTGGTCGGCGACGTCGCCCAGACCGGCGCCCTGGCCGGGGCCGACTCCTGGCACGAGGTGCTGCACCCGTACGTCCAGGACCGCTGGAAGCTGGTCGAGCTGACCGTCAACTACCGCACCCCGGCCGAGATCATGGCCATCGCCGCCGACGTGCTGTCCGAAATGGACACCGACCTGGCGGCACCGCGCTCGGTGCGCACCAGCGGCCACCGGCCGTGGGCCCGCCGGATCCCGGCCGCCGACCTCGGCGCCGAGCTCCCGGCGGTGATCACCGACGAGCTGCGCGAGATCGGCGAAGGCAGGCTCGCGGTGCTGCTGCCGCCGGAACTGCTGGCCGGGATCGGGCCGCGGATGGCGGAATCCCTGCCGGAGGCGGTGATCGGCACCCGGCCCGACGACCTGGAAGCACCGGCCGTCCTGCTGACGGTCGACCAGGCCAAGGGCCTGGAGTTCGACTCGGTCCTGGTGGTCGACCCGGCGGCGATCGTGGCGGACTCCGAACGCGGCCTGAACGACCTCTACGTGGCGCTGACCCGGGCGACGCAACGCCTCGGCGTGGTCCACCCCGGCGAACTCCCGCCGGTGCTGCGCGGCATGTGAAACCGTGGTCGCAAGTCGACGCAAGACGCGCTGCCAAGATCATCAAAGACGTCAGCAACCTGGGTCACAATGCCCCCATGACCGATCATCAGGCTCCCGCCCGCCCGCTGCTGCGCCGTCCCCAGGACGGTGAACTCATCGACGTCGCCGGTGTCGCGCACTTCTTCCGACTCACCGGCGAGCACACGGGCGGGCACTTCGCCTTCGAGGAATTCAGCCTCGCTCCCGGCATCATCGGCGCCAGGCCGCACGTGCACGACGGCCACGACGAGTACTTCTACGTTCTTGAGGGCGATTTGACGCTCCACACCGGAGACGGCGAGGTGACGGCCGGCCCCGGACATCTGCTCGCCGCCACCCGCGGCACCCCGCACGGCTTCCGCAACGCGGGCCCGGTCCCCGCACGCGCCCTGTGCCTCTACACCCCCGCCGGCTACGAGAACTACTTCCGCGACGTCCACGCCGCCGTGAGCGCCGGGGCCGAGGCGACCGACGAGCTGCTGGCCGAATTCCGGAGCCGTTACCGGACCCGCTCCCACCAGATTCCCCCGAACACGCCTTAGCTAGTCCCGTCTGACCGGTGGTAAGGCGCCAGAACACGCATGACACACTCGGCCGGGTGGACTCCGATCTCGTCCGGTGGCTTCGCAGTCTTGGCCTCGACGGCCTCGCCACGTTGCTGAAAAGTCGGCCCGAGTCAGTGGAAGCCCGCTCGCTACCCGCTCTGGCGGCCATCCTCGACTCCCCCGGCGCTGTGCAGCACGCGTTGGAACAGCTCGATTCCGGGTGCAGTGCGGTGCTCGGAGCGCTCTGCTCCCTCGGGGACGGGTGCACCCGCGGCGCGATCGAGGAGTTGCTCGGCGACGACCCGGAAGTCGATCGCGCACTGCAGGCTCTGCAGGAACAGGCCCTCATCCGGCCGAACCCACCGGGAGCGTTCCGGCTTGCCGCACCGCTGCGCGCCGCCCGCATTGCGGGGCTGGGCAGCCCGGTCGCGCAGCTCCTCCACCCGCACGTGAGCAATGCCGTCCGCGGTATCGCCGAAGCCCTCGGATTGGCGCCCGCCAAGCGGAAGGCCGACACGGTGCAGCGGATCGAAGATTTCATGCGGGATCGGGCGAAGGTGTCCGCCGAGCTCGCGAAAGCACCCGGCCCGACCGTTGAGCTCGCCGTGAAGTTGGCACACGCCGACTCGCTCCTCGGTTACTCGCTCGGCGACCCGTCGCCGCGGAGCCCGGAGGTACGCTGGCTGGTCGACCGGGGTTTTCTGGTCAGTCAGAGCCAGTACGCCAGCTACGGCGGCCCGTTCGAAATGCCCCGCGAGATCGGGCTGGCGCTGCGCGAGTCCGCGGACAAACCGGTGCTCCGGCCCGAACCCGCGATGCCGCCGACCACTCGGGTCGACTCCGCCGAGATCGACAAGGCGGCGACGTTGGCCGCAACCGCATTCGTCGACGGAGTGGCTCGGCTGCTCGAACACTGCGCCGCCAACCCGCTGGCGCAGCTGCAGAACGGCGGAGTCGGTCTCCGGGGGCTCAAGCAGGCCGCCAAGGCCCTGCGGACCGACCAGCACCAGGTCCGGCTCTGGTTGGAAACTGCCGCCGCAGCCGAGTTGCTCAGCATTGCTGGAGCCGGCTGCGTCACTGCGTCGAACCTCGCCGACGATTGGCAGCAGGCAACACCCGCACAACGCTATGCCCACCTGGCGCGAGCCTGGTGGAAGCAGCCGGCAGCGGCCATGTTCAGCAAGGTCATGGACAAGCCCGATCCGGCGCTGCTACCGCGCCCCAGCTCGTTCGACCGCAAGTTCCGCATGGACCTGCTGGCAGAGCTTTCCCGTTGGGAAGCGAGCGCCGCATTGGGCGAGCCGAACCTGATCGGCGAGAAGCTGGCCTGGAAGCGACCGGTGCTCTACTGCTGCGCGGACTGCCTGGTCGATCCCATCCAGGTCAACTGGGCCGAGGCCGAAGCCATCGGCGCGATCGCCTGCGGGGCACTGTCCACATTGGGCCGTTGCGTGGCCGACGAGGAAGCGCTGCTGTCGGCCGCCACGCGACTACTGCCCAGTGCGCGGGAATCCGCGCTGCTGCAAGCGGACCTGACCGCGGTGGTGGGCGGTACGCCCAGCGGCCGGCTTGCCGCCACCCTGAACCTGATGGCCGACCCCGAAGGCCGGGACACCGCATCGACCTGGCGGTTCAGCCCCGAATCCGTCCGGCGAGCGATGGACCAGGGCTACACCGCCGATGACCTGGTCGACAAGCTCACCGCAATCGCCCACACGAACCTGCCGCAACCACTGGAATACCTGATCATGGATGTCGGGCGGCAATTCGGCCAGTTGCAGGTCCGAAACGTGCGCTGCTGCGTGCTCGGCGAGGAGGCTCTCCTACAGGAAATCAGCGGAAGCCGTTCGCTGCGTGAGCTGTCGTTGCACGCCTTGGCGCCGACCGTGCTCGCATCGAGCAAACCTGCGAAGGAGACCCTGGCTGCGCTGCGGAAAGCGGGATATGCCCCGGTGCAGCAGAAGACCGACGGCACTGTCGCGGTCGAGCGCACCGTCGACGACCACCCGCCGATGCCCGTGGCACAGCCCTTCTACCCGGCTGCGCCGGAACCGCTGGCGGAAGCCGGCCTCCGCGAGCTCGCCGAGCACCTGCTGGCCCAACCGGACGAGACTCCGTCCGCAGCCGCGCTCCCGGTCGGTCCCTGGATCGACTTCCGGATCATGCCGCCAGACTTCCCGACGACATGACGAAGCGCCCACCCGGTCGGATTGATACCGGGTGGGCGCTTCCTTTTCAGCCCTGGAAGATCACACCGCCAGCGGGAGTGCGGTGGGGTGCACCGGCGACGGGAGCTGGGAGGCTCCGGTGAGGTGGGCGTCGACCGCGTTGGCCACCGAGCGGCCCTCCGCGATCGCCCACACCACCAGGGACGCGCCGCGGTGCGCGTCGCCGCAGACGAACACGCCCGGCGCGGTGGTCTCCCAGTTCGAGCCGCAGCCGATGGTGCCGCGCTTGGTCAGCGAGATGCCCAGGCCGTCCAGCAGCGGCATGTGCTCGACGCCGTCGAAGCCGATGGCCAGCAGCGCCAGGTCGCAGGGGATCTCCTGGACCTCGTCGGACACCGGCACGACCTGCCGGCGGCCGTTCTCGTCGCGCTGCACCTTCACCTCGCGCAGCCGCACCGCCCGCACGTTGCCCTCGCCGTCGCCGACGAACTCCTCGATCGCCACCGCGAACTTCCGCTCGCCGGCCTCCTCGTGCGCCGGGTAGGTGCGCAGGATGTACGGCCAGGTCGGCCACGGCGACCGATCGTCGTCGCGGGTCGTCGGCGGCTGCGGGTAGTTGTCCAGCTGCGTCACCGAAAGCGCGCCCTGCCGGGTCGCGGTGCCGTAGCAGTCCGCGCCGGTGTCGCCGCCGCCGAGGATGATGACGTGCTTGCCCTGCGCCGAGATCGGCGTCGGGCCGTCGCCCTCGCACTCCTTGTTCGCCGGCACCAGGTGCTCCATCGCCAGGTGCACGCCCTTGAGGTCCCGCCCCGGGATCGTGGTGTCGTCGCGGCCGCGCAAGGCGCCCACCGCGAGCACGACGGCGTCGTAACCGGCGCGCAGTTCCTCGATGGTCAGGTCGACGCCGACCTCGCAGCCGGTGATGAACCGGGTGCCCTCGGTGCGCATCTGCGCCAGCCGCCGGTCCAGGACGGACTTCTCCATCTTGAACTCGGGGATCCCGTAGCGCAGCAGGCCGCCGATGCGGTCGTCGCGCTCGTACACGGTCACCTCGTGCCCCGCGCGGGTCAGCTGCTGCGCGGCCGCCAGCCCGCCCGGCCCGGAGCCGACCACGGCCACCCGCTTGCCGGTGTGCACCTCCGTCACCTGGGCGGAGACGTAGTCGTTGGCCCAGCCGACCTCGGCGATGGTCTCCTCGACCCGCTTGATGGCCACCGCGCCGCCGGCCTCCGGCGAGATCGCCAGCACGCAGCCCGCCTCGCACGGCGCGGGGCACAGCTTGCCGGTGAACTCCGGGAAGTTGTTGGTGGCGTGCAACCGCTCGGCGGCGTCCTGCCACTGGCCGCGGCGCACCATGTTGTTCCACTCCGGGATCAGGTTGCCCAGCGGGCAACCGGCCGAACCCGAGTGGCAGAACGGGATGCCGCAGTCCATGCACCGCGCGGCCTGCGTGGCGGTCTCCGCCTTCCGGTCCTCTGTGGACAGAGCGGCGTAGACCTCCTGCCAGTCGCCCAGCCGCTCGTCGACGGGGCGCTTGGGGGCGTCGGCCCGCGCGTGCTTCAGAAATCCCCTCGGGTCAGCCACGGGAAGCCTCCATGATCGCCTCGTCCACGTCCCGGCCCTCGATCTTGGCCATCCGCATGGCATCCAGGACACGCTGGTAGTCGCGCGGCATCACCTTGGTGAACGCCGCCGAACGCCGCGGCCAGTCGCCGAGCAGCGAGGCCGCCACCGCCGAACCCGTCAGTTCGTGGTGCCGCTGCACGATCTCGTGCAGCCACTTCAGTTCCTTGGCGCTGGGCCGCTGCAGGTCCACCATCGCGGTGTTCACCCGGACCGGGTCCAGGTCGAGCACGTAGGCGATGCCGCCGGACATCCCGGCGCCGACGTTGCGGCCGGTGCCGCCGAGCACCACCGCGCGACCGCCGGTCATGTACTCGAAGGCGTGGTCACCGGCGCCCTCCGCGACCGCGATCGCACCGGAGTTGCGCACGCAGAACCGCTCGCCGACCTTGCCGCGCAAGAAGATCTCGCCGCTGGTCGCGCCGTAGCCGATCACGTTGCCCGCGATCACCTGGTCCTCGGCGGCGAACGCCGAATCCGGGTGCGGCCGGACGACGATCCGCCCGCCGGAGAGGCCCTTGCCGACGTAGTCGTTGGCGTCGCCGACCATCTCCAGCGTGATGCCCGGAGGCAGGAACGCGCCCAGCGACTGCCCGGCCGACCCCTCCAGCTCCACGTGGATGGTGTCCGCGGGCAGGCCGTCGCCGCCGTAGCGGCGGCTGACCTCGGCGCCCAGCAGCGTGCCGACCGTGCGGTTGACGTTGCGCACCGGCAGCTCCAGCCGCACCGGGCGCGCGTCCTCCAACGCGGCCTCGGCGAGCTGGATGAGCGTGCGGTCCAGCGCGTGGTCCAGGCCGTGGTCCTGCTCGCGGACCCGGCGCCGCACCGGCGAGTACGGCGTCTCGGGCTCGGCGAACACCGGGGTCAGGTCCAGGCCGCGCGCCTTCCAGTGCGCCATCGCCTCGTCCTTGCCCAGCGCCGAGACCTGGCCGATGGCCTCGTCCAGGGTGCGGAACCCGAGCGCCGCCAGGTACTCACGGACCTCCTGGGCGATGAACTCGAAGAAGTTCACCACGTGGTCGACCTGGCCGGTGTAGCGCTTGCGCAGCACCGGGTTCTGGGTGGCGACCCCGACCGGGCAGGTGTCGAGGTGGCACACGCGCATCATCACGCAGCCCTCGACCACCAGCGGCGCGGTGGCGAAGCCGTACTCCTCGGCGCCCAGCAGCGCGGCGACGATCACGTCGCGGCCGGTCTTGAAGCCGCCGTCGACCTGCACCGTGATCCGGTCCCGCAGGCCGTTGAGCAGCAGCGTCTGCTGCGTCTCGGCCAGCCCGACCTCCCACGGCGTGCCGGCGTGCTTCAGCGACGTCAGCGGCGCGGCCCCGGTGCCGCCGTCGTGGCCGGAGATCAGCACCACGTCGGCGTGCGCCTTGGACACGCCCGCGGCGACCGTGCCGACGCCGATCTCGGAGACCAGCTTGACGTGGACCCGGGCGTGCTCGTTGGCGTTCTTCAGATCGTGGATCAGCTGGGCCAGGTCCTCGATCGAGTAGATGTCGTGGTGCGGCGGCGGCGAGATCAGCCCGACGCCGGGCGTGGAGTGCCGGGTCTTGGCGATCCACGGGTACACCTTGTGGCCGGGCAGCTGTCCGCCCTCGCCGGGCTTCGCGCCCTGCGCCATCTTGATCTGGATGTCCGTGGCGTTGACCAGGTATTCGCTGGTGACGCCAAACCGGCCGCTGGCGACCTGCTTGACCGCGGAACGGCGCTCCGGGTCGTAGAGCCGGTCGACGTCCTCGCCGCCCTCACCGGAGTTGGACTTGCCGCCGATCCGGTTCATCGCGATCGCCAGCGTCTCGTGCGCTTCCGCGGAGATCGCGCCGTAGCTCATGGCACCGGTGGAGAACCGCTTCATGATCTCCGAGATCGGCTCGACCTCGTCGATGTCGATCGGCGCCCGGCCGCTGTTCAGCTCGAACAGCCCGCGCAGCGTGCCGCCCTCGGCCGACAGCCGGTCGCATTCCGCCGTGTACTTGCGGAACACGTCGTACTCGCCGGTCTTGGTGGAGTGCTGCAGCAGGAACACCGTCTCCGGCGTGAACAGGTGCAGCTCGCCCTCGCGGCGGTAGGAGTAGTCGCCGCCGACCTCCAGCTTGCGGTGCACCCGCTCGGTCGGGTTGTCCGGGTAGGCGCGGCGGTGCCGCTGCGCGACCTCCTCGGCCAGCACGTCCAGCCCCACGCCGCCGAGCTTCGAGGTGGTGCCCTCGAAGTACTCGCCGACGACCTGCCCGGACAGGCCGACCGCCTCGAAGACCTGCGCCGCGGTGTAGGCGCCGACGGTGGAGATGCCCATCTTCGACATCACCTTCAGCACGCCCTTGACCAGCGCCTGAACGTAGTTGCGGATCGCCACCTTCGCCCGCGTGCCGGTGATCTGACCGGTGGCGATCATGTCCTCGATGGTCTCGAACGCCAGGTACGGGTTGACCGCCGCGGCGCCGTAGCCGAGCAGCGTCGCGACGTGGTGCACCTCGCGGGCGTCGCCGCTCTCCACCACCAGCGCGACGCGCAGCCGCTCCTTGGTCCGCACCAGGTGCTGGTGGACCGCCGAGACCAGCAGCAGCGACGGGATCGGCGCCATCCGGTGGTCGGAGTCGCGGTCGGAGAGCACCAGCACGCGCGCCCCGGCAGCGATCGCCTCGGACGCCTCCTCGCGGATCCGCTCGATGGCCTCGGCCAGCGCCTCGCCGCCACCGTCCACTTCGTACAGACCGGAGAGCACGGCGGAGGCGAAGCCGGGCAGGTCGCCGTCGTCGTTGACGTGGATGAGCTTGGCCAGCTCGTCGTTGTCGATCACCGGGTTGGGCAACACGATGTGCCGGCAGGACGCGGCCGACGGGGACAGCAGGTTCTGCTCCGGCCCCATCACGCGGGCCACCGAGGTGACGATCTCCTCCCGGATCGCGTCCAGCGGCGGGTTCGTGACCTGCGCGAACTGCTGCACGAAGTAGTCGTAGAGCATCCGGGAGCGCTGCGACAGCGGCGCCGGCGGGGTGTCGGAGCCCATCGAGCCCAGCGGCTCGCCGGATCCGGTGGCCATCGGCGCGAGCAGCAGGCTGAGCTCCTCCTCGGTGTAGCCGAAGGACAGCTGGCGCCGCACCACCGACTCGTGGGTGTGCACCACGTGCTCGCGGTCCGGCAGCTCGTCGACGTTGAGCAGTCCGGAGTGCAGCCACTCGCCGTAGGCGTGCTCCCCGGCGAGGGCGGACTTGATCTCCTCGTCGTCGACGATGCGGCCCTGCTCGGTGTCGATCAGGAACATCCGGCCCGGCTGCAGGCGGCCCTTGGCGACCACCTCTTCGGGCTTGAGGCTGAGCACGCCGGTCTCGCTGGCGAGCACCACCCTGTCGTCGGCGGTCCGCCACCAGCGGGCCGGGCGCAGCCCGTTGCGGTCCAGCACCGCGCCGACCAGCGTGCCGTCGGTGAACGTGACGCACGCCGGGCCGTCCCACGGCTCCATCAGGCTGGCGTGGAACTGGTAGAACGCCTTGCGCTCGGGGTCCATCTCGGCGTGGTTCTCCCACGCCTCGGGCACCATCATCAGCACCGCGTGCGGCAGGCTGCGGCCGCCCAGGTGCAGCAGCTCCAGCACCTCGTCGAAGGAGGCGGAGTCCGAGCCGTCGCCGGCGCAGATCGGGTAGAGCCGGGAGAGGTCGCCGGGGATCAGGTCGGATTCCAGCAGCGCCTCGCGGGCCCGCATCCGGTTGCGGTTGCCGCGGATCGTGTTGATCTCGCCGTTGTGCGCGACGTAGCGGAAGGGGTGCGCCAGCGGCCACGACGGGAAGGTGTTCGTGGAGAACCGGCTGTGCACCAGCGCGATCGCGCTGACCAGCCGCTCGTCGCCGAGGTCCGGGAAGAAGGCGGGCAGCTGCCCGGTGGTCAGCATGCCCTTGTAGACCAGGGTGCGGCTGGACAGCGACGGGAAGTACAGCTCCAGCCCGTCCTGCTCGGCCACCCGCTCGGCGCGCTTGCGCAGGCAGAACGCCAGCCGGTCCAGCTCGACGCCCGCCTCGCCGTGGTGCCCGGCGACCAGCAGGATCGCGAAGTGCGGCATGCACTTCAGAGCGGTGCTGCCCACGCCTGCCCGCTCCGGGGTGATCGGCACGTCGCGCCAGCCCAGGACGCGCATGTTCTCCTCGGCGGCGACCCGCGCCACCAGCTCCACCACACGCGCGCGCTGCTCGGGGTCGGTGGGCAGGAATGCCATGCCGGCCGCGTAGCGGTGCCGCCCCGCCTCGTCCGGCTCCGGCAGCTCGACGCCGGCCTCGGCGCGCAGCAGCTCGTCCGGCAGCTGGAGGAGGATGCCCGCACCGTCACCGCTGGTCGGCTCGGCGCCGGCGGCACCGCGGTGCTCCAGGTTCGCGAGCGCGGTCAGCGCATCGGCGACGATGCCGTGGGAACGGCGGCCGCGGATGTCGGCGACCATGGCGACACCGCAGGAATCCTGTTCCGCAGCCGGGTCGTACAACCCCTGGGCTGCTGGGACGGCGGAGAAGACCACTGCGCAGACCTCCCTCGTCATTTCTCGTGCTGGAAGCCCCCGGTCAATTCCTGACCTGACTTCATGACTTCTGGGCACGGGACGACGCTGGCCCGCAGATGACTCCCGGTGGCACGACAGAAGTTTTCGGGCTTTCGAAAGCCCGCTCGTGACCGGAGCGTTTAGGGAACTTTAACAGCCACGATACCCGGAAGCAGCACCCTGGGCGTGATGCTGACCATCTTGTAGTAACGCACTCGTTTGGGTTACCGCGCTCGTGATCGAACACCTCCGAACACGGTCCGTCGTCAAATCTAACCGCTGGGTCGCGCCCCGGGTAGCCCCCGTGCCGCAGGACACTCCCGCACGGCGCGGACGGCCGATCTTCTCCTGATATCTTTCCAGCTCAGAGTGCCCGCGACGCGGGTGCTCGCGGGACGCCAGCGCCAAGCGAAACCGGTGCGAATCCGGTGCTGTGCCGCAACTGCGATGGCCCGCCCCGGGCGGGCACGAGCCAGGTCGCCTTGCGCGTGGCGTCGATGTCCGCCACCCCCGGTGCAGGGGTGCGGCTCGCCCCCGGAAGCCCGGCTTCCCCGAGCCGCGCCCGCCACGCACCGGCCGAACCGTTGGGAAGACATGATCGGGTTCCGCCGACTCGCCGCCCTGCTGCTCGCGATGCTCGCCCTGCTAGTCGGGGTCACCGCGTGCGCCACCCGCCCCCATTCCGAGGCCCCCGCGCCGGCCGACGACCCGGCCTCGGCGTTCCCGGTCAAGGTCGAGCTGCCCGGTCAGCCGCCCGTGACGGTCGCGCAGCAGCCGAAGCGGATCATCTCGCTGTCCCCCACCGCCACCGAGACGCTGTACGCGATCGGCGCCGGCGACCAGGTCATCGCGGTGGACCAGTACTCCAACTTCCCGGCGGAGGCGCCGCGCACCGACCTCTCCGGCTTCACCGCGGACGCCGCCGCCGTCGGCGCGCACACCCCGGACCTGGTCATCGCGCCGGACAGCGGCGCGAAGCTGGCGGACGGCCTGAAGGTGGTCAACGTGCCGACGCTGCTCACGCCGTCGCCGGCCACGCTGGACGACGCCTACAAGCAGATCGAGGTGCTCGGGCAGGCCACCGGGCACACCAAGCAGGCCGCCGAGCTGGTCGACCGGATGCGCTCGGAGATCGACGAGATCGTCCGCACCACCCCGCGCCCGGCGCAGCCGCTGAACTACTTCCACGAGGTCAGCCCGGACTACTACACGGCGACCTCGCAGAGCTTCGTCGGCAACGTCTACAACCTGTTCGGCCTGCACAACATCGCGGACCCGGCGGGCGGGAACTTCCCGCAGCTGTCCGAGGAGCACATCGTGCAGGCCAACCCGAACCTGATCTTCCTGTCCGACGTCAAGTGCTGCCAGGTCAACGCGGCGGCGGTCGCGGCCCGGCCGGGCTGGAACACCCTGGACGCCGTGCAGCACGGCCGCGTCGTCGAACTCGACGACGACATCGCGAGCCGGTGGGGCCCGCGGGTGGTCGACCTGGTGCGCGCGATCGGCGGCGGCATCGCCAAGGCCCAGAACGGGTGACGAAGGCGCTCGGCGGGGCCCTGAAGCAGACCAAGCTCCGCCCGCACCACCTGCTCGTCGGGGTGGCGGTGCTGCTGGCGAGCGTCCTGCTGTCGGTGCTGCTCGGGGCCGCCGAGCTCGGCTGGCAGCGGGTGCTCGCCGAGATCGGCGCGCAGCTGACCGGCGGCGTCTCGCCGCTGTCCGAGCGGGAGGCGGCGATCCTCTGGCAGCTGCGGGTGCCCCGGGTCGTGCTCGGCGTGCTGGTCGGGGCGGCGCTGGCGGTGTCCGGCGCCGCGTTCCAGGGCGTGTTCCGCAACCCGCTGGCCGACCCCTACCTGCTGGGCGCGGCGGCCGGCGCCGGCCTGGCCGCCACGCTGGTGATCACCGCGGCCCCGGTGGGCGGGCCGTCGGTCCCGGTGCAGCTCGCGGCGTTCGTCGGCGCGCTCGGCGGGGTGGGCCTGACCTGGCTGGTCGGCCGCTCGGCAGGCCGGGACACGGCGACGCTGGTGCTGGCCGGCGTCGCGGTCGGCGCGTTCCTCACGGCCGGGCAGACGTTCGTGCAGCAGCTCCGCGTGGAGTCGTTGCAGCAGGTCTACATGTGGATCCTGGGGCGGCTGACCACCACCGGCTGGCGGGAAGTGCTGATCGTGCTGCCGTACCTGGCGATCGCCGCGGTCGTGCTCTGCACCTGCGCCCGCCTGCTGGACCTGCTGGGCACCGGCGACGAGGAGGCCGCGGCGCTCGGCGTGCACCCGGGACGGGTGCGGCTGCTGGTGCTCATCGCGGCCTCGCTGGCCACCGCCGCGGCGGTGTCGGTGGCCGGGCTGATCGGTTTCGTCGGCCTCGTGGTGCCGCACCTGGTGCGGCTGGCGATCGGCGGCAGCTTCCGGATCATCGTGCCGCTCTCCCTGCTGTTCGGCGGGGTCTTCCTGGTGCTCGCCGACATGCTCGCCCGCACCCTGCTGGCGCCCGCCGAGATCCCGATCGGCGTGATCACCGCGTTCACCGGCGCGCCGTTCTTCGCGGTCCTGCTGCACCGGAGGCGCGCATGAGCACGCTCGAAGTGCACGGCCTGTCGGCCGGATATCGGCGCAGCACGGTGATTTCCGACGTCTCGACCACTGTGGACACCGGCGGCTGGCTGGGCGTCATCGGACCGAACGGGTCGGGCAAGTCGACGCTGCTGAAGGCCGTCGCAGGACTGGTGCGGCACGACGGCCGGGTGCTGGTCGACGGCCGGCCGCTGACGGCGCTGCGCCGCCGCGAACGGGCCCGGGCGATCGGCTACGCGCCGCAGATCCCGCAGCTGCCGATCGGCCTCACGGTCACCGACTACGTGCTGCTCGGCCGCACCCCGCACCTCGGCGTGCTGGGCCGGGAGGGCCCCACCGACCTGGACGTGGTCCGCGCCCTGCTGGAGCGGCTGGACCTGACGCGACTCGCGGACCGGGCCCTTTCGACGCTGTCCGGCGGCGAACGCCAACGCGCCGTGCTGGCCCGCGCCCTCGCCCAGCGAGCGGGCGTGTTGCTGCTCGACGAGCCGACCACCGGCCTGGACGTCGGGCACGCCCAAGCCCTGCTCGACCTGGTCGACGAACTGCGCCGGGAACTGGGCACCACGGTGGTCATGACGCTGCACGACCTGACCCTCGCCGCCCAGTACGCCGAACGCCTGCTCCTCCTCGACGAAGGCCGCGTCGCGGCCGAAGGAACCCCGGCGGAGGTCCTGACCCCGGAGGTGCTGGCGAAGCGCTACACGGCCCGCGTCACGGTCCTGCACACCCCCGACGGCACCCCGGTCATCGCCCCCATCCGGGGCTGACCCGCCGCTCCTCGCCCGCCTCACGCGTCACCCGAACTGATCATGTTCGGGATATAGCGTCGACGCGTTATCGCGTGCGCGCTATGTTCGGAGCATGTCCCGCGAAACCGGAGGTGGACGATGGAACATCGTTGTGTCGCACGAAGTCGAGTGCTGGTACTGCAGCCTCAAGAATCGGGACCGCGCCATCGCGGACCGGATGTTCGACCTGCTCTCGGAATCCGGACCGCTCCTGGGCATGCCGCACAGCAAGGATCTCGGCGGTGGTCTGCGCGAACTCGGATTTCATTGCGAAGGAGTCGAGCGCCGGGTGAACTACGTACTCGACCCGGCATGCCTCGCGATCACCCTGACCACGTTCCGGAAGCAACGATCGAACGAACGGTGCGAGGTCTCTCGCGCCCGCACAGCCATGCGGCACGACCGGAGGCCATGAGATGACCTGGAAGAAGCTCGATCAGATCCGCCGCGAGAACCCGATCATCGACCAGGAGGAGTACGACGAGTCGTACGCGGAAGCCTCGCTGGCATTCGAGCTGGCGCGGCTGGTGTACGGGCTGCGCACGGACGCGGGGCTGACCCAGACCGAGCTCGCGAAGCGGATGAGCACCACGCAGTCCTCGGTCGCGCGCTGGGAGAGCGGCGGCAGCCTGCCGACCATCGACCTGCTCGACCGGCTCGGGCAGGCCGTCGGTGTCCGGCTGGAGCTGGTGGCATCGCAGCACGACCCCACCGGTTCCAAGGACTCGCCGAGCGGCGCGGTGGCCTTCGGCGCCCGGTAGGCACATACCGGGCGCGGAAGGTCAGTCCTTCGCGTCCTTGCCGTTGCCGTCGGCGCTGCGCGCCTCCGCACGTTCGTCTCCTGGGGTGTCCGAGCCCTTCGGCTCGTCCTTGCCCTCGTCCGGGTCCGGGTCGTCGGTCGTCGCCTTCGGCTCCTCGGCGGGCCGCTCCGGCGTCGCGGCCGTGTCGTCGTCGCCGGGCATCGGCTTGCCGCGCAGCAGCTCGGGGTCCTCGCGCTTGCCCCGCACGTACAGCAGGTACAGGACCGCGCCGGCGAAGACGATCAGGGAGGTGAAGACGTTGATGCGGATGCCGAGGACGTGCGTGGCGTCGTCGGTGCGCATCATCTCGATCCACACCCGCCCGGCCGTGTAGCCGGCGACGTAGAGCGCGAACACCCGGCCGTGGCCCATCCGGAACTTGCGGTCCGCCCAGATGATCAGGAGGAAGACACCGAGATTCCACAGCAGCTCGTACAGGAACGTCGGGTGCACGATCTTGTCCGGCACGCTGTCCATCGCGACGCCGGTGATGGGGTCGGCGAGCCCGGTCGCCGGGTCGATGCGCCGGTAGATCTCCAGGCCCCAGGGCAGATCCGTCGGCGCGCCGTAGAGCTCCTGGTTGAACCAGTTGCCGAGGCGGCCGATGGCCTGGGCGAGGATGATGCCGGGCGCGACCGCGTCGGCGAATGCGGCCAGCGGCACGCCCCGGCGGCGGCAGCCGATCCAGGCGCCGACCGCGCCGAGCGCCACAGCGCCCCAGATGCCCAGGCCGCCTTCCCACACCTTGAGGGCGTCCAGCGGGTTGCGGTCCGGCCCGAAGTACTTGTACCAGTCGGTGGCGACGTGGTAGAGCCGACCGCCGACCAGCCCGAACGGCACCGCGAACACCGCGATGTCGATGACCGTGCCCTCGCGTCCGCCGCGCGCCACCCAGCGGCGGCTGCCGATCCAGACCGCCGCGATGATGCCGGCGATGATGCACAGCGCGTAGGCGCGCAGCGGGATCGGGCCGATGAACCAAACCCCTTGCGGCGGGCTGGGGATGGTGGCCAGGAACGGACTCGCCAAGGCGGCAACCGGGGCACTCACGCCGCTAACCGTATCGGTCGCTCCACGAATGGTGAGCACCACCCGGTCACTGGCGGAACGGAACGGCCCGTTCGCCTCGCTAGGAGGAGCGAACGGGCCGTTCGCAGCGGATCAGCGGGACCGGACGCCCCGGGCGAGCTCCGCGGTGAGCTCGCGGACGCCGGCGGGGCCGTCCTGCTCGGCGCGGGTGACGAAGGCGGAGCCGACGATGACGCCGTCGGCGAAGCCGGCCACCTCGGCGGCCTGCTCGCCGTTGCGCACGCCCAGGCCGACGCCGATCGGCAGGTCGGTGTGCGCACGGGTGCGCTGCACGAGCCCGGCCGCGGCCGAACCGACGCTCTCGCGCGCCCCGGTCACGCCCATCACCGAGGTTGCGTAGACGAAGCCGCTGGTGGCCTTGGCGGTCAGCGCCAGCCGCTCCTCCGTCGACGACGGGGCGACCAGGAAGATCCGGTCCAGGCCGTGCGCGTCGGTCGCGGCGATCCAGTCCTCGCCCTCGTCCGGGATCAGGTCCGGGGTGATCACGCCGAGCCCGCCGGCCGCCTTGAGGTCGCGGGCGAACGCGTCCGGGCCGTAGTGGTGCACCGGGTTCCAGTAGGTCATCACCACGGCGTGGCCACCGGCGTCGGCGATCGAGGACACCACGTCGAAGACGTCGCGCAGCCGGAACCCGGCGCGCAGCGCCTTGTCGCTGGCGGCCTGGATGGTGGGGCCGTCCATCACCGGGTCGGAGAACGGGATGCCGACCTCGACGATGTCGCAGCCGGTCGAGCCGTCGGTGCCGGTCAGCATCGCGCTGAACAGCTCCTTGGACTCCTCGACGGTCGGGAACCCGGCGGGCAGGTAGCCGATCAGGGCGGCCCGCTGCTCTTCCCGGCAGTTCTGGAAGACCTCGCGCAGGTTCACCGCGACTCCTCAGTGTTTTGCGGGACACCCGCACCCGGTCGGCTTACATGAGCGGAGAGCGTGCAAGTGTCGCTCATGACGCCTCCGTGTTTCCGTCGTTGTTCTCGTCGACGAGCCCGAAGTACTTCGCCGCGGTGTCCATGTCCTTGTCACCCCGGCCGGAGAGGTTCACCAGGATGATCGCCTCCGGGCCGAGCTCCTGGCCGAGCTTGATCGCGCCGGCCAGCGCGTGCGCCGACTCGATGGCCGGGATGATGCCCTCGGTGCGGGACAGCAGCCGGAAGGCGTGCATAGCCTCGTCGTCGGTGACCGAGCGGTACTCGGCGCGCCCGATGTCCTTCAGGTACGAGTGCTCGGGCCCCACGCCCGGGTAGTCGAGCCCGGCGGAGATCGAGTAGGCCTCGATGACCTGGCCGTCGTCGTCCTGCAGCAGGTACGAGCGGGCCCCGTGCAGCGTGCCGGGCGTGCCCTCGCAGAGTGTGGCGCCGTGCTCGCCGGAGGCGATGCCGTGCCCGCCCGGTTCGAAGCCGACCAGCCGCACGTCCGGGTCATCGATGAAGCCGTGGAAGATGCCGATGGCGTTGGAGCCACCGCCGACGCAGGCCGCGACCACGTCGGGCAGCCGGCCGGTCATCTCGAGCACCTGCCGACGAGCCTCGTCGCCGATGACCTTGTGGAAGTTACGCACCATCATCGGGAACGGGTGCGACCCGGCCGCGGTGCCCAGCAGGTAGTGGGTGTGGTCGACGTTGGCGACCCAGTCGCGCAGCGCCTCGTTGATGGCGTCCTTGAGGGTCGCCGAGCCGCTGCTGACCGGGATGACCTCGGCACCGAGCAGCCGCATCCGGGCGACGTTGAGCGCTTGCCGCTCGGTGTCCACCTTGCCCATGTAGATCACGCATTCGAGGCCCAGCAGCGCGCAGGCCGTCGCGGTGGCGACGCCGTGCTGCCCGGCCCCGGTCTCGGCGATGACCCGGCGCTTGCCCATCCGCTTGACCAGCAGTGCCTGCCCCAGCACGTTGTTGATCTTGTGGGAGCCGGTGTGGTTGAGGTCCTCCCGCTTGAGCAGGATCCGGGCGCCGCCGGCGTGCTCGGCGAACCGCTTCGCCTCGGTCAGCAGCGACGGCCGCCCGGCGTAGTTGCGCAGCAGGTCGTCGAGCTCGGCGATGTACTGCGGGTCGCTCTGCGCCTTGGCGTACTCGGCGGCGAGCTCGTCCTGGGCGGCGATCAGCGCCTCCGGCATGAACCGGCCGCCGTAGACCCCGAAGTGCCCGCGCTCGTCCGGGTCATGTCCCTCCGGCACGGGCTTGCCCGGTCGGTGGGCGCGCGCGGTCTCTGCACCTGCGGTCATTGCCTTACCTCCTGTGCCTTGCGCCGAACCCTGGAACTCGCGGAACCGGTCCGGCTACCGGCTCGGTCGCGGGCACGCGGGGTGCGACCCGGCGGTCACCAGCTGGGTGACCGCGGTCTTGGGATTGTCGCTGGTCACCAGGCCCTCACCGACCAGCACGGCGTCCGCACCGGATCCCGCGTAGGCCATCAGGTCACTCGGACCGCGGACCCCCGACTCGGCGATCTTGAGGACCTCCTGCGGCAACCCCGGCGCGATCCGCCCGAACACGTCGCGGTCCACCTCGAGCGTATGCAGGTTGCGCGCGTTGATGCCAATCACTTTCGCTCCGGCCTCCAACGCGCGGTCGGCCTCTTCGGCGGTGTGCACCTCGATGAGAGCGGTCATGCCCAGCGATTCGACCCGGTCCAGGAGCGCTTCCAGCGCGTTCTGCTCCAGGGCCGCGACGATGAGCAGCACCATGTCCGCGCCGTGCGCCCGGGCTTCGTGCACCTGATACGGGCTGATGATGAAGTCCTTGCGCAGCAGGGGCGTGTTGACCCTGGCGCGGACCGCGTCGAAGTCGGCCAGCGAGCCGCCGAAGCGGCGCTGCTCGGTGAGCACGCTGATGACCCGCGCCCCGGCGGAGGCGTAGTCGGCGGCGAGGTCGGCCGGCTCGCCGATCTCGGCCAGCTCGCCCTTGGACGGGCTGCGCCGCTTGACCTCCGCGATGACGCCCACGCCCGGCGCCCGCAGCGCGGCGAGCACGTCGCGCGGGGGTGCCGCCGCGGCGGACAGTTGTTTGATCTCGTCGAAGGGAATCGCGGATTCGCGAACCGCCAGATCTTCGCGAACGCCTTCGATGATTGATTCCAGAACGGTCACGCGAACACCTCGCCGGCCGTGTCCCGCACACTCGCCTTCAGGTCGGTCCGCAAGTAACCAGATGCGCAGATGAACTCATTGCGCTCGATCACGACACTCCCCTTCCCGCCGTGCCGTCGCATGGCCGATGCTAAACCTCACCGGCCACCGGTCCCACCAAGGGGTAGCCCAACGTCCCTGCGCAACAAGGACCTTCGGCCCTGGCGACGCGCCCGGTCACCGGCTCGGGGCCGCGCCGAACTGGGTTTTCCACCCTTCGGTGAATTTGAAATATTTTCAGCGATCCTGCTCATCCGTTGGATCGCGTCCGGCGTCCAAGTCGTTCCACATCTGCCGGTCCGGATCGTGGGATTTCTGCTTCGCGGCACCCGGGGCCGAATATTTCGCGCCCATCGCGGGCATCCGACCGGCCCGGAAGGCCACCAGAGCACCGGCGACGAACAGCAGCAGAGCGCCCGCAGTCATCAGCAGCAGCCCGTACGGCCGGCTGGCCATCTCGCCGATCGGCGTGCTGCCCGGCGGCACATCACCGGCCGTCCCGGTCGCGAACCAGCCGAAGCTGAACTGCTGGAACACCCGCCAGCCCAGCACGGCACCCGCGACCGCGATGAGGGCGCCGACCACGCGCCGCAACCACCCGCCGGTGGCCAGCACCGCGGCGACGGCGGCCAGCGCCGCCAGCGCCATCGGCACCAGCTCCGGGCGGATGTCCCCGCCGGTGATCCCGGCGGAGACCTCGGTGCCGAAGGGCGTGCGGAACCGCTGCTCCAACCAGACGAGCGCGCTCGCGCCCCAGAGCACGCCGGCGGCGACCAGCATCAGCAGCACCACCGACCACAGCAGGCCCTTCGACCGCGCGGGCCGGGGGCTCGGCTCAGATCCCGGCTCGGTGGTCAACCCGCTCTCCCGTCGCCCGTTCGGTCGCCGGCCGCGACAGCGTCTCGGCCGTCGCCACCGCGTTGAGCACCGCGCGCGCCTTGTTCAGGCATTCCTGGTCCTCGGCGACCGGGTCGGAGTCGGCCACGATGCCGCCGCCGGCCTGCACGTACGCGGTGCCGTCGCGCACCAGCGCGGTGCGGATCGCGATCGCCGTGTCCGCGTCGCCGGCGAAGTCCAGGTAGCCCACCACGCCGCCGTACTGGGCGCGCCGGGTCGGCTCCAGCTCCTCGATCAGCTCCAGCGCGCGCGGCTTCGGCGCTCCGGAGAGCGTGCCGGCGGGGAAGCAGGCGGCGATCGCGTCGAACGCCGTCCGGCCTTCCGCCAGCTGACCGGTCACCGTGGACACGATGTGCATGACGTGGCTGTAGCGCTCGATGCGGAAGAAGTCGACGACGTGCACCGAACCCGGCTTGCAGACCCGCCCCAGGTCGTTGCGGCCGAGGTCGACGAGCATCAGGTGCTCGGCGCGCTCCTTGTCGTCGTTGATGAGCTCCTTCTCCAGCAGCGCGTCCTCGTCCTCGTCGGCGCCCCGCCAGCGGGTCCCGGCGATCGGGTGCGTGGTCGCCTGCCCGTCGCGCACCGTGACCAGCGATTCGGGGCTGGAACCGACGATGTCGAAGGGCGTGCCGCCGTCCGGCGCGTCCAGCCGCAGCAGGTACATGTACGGGCTCGGGTTGGTGGTGCGCAGGACCCGGTAGATGTCCAGGGCGTCCGCGCTGGTCTCGATCTCGAACCGCTGCGACACCACGACCTGGAAAGCCTCGCCGGCCCGGATCGCCTCCTTGGCCTTCTCGACCGCCGCGTAGTGCTCGTCGGGCTGGCGGCGCCGGACGAACTGCGGGGCGGGCCGGGAGAACGCGGCGACCGTAGGCGCGGCCGGGGTGCACAGCGCCTCGGTCATCTCGTCCAGGCGGCGCACCGCGTCGTCGTAGGCCGCGTCGACGCGCTCGGGGCTGTCGTCCCAGTTCACCGCGTTGGCGATGAGCGTGATGGTGCCCTCGTGGTGGTCCAGCGCGGCGAGGTCGGTGGCCAGCAGCATCACCATCTCGGGGATCTGCAGGTCGTCCTCGGTCAGGTTCGGCAGCCGCTCCAGCCTGCGGACCGCGTCGTAGCCGAGGTAGCCGACCATGCCGCCGGTCAGCGGCGGCAGCCCGGGGAGCGGGTCGGTCTGCAGCAGCCGGACCGTCTCGCGCAGCGCCTGCAACGGGTCCCCGCTGTCCGGCAGCCCCACCGGCGGCTTGCCCGTCCAGTGCGCCTGGCCGTCGCGGACGGTCAGCGCGGCGGCGCTGCGGGCGCCCACGAAGGACCATCGCGACCAGGAGCGACCGTTCTCGGCGGACTCGAAGAGGAACGTTCCGGGGCGATCCCCGGCGAGCTTGCGGTACACCCCGAGCGGGGTTTCGTCGTCCGCGAGCAACCGCCGCACCACCGGGATCACCCGGCGGTCCGCCGCCAGGCTGCGGAACTCCTCGCGTCCTGGGCTGATAGTGCCGATATCACCGTCGCCGACCATGTCGTCATTGTGCCGTCCACCCGATCCCGGCTGCGCGGGACCTCCGCACCGCTTTGCCCTCGGGCCGCCGGGGCGGCGAGGATGGGTGGGTGAGCAGTGGCATCGACCAGAGCGGAACAGAGCCGAAGCGCCGCGGGCGGCGGCGCAGCGGAGCCGACACCAAGGCGGCGTTGCTGGCCGCGGCGCGCGAGGTGTTCACCGAGCAGGGCTACGACGCGGCCACGGTGCGCGCCATCGCGGGCCGGGCCGGGGTCGATCCGGCGATGGTCAACCACTGGTTCGGGGGCAAGGAGGGGCTGTTCACCGCGGCGGTGCACATCCCGATCAACCCGGCCGAGGTGGTGCCGCAGCTGCTGGTGGGCGATCGGGAGCAGCTCGCCGAGCGGTTGCTGCGGCGGTTCCTGACGGCGTGGGACAACGCGGAGGGCGGCCAGTTCGCGGCCCTGGTCCGCAGCGTCGCGGCCAACGAGAACGCGGTGGGGATGCTGCGGGAGTTCATCCAGAACGTGCTGTTCAAACGGCTGGTCAAGACGCTGGGCATGGACCGGGCCGAGCTGCGCACGGCGCTGTGCGGGTCGCAGATCGTCGGGCTGGGGATGGCCCGCTACGTGATCCACCTGGAACCGCTGGCGTCGGCCGACCACGACACCGTGGTGGCCGCGATCGCGCCGAACCTCCAGCGCTACCTGACCGGCGACATCTCCGGAACCACCGGCCCCTGACCACCGGATGCCGGTTTCAATTGAAACTGGCACCCACCGAGGCGGTCCCGGTGAACAGTTTCAATTGAAACTGCGGTTACTTGAGCAGGACGTCGGCGTCGAAGCAGGTGCGGTCGCCGGTGTGGCAGGCCGCGCCTTCCTGGTCGACCACCAGCAGGATCGTGTCGCCGTCGCAGTCCAGGCGGACCTCGTGCACCTGCTGGGTGTGGCCGGAGGTTTCGCCCTTGACCCAGTACTGCCGTCGGCTGCGGGAGTAGTAGGTGCCGCGGCGGGTGGTGAGGGTGCGGTGCAGCGCCTCGTCGTCCATCCACGCCATCATCAGCACCTCGCCGGTGCCGCGCTGCTGCGCGATCGCCGCGACGAGGCCCTCCGCGTTGCGCTTGAGCCGGGCCGCGATCGCCGGGTCCAGACCGCTCATCGAACAGTGATCCCTTCCGCCCGCATGGCGTCCTTGACCTCGCCGATCTTCAACTGTCCGAAGTGGAACACGCTGGCCGCCAGCACCGCGTCGGCCCCGGCGCGCACCGCGGGCGCGAAGTGCTCGACCGCGCCGGCGCCGCCGCTGGCGATCAGCGGCACGTCGACGACCTCGCGGACCGCGCGGATCATCTCCAGGTCGAAGCCGGACTTGGTGCCGTCGGCGTCCATCGAGTTCAGCAGGATCTCGCCGACGCCGAGCTGCTGGC
Organism: Saccharopolyspora sp. NPDC003752; assembly: GCF_053605825.1. Taxonomy (NCBI): domain Bacteria; kingdom Bacillati; phylum Actinomycetota; class Actinomycetes; order Pseudonocardiales; family Pseudonocardiaceae; genus Saccharopolyspora; species Saccharopolyspora sp. NPDC003752. The sequence continues at coordinate 4,648 of NZ_JBSGJZ010000050.1, read as the reverse complement.
CCTTCGCGGCCCACTCCACGGCGCAGATGCCGGTGCCGCGCCGGCCGCCGTGCGTCGTGACCTCGAAGCCGGACGCCGTCGGCTGACCGCCTTCCGGCACGCGCCGAGCATCCACGGACAGCACCACGCACTGCGCGCCGAAGCGCTGCGACGCCTCGCTGAGCAGCTCGGGCCGGGCGATGGCGGCGGTGTTCAGGCTGACCTTGTCCGCCCCGGCGCGCAGGAGCCGGTTGATGTCGTCGGTGCTGCGCACGCCGCCGCCGACGGTCAGCGGGATGAAGACCTGCTCAGCGGTGCGCCGCACCACGTCGAAGGTGGTCTCGCGGTCCGACGAGGACGCCGTGACGTCGAGGAAGGTCAGCTCGTCGGCGCCCTCCGCGTCGTAGGCGCGGGCGAGCTCCACGGGGTCGCCGGCATCCCGGAGGTTGGTGAAGTTGACACCCTTGACGACCCGCCCCTGATCGACGTCCAGGCAGGGGATCACACGCACCGCAACGGCCATGTCCCCAGGGTAGAGACACGGCCGCGCGGCGCGGTGGATGGGGCGTTCAATCCTGAGCGCACCCGCACTCCAGCGGGCGTCAGCGCACCGCGGCGAGGGCCTCTTCGAGGGTGAAGTTCTGGGCGTAGAGGGCCTTCCCGACGATCGAGCCCTCCAGGCCGACCGGCGCGAGCTTCGACAGCTCCACCAGATCGTCCACACTGGATACTCCGCCGGAGGCGATCACCGGCGCCTCGGTGCGGGCGCAGACCTCGCGCAGCAGCGCGATGTTCGGCCCCTGCAGGGTGCCGTCCTTGCTGACGTCGGTGACCACGTAGCGGCGGCAGCCGGCGGCGTCGAGCCGGGCCAGCACCTCCCACAGGTCGCCACCGTCCTTGGTCCAGCCTCGCGCGGCCAGCCGGTGGCCCTGCTCGGTGATCCGAACGTCCAGGCCGACCGCGACCCGCTCGCCGTACTCGGCGACCACCCGGTCCGCCCACTCCGGGTTCTCCAGCGCGGCGGTGCCCAGGTTGACCCGCGTGCAGCCGGTGGCCAGCGCGGCCTCCAGCGAAGCGTCGTCGCGGATGCCGCCGGAGAGCTCCACCTGCACGTCGAGCTTGCCGGTCACCTCGGCAAGCAGCGCCCGGTTCGAGCCGCGACCGAACGCGGCGTCCAGGTCGACCAGGTGGATCCACTCGGCTCCCGCGCGCTGCCAGGCCAGCGCGGCCTCCAACGGGTCACCGTAGGAGGTCTCGGTACCGGCGGCGCCCTGCACCAGGCGGACCGCCTGACCGTCGGCGACATCAACAGCGGGAAGCAGCGTGAAAGTCACGCCCCAACCCTACTGCCAGCGCTTCGGCCCCTTCACCGGCGGCTGCGCTCGGAGCGGACGACGGCGACGACGGGCACCGCGAGGACGATCAGCACGAGCATCAGGACCGCCCACAGCGGCACCCCGGCCTGCAGCAGGTAGGGCGCGCCGATCCCGGTGATCATCCCGAGCGCCAGCACCAGCGCGATCACCCGCACCGCCGTCGGCCCCAGCAGGCCGCCCCGGCGGGTCACAGGCTGCCCAGCCAGTTCCGCAGCAGCCGTGCGCCCGCCTCCCCGGACTTCTCCGGGTGGAACTGCGTGGCCGTCAGCGGCCCGTTCTCCACCGCGGCGACGAACGGTTCGCCGTGTTCGGCCCAGGTCACCAGCGGCGGCGCGATCGTCTCCGACGCCGGCAGCTGCCACTTGCGGACGCCGTAGGAGTGCACGAAGTAGAACCGGGTGCCCGGCTCGATACCGGCGAACAGGGTGCTGCCCTCCGGCGACCGCACGTCGTTCCAGCCCATGTGCGGGAGGACGTCGGCGTGCAGCCGCTCGACGGTGCCCGGCCACTGGCCGCAGCCGTTGGCCTGCATGCCGTGCTCGACGCCCTCGTCGAAGAGCACCTGCATGCCCACGCAGATCCCGAGGACCGGGCGGTCGCCGGCCAGCCGGTGGTCGATGATCTTGTCGCCGCCGACGTGGAGCAGGCCCTCCATGCACGCGGCGAAGGCCCCGACGCCGGGCACGACCAGGCCGTCGGCTTCGGTCGCGGCACGATGGTCGGCGGTGACCTCGACGTCGGCGCCGGCGCGCTCGAGCGCGCGTTCGGCGGAGCGGAGGTTGCCTGATCCGTAGTCCAAGATGACGACTCGTGCCACGCGCCCAGGCTACCGCCCGGACGCATCGGCCCACGTCGCGGGCGGCAGCCGCGCAGGTCATCCGGCCAGGAACGACCGCACTGCCGCGCCGATACCGGTCGGGCCGAGGCCGTGCGCCGCATCGTGCTCCTCGGCGGTGCCGTAGGCCCGCAGTTCCAGGTCGCGGCGAACGCCCAGCGCGAGCACCCGGTGCGGGGTGTCGGCCAGCGCGTCGTTGACCTCGTGCGTCGACGTGCCGCGCAGGTAGGGCTCCACCAGCACCACGTCGGCGGTCGCCGCCCGCACCGCCTCCCGCAGTCCGCCGGCGTCGAACGGCCGGATGGTGGCGGTGTAGAGCACCGTCACGTCGAGCGTCGCCGTCGCCGCGAGGACCGGCCCGAGCGTCGGGCCGACGGCGAGCACGACGCCCCGGCTGCCGCGCCGGACGGTGTGCCAGCCCGGCCCCGTCACCAGCGGCTCGGCGTTGACCTGCTCGGAGAGCCGCAGGTAGACGAGGTCGTCGGTGTGCATCGCCGACCGCAGCAGCGCCGAGACCTCGGCCGGGTGGCCGGGCACGTGCACGGTCCAGCCGGGCAGCGTGTCGATCAGCGCGACGTCGCCGGGCGCCATGTGCGTGCGGCCCGCGGTCGGGTAGTCGTAGGAGGCGCCGGTGCTGACCACGACGGCGCCGACGCCCTGGTGGTTGAGGTCGAGCTTGAGCTGCTCGAACGGCCGCTCCACCAGGAACGGCGTGATCGAGTGCAGCACCGGCCGCAGCCCGGTCAGCGCCAGCCCGCCGGCCACGCTCACCAGCGCCTGCTCCCGGATGCCGACGTTGAGCACCCGCCGCGGGTGGCGGGCGGCGGCGTCCACGAAGCGGTCGGCGGAGATCTCGGCCAGCACCAGGGCGACCCGCGGGTCGGTGTCGAGCGCTTCGGTGACGGTGTCGACGAACGCTTCCCGCATCGTCGGGGCGGCCGTTTCGGTGGTCGGTGCGGTCATCACAGCTCCTTGGGTTCGACCTGGGCGACCACCGCGAGCGGGCGGTCCGGGTGGGTGTCGGCCAGCGCCGCGCGGAGTTCGGCGTGGTCGCGGCCGTTGACGGTGTGCGCGGCCCAGCCCTCGCGGGCGAAGCGGTCGGCGATGCCGCCCGGCCAGCCGGTGCTGGAGGAGCTGTTGTCCACCACGACGGTGGTCAGCTGCCCGAGCCCCCAGCGGCCGCCGACCTGGATCGCCTCGTGGTTGCTGCCTTCGTCGAGTTCGGCGTCGCCGACGAGGACCACGACGCGCGGCCCGGTGCGACCCTGGGCGCGCAGGCCGAGCGCTACGCCGAGCCCGAGCGGCAGGCCGTGACCGAGCGAGCCGCTGCCGATCTCGACGCCGGGTGCCAGGACGCGGTCCGGGTGGAAGCCGAGCCGGGAGTCGAACTCGCCGAAGCGGGCGAGTTCCGCCGGGTCGAGGAAGCCCTTGGCCGTCAGCACGGCGTAGAAGGCCATCGGGCCGTGGCCCTTGGAGAGCAGGAAGCGGTCGCGGTCCGGGTCGTCGGGACGTCGCGGGTCGACCGACAGGATCTGGTCGTAGAGCACCCACAGCACGTCCAACGTCGAGGTGGCGGCGGCGGAATGCTTCTCGTCGCCGGTCATTTCGCTCATCAGCGGGCGGAGATCGGCGTATCCGAACCCGGCCCTCGGTGCGGTGATCGTCATGCGACCAGGGTGGGACTTCGAGCGCACTCGAAGTCAAGCGGAAATACCTGCACTTTGGTCTAGGTTTTCGGTAACCTGGCGGACGTGTCGAAGCTACCGAAACTACTGACCATCGGAGAGGTGGCCCACCGCAGCGGTGTCGCCCAGACCGCATTGCGCTTCTACGAGCAGAAAGGGCTGATCGCCACCACCCGGACCTCCGGGAACCAGCGCCGCTACGACCGTTCCGTGCTGCGCCGGCTAGCGTTCGTCCGCTCCGCGCAGCGCGTCGGCCTGAGCCTGGAGCAGATCTCCGAGGCGCTGGCGACGCTGCCGGACGACCACGCTCCGACAAAGGCGGACTGGGCGCGGCTGTCGCGCCGGTGGCGCGACGAGCTGGACGCGCGCATCGACGGCCTGCAACGGCTGCGCGACCGCCTCACCGGCTGTATCGGCTGCGGCTGCCTGTCGCTGCGCCTCTGCGCGCTGCACAACGCCGACGACAAGCTCGCCGAATTCGGCCCCGGCGCGCCGCTCCTGCGCCCGGCAGCCGACCGCACCTGACCCCCCGCCCCCCGCCGCATGTTGCCGCAATTTCAATGGAAATCGAAGGTCCAATTTCCATTGAAATTGCGGAAGTTGTCCACAGGCGCCCGGGGTTGTCCACACCCTTCGGCGTGTCGGGGGTGCGATACACCGGTGGTCCGCAATTTCCATTGAGCGTTTTTCATCCTGCGTGTTCGAGGGTGAGGATGGCTTTGGCGAGGGTGCCGACGCGGTGGGGGCAGGCGCGGACGCGGTCGAGGATGTGC
>NZ_JBSGJZ010000049.1:0-56643 GCF_053605825.1 Saccharopolyspora sp. NPDC003752 | reverse complement strand
TTGTCCTGCTGTCCCGCCCACACCCGCGGGCGCGGGGGGGGGGTGTGGGCGGTTTCGCGCGAAACCGCCATCCCGCCCCGCGCGACCACCAAGCGTCCCGGATCGTCTCGACGGCCCGGTCATCGATCGATTTCACAGCTGAATCGCAGCGAATAGAAGTGTTGGACCCGATGGGTTCCCGGCGGGAACACTGGACGCGGATTCGGTGGATCTCGCTTTCCTGGAGGGAAAATGGACACGTCGTCCTCCGACGTGGCCCGGCTGCTGCGGATCTTCGCCGCCCGCGCACTGGTTCTCGCGTTCATCGCCGGCATCACGGGCGCGACGACGCCGGCGATGGTCCTCGGGCTCGCCGGAGTGGGTCTCCTCCTGGCCCCGATGGGAGCCGCGCACCGGCAGCACGTCAGCCGGTGAGGTGGTCCAGCAGCGCCCGCGCCGCCGGGTTCGTCGGTTCCGGCAGCCGCCCGGCCAGGTAGATCGTCCGGGAGAAGTCGGTGCCTTCGATCCGGGCGAAGGGCAGCCCGGCCCGCTCGGCGACGGATTGCGGGACGATCGTGACGCCCAACCCCGTCGCCACCAGCTCCATCAGCAGCGGAACGTGGGTGGCCTCGCACACCGGGTTGTGCCGGAGCCCGGCCTCGGCGAACCGGCGGCGCACCATCGCCTGCAGCACGCTCCCGCTGAAGTCCGCGAACGGTTCGTCGTCGATCTCCGCCAGCCGGACCCGGCGCCGGTGCGCGAGCCGATGTCCCGGGTAGGTGACCAGGACGATGCGCTGCGTCCACTGCGCGAAGCTGATCAGCTCGCCCGGCAGCGGCCCATCTGCGGCCAGGTAGGCCAGGTCGAGCTCGCCGTCGGCGACGGCCGCCGAGAGCTCGGGCACGGCGCCGTCGCGGACGTGGATCCGGACCCCGGGATACCGCGACTGGAACACGCCGAGTTCCCGCGGCAGGTCGACGACGGTCAGCGTCTGGATCGTGCCGATGGAAACGCGGCCCCGGGACAGGCCGACGACCGCGGACACCTCACCGCGCGCCGCGTCCACGTCGGCGACGAGCCGGTGGGCGACCGGCAGCAGGGCGCGGCCCGCCTCGGTCAGCGCCACGCGGCGGGTGGTCCGCTCGAAAAGCGGTGCGCCCAGCTCGGTTTCGAGCTTGCGGACCGAAGCGCTCAGCGCCGACTGGACGATGTGGATCTCCCGCGCGGCGGCGGTGAAACTGCCGCTGCGCACCACGGCGAGGAAGTGCTCGACCTGCCGGATCTCCATCCATCGACCATATCGCTGAATCCGCATCGAACCAGCACCGGAGCAGGTCGGCCGCGTTCGGGCCCGCGAGGAACGTGGTCATGCGGGGTGGTCGGCCCGCTGCCAGCATGAGGCGGGGCGCGGGTGTCTCGATGCGGCCGACGCTCCTTGCGACGTCGAGGGGGGCGAGTCGGGATGAGGATTGTCGTCGACCTGAACCGCTGCCAGGCATTCGCGCAATGCGTGTTCCTGGCGCCGGGAGTTTTCTCGCTGCACGGCGAAGAGGCCCTGCTCTACCAGCCGCGCGCCGACGACGCGCACCGCGACGACGTGTTGCGCGCCGCCGCGGCCTGTCCGGTCCAGGCGATCCTGGTCGACCGCCGGAGGGCTGGCGGCGATGTCCGCTGACAGCCAGCTGGCGGCGCTGCGCGAGGACGGCCGCATCGTGATCGTCGGCGCTTCGCTGGCCGGTCTGCGGGCGGCGGAGCAGCTGCGCGAGGAAGGCTTCGCGGGCTCGCTCACCTTGATCGGGGACGAGCCCCACGAGCCCTACGACCGGCCGCCGCTTTCCAAGCAGGTGCTGCTCGGCCGGTCGCTGCCGGAGGACACCGGTCTCCCCCGGCGGCGCGCGATCGACGCGCAGTGGCGGCTCGGCGTCGCCGCCACCGGGCTCGACCGGGACAACCGCCGGGTCCTGCTGGGCGACGGCGGCGAGGTCGGGTTCGACCGCCTGCTGATCGCCACCGGCGGGCGCTCCCGCCCGTGGCCGCACGAGACCGAGGCCGCGCTCGACGGCGTGTGCGTGGTGCGCACCAGGGAGGACACCGCCGGGCTCGCGCGGCGGCTGGCCAGGCGGCCGAACCGGGTGCTGGTCATCGGCGCCGGCTTCACCGGCTCGGAGGTCGCCTCGGCGTGCCAGGAGCGGGGCCTGCAGGTCACCGTCGCCGAGCGCGGCGAAGCTCCGCTGGTGGGCGCGCTCGGCGGCGTGGTCGGCGACGTGGCCGCGCAGTTGCAGCGCGAGCACGGTGTCGACCTCCGCTGCGGGGTCATGGTGACCGCGCTGGAAGGCGATGCCGGTGGCCGTCTCAAGCGCGCTCACCTGTCCGACGGCACCGTGGTGGATGCGGAAGTGGCCGTGGTCGCGCTGGGCGCGGTGCGCAACACCGACTGGCTAGCGGGTTCGGGCCTGGCCGCCGGTCCCCGCGGCATCGCCTGCGACGCCGGTTGCCGCGCCTTCGACGTCCACGGCATCGTCACCGACGACGTGTTCGCCGCGGGCGACGTGGCGCGCACCCCGCATCCGCTGTTCGGGTACCAGTTCCTCGCGCTGGAGCACTGGGGCAACGCCGTGGCGCAGGCCGAGATCGCCGCGCACAACATGATCAGCGCCGGTTCGCAGCGGCGCCCGCACCTCTGGATGCCGTCGTTCTGGTCGGCCCAGTTCGGGGTGAACATCAAGTCCGTCGGGGTGCCGTCGATGGCGGACGAGCTGATCGTGCAGCAGGGCGCGCTGGAGGCGCACTGCTTCGCCGCCGCCTACGGCTACCAGGGGCGCGTCATCGCCGCGGTCGGCTTCGACCACGGGAAGTGGATGGGCTTCTACAAGCGGCTGATCGAGCAGGCCGCGCCGTTCCCGCCGGACTTCCCCGGCGTGGACCAGCGCTCGGCCGCGCTGCGGCCGGTGCCGGCCAGGTTCCCGGATCCGGCGCTGCCCACCCACAGCCCCACCGTCACCCTGACCGGTCACTCGCCCAGCGAACGGCGGGTCGTCTTCACACCGGCCCGCGCCTGACTCCGAGGAGCGCGTCCATGCACACGACCAGCCTCGTGCGGCGGATCACCGACCAAGCCGTCCGCGCCGACCCGTACCCGGTCTACGCCGAGCTCCGCGGCACGCCGGTGGTGCGCGACGACAGCGGCATCCACCTCGTCACCACCTACTGGGAGATCCGGAACCTGCTGCAGGACCCCCGGATCAGCTCCGACGCCCGCAACCTCGCCCCCGGCGCCGATCCGCTGGTCGGCACGACACCGGACGACGAGGGGATGCTGCCGCCCAGCTTCATCCGGCTGGACCCGCCCGAGCACGACCGGCTGCGCCGCCTGGCGATGCGCCCGTTCGGTCCCCCGCACAGCCCGCGGCGCATCCACGACATGCGCGGCGACCTCGCCGGGACCGTGACCGGGCTGATCGACGGGCTCGACGGCCGGGACCGCTTCGACGTGGTCGACGACTTCGCCTACCCCTTCCCCGTCGCGGTGATCTGCCAGCTCCTGGGCGTGCCGCGGGAGGACGAGCCGCACTTCCGGCGGCTGGTCGACGTGGTGGTCGCCGGGCTCAGCCCGGCCGAGGACCAGGAGACGCAGCGGCACGCGGTGCGCCAGGGCCGCCTCGAACTCGGGCAGTACCTGGCGGCGCTGATCGAGGAGCACCGCCGCCACCCGGGCGACGACATGCTGTCCGCGTGGATCACCGACGAGGGGCCGGAGGGGCGGATGTCCCTGCTGGAGGTGATCACCAACGCGGTCCTGCTGCTGATCGCCGGCCACGAGACCACCGTCAACCTGATCACCAACGGGATGCTCACGATGCTGCGGAAGCCGGCCGTGCTGGAACTGCTGCGGACCGAGCCGATGGCGGCGGCCCGCGCCGTGGAGGAGCTGCTGCGTTACGAGCCTCCGGTGCAGATACTGCCCCAGCGCACGACGTTGACCGATGTCGAGGTCGCGGGCAGCGTGATCCCCAAGGGGGCGCCGGTGTGGCTGCTGCTGGCCTCGGGCAACCGGGATCCGGCGCGCTTCCCCGATCCGGACCGCTTCGACCCGAAGCGCGATGACAACCAGCACCTCGGCTTCGGCTTCGGCGTGCACGCCTGCTTCGGCGCGCCGCTCGCCCGGCTGGAAACCCAGATCGCGCTGACCGAACTCGCGCGCAGGCTGCGCGACCCGCGGCTGGTCGAAGACCCGCCGCCGTACCGGCCGAGCCCGATCCTGCGCGGCCCCCGTCACCTACCGGTGACGATCGACGGCCTGGCCGCCTGACGCCCCGGCACCGCGTTTCGATTCCCACCGGCTGCCGCCAGCAGTGCGGCGATTTCGCGCGAAATCGCCAACGATGCCAGGCACCGGACGACTTCGGGGGCAGCCGGGCGGAGCCGTCCAATTAGGACAAGTAGGCGGGGTCAGGAACTGGTGTCGGGCTCGCCTGGCAGTGGACCGGGCAGCGGGATGACCTCGCCCGTGCAGCGGCCATCCGGGTGCATCAGCCAGCCCACCCGCTTCCGGGTCCGCAGGATCACCGAGCTGTTCACGATCCCTCCTGCGGGCAACAGCCGCTCAAGGCACAGATCACCCATGTCCGCCGTCCACGCGTTCACCACGAGGTTCGCCGAACCCGTCACCGACATGCACAACCGCACCCGCGAGTCCTCGCGCATACGTTCAGACGTACCTGTCGGAGCTGGACCTGTCGGGCTGGTTCAACATCTACGCGATCTCCCTGGGCGTGATCACGCTGATCACGTTCTGGCTCCTGCCGGAAACGAAGGGCATGAAGCTCGGCGACGAGGAGCAGAACACACCGCAGAACGCCGCAACGCAGTAACCACCGGGGCAATGCCCGGCACCGGGAAATCCCCCGGTGCCGGGCTTTCCCGTTCCCGGCGGCGGGGGTTCCACGAGCGCGCCTAGGACGGGCGGCGTGCGAAAAGAACCGCTTGCGGAGCTTTCCCATCCGGGTCAAGCAGCATGTGGGCCGCGACCTCGAATCCCGCGTCGCGCAGCCAGGTTGCCACCTGGTCCGGCTGGCGGCGGTGGACGTGGACCTTCATCGGGTGACCGCCATAGCCCGCTGTCTTCAACTGCGACTGGTCGCCGACGTGAAACAGGAGCTGCAGCGGTCCGCCTGGGCGCAATGCTCGGTGGAAGTGCCCGAACACAGTCGGCACCTCGTCGTCCGGGATGTGGATCAACGACTGCCAGGCGAGCAGGCCGGCCACCGACGCGGCCGGGAGTTCCAGGTCCGCCATCGAGCCCACTTCGAACCGCAGGCCGGGGTGGTCGCGCCGGGCCACGTCGATCATCCCGGGAGAGAGATCGATACCGAAGGCGTCGACACCCAGATCGCGCAGGTGAGCAGTGACATGTCCGGGGCCGCAGCCGACGTCCGCGACCGGCCCACCGCCAGCGGCCCGCACACTGTCGGCGAACAACGCCAGCGCCGCGCGAAGGTGCTGATGACCGGCGATGGCGTCACGCACCTGGTCCGCATAGCTGGCCGCGACCGTGTCGTACGAGGTTCGGGTGTCGGCCAACCAGTCGTCCGTGTTCATGGCCGGCACGCTAGCCCATGATCATCATCGACCGGCCGACGACGACCCCGTTCAACTCGCCCTGGACGACGACCTCGTGCAACCAACGTCCCGCGACACCACAACTAGGCAGGCTCGAAGAGCAGTTGCTTGCTCAGGGTGCTCAACACTGGTGAACGCTCAATGCGCGCGACGACCGCCGCCCGGTGTGCATCAAGCTCCGGGTCAAGGGCAAGCTCGTACCGAAACCGCGTAGTCCACTCTTCACGCTCCAGGTAGACGCGGACCTCCACCTCGGCCTCCGTGACACCGAGATCCGCCAACGCCATCCGCGCCGAGATCGTCATGCACGAAGCCAACGATGCCTCCAACAGCTCATGCGGCCGCATTCCGGCCGAACCGCCGATCCCGCCCTTGAGCGTGTCAGCGATCCCCTCATTTTCCCCGGTCCGGAACCTGACCTGGTAGGGCGTTGGAAGTGCCATCGCCTCGATCACAAGCCGCGCCTTTCTGCCGAGTACCGATAGGCGGAGAGCGTAACGCTAGGAGCTCATATCTTGGGAGAACAATTCCAGATAGCGGAACGATCTTCCTGATGCGGCGGTCGCGGCCAGACAAGCGAGCTGGGTTGCTCGCCGCCCCCAGACCCGCGGCAGGCCTCCGGATGAAGCGGGGCCTGCACGCTGCGGTCCGCTCGGGGAGGTGGACGGGATGAGGACGCAGCCCCTCGCTTATAGGCGGGGAACCACCCGCGGATGAGAAACTGCGGAACCGTTGGACTTTCGGTTGTCGTCAGCGGCGGGTGAGGACCCACCACGCTTGGACCGCCGCGTAGGCGAGGATCACCGCGCCGACCGCGCTGGTGATGTGCACCCCGAAGGTGAAGGCGTGCGCCGCCGACTCGCGCAGCGCGATGCCCTGCTCCACCGGCAGCTCGGCCGCCGCCGACAACGCGCCGCCCAGCGTGTCCCGGACCGTGTCCACTATGGATTCCGGGACGCCCGCGACGTCGACGCGGCCGCGGTAGGCCGCGGTCAGCACGCTGCCGAGGATCGCCGTGCCCATCGCGGCGCCCAGCTCGTAGCCGGTCTCCGAGATCGCCGAGGCCGCGCCCGCGTTCTCGGGGGCGACGCTGTTCATGATGGTGTCGTTGGTCGCCGTCTCGGTGATGCCCGCGCCGAGGCCGACCACCATGAACGCCACGACCACCAGCCAGGTGCCGCCCTCCGCGGGCAGCAGCACCATCAGCAGGTAGCCGAACGCGGTCGCCAGGATCGCCGCGCCCAGCAGCTCGGCCAGCCGGACCCGGCGGATCAGCCGGACCGCCACCAGCGACCCGAGCACCGACAGCGCGATGCCCGGCAGCAGCGCGAGACCCGCGCGCAGCGGGCTCATTCCCATCACGAGTTGCAGGTACTGGGTCATGAAGAACAGCCCGCCGACCATCACGAACACCGCCAGCAGGTTGCTGGTGACCGCGACGCTGAACCGCGGGTTGCGGAACAGGGCCAGGTCCAGCATCGGGGCGTCCAGCCTGCGCTGCCTGCGCACGAACGCGTAACCGGCGATCGCCGCGACCGCCACCGCGGGCAGCGCCAGGGCGCCGCCGCCGGCGAACTCCTTGATGCCGAGGACCAGCGCCAGCATCGCCAGCAGCGACAGGCCCGCGCTGGCCAGGTCGTAGCGGCCGGGCGCCGGGTTGCGCGACTCCGGGATCACCAGCGGGCCGACGATCAGCAGCAGGACCATCACCGGCAGGTTGATCAGGAACACCGAGCCCCACCAGAAGTGCTCCAGCAGCAGCCCGCCGAGCAGCGGGCCGAAGGCGGAGCCGCCGGCGAAGGTCGCGGTCCAGGCCGCGATCGCGGTGGTCCGGGCGCGCGGGTCGGTGAAGATGTTGCGGATCAGCGACAGCGTCGAGGGCATCAGCGTCGCGCCGGCGACGCCCAGCAGCGCGCGGGCCGCGATGAGCAGCTCGGGGGTGGGCGCGAAGGCCGCCAGCACGGAGGCGAGGCCGAAGCCGGTCGCGCCGATCAGCAGCAGCCTGCGGCGGCCGATCCGGTCGCCGAGCGTGCCCATCGTCACCAGCAGGCCGGCCAGCATCAGCGAGTAGATGTCGACGATCCACAGCAGTTGTCCGCCGGTGGGCCGCAGCTCCTCGCTGATGTGCGGGAGGGCGAAGCTCAGCACCGTGTTGTCGACCGAGATCAACAGAACCGGGAGGAGGAGGGCGCCCAGCGCCGTCCACTGCGTGCGAGAAATCTGAGGCGAATTCAGCTTTAACATTTTCTACTCGTTTCGACTGTACCGTCTGGACGGTATAGTAACCGTCCGGACGGTACAGTGCCACCCATGGCAGCCACCAGCACCCGCGACCGCATCCTCGACGCGCTCCAGCGGATCCTGATCCGCCAGGGCACCGCGGCGGTGACCCTCGAATCGGTCGCCGCCGAGGCGGGCGTGTCCAAGGGCGGCCTGCTCTACCACTTCCGCTCCAAGCAGGCGATGCTCCAGGGGCTGACGCGGCGGATCGACGAGGACGCCGAGGCCGAATTCGCCCAGGCCACCCGGGAAGGCGTGGACGTCGTCCGGTACTTCCTGCAGACCTCGCTGCCCGAGTCGGACGAGGAGGCGGCGCTCTACTGGTCGGTCATCGCGGCCCTGCGCAGCGGCGAAGGCCTCACCGACGACGGCACCGAGGTGCTGGCCAGGGTCTTCAGCCGCTGGTCCGAACTGCTCACCGACTACATCGGCGACCCGGTGCTGGCCGAGACCGTCCGCCTGGTCGGCGACGGCCTCTACCTGAGCGCGCTGTCCGGCCTACCTCGCCCTGACCCGGACCTGTTGCGCCGGGTCTTCGACCGGATCCTCGAACAGGTCGCGGCGGCGCGCGGGGCCTGATCGCCACCATTTCCGGGAAGAAGCCTTTTGGGTATGTCGCCCGGAACTTGGCGAGTGTTACCCAGTTCGTATACAAAAGATCGTACCGCTGAGTAAGATCCACCCCGACCAATTTGGCTCGTCGGGAATTCCATGCGGGGGTCGCACGGTGTGGACGCAGCGGGATCAGATCCAGGCATACCGGTTCCTCCGCCGACGACTGGTATCCGCGCTCGTCTCCGCCGACGCCAACCATCCGGTCGCGCCCGCCAAGCGGGTCGTCCTCGGCACGGCGCTGGGCCTGGCGGTCGCACTGCTGGTGGGTGCCGTGTTCGGCGTCATCGGCCTGCTCGCCCCGACGCGCGCGGAGGCGTGGCGCCAGGGCGGCCAGGTGATCATCGAGAAGGAGACCGGAACCCGGTTCGTCCTCGGGCAGGACGGCCTGCTGCACCCGGCGCTCAACTACGCCTCGGCGCGGCTGCTCGCGGGCGGCGACGGCGGCAAAACCGTGACGGTGTCCGCAAAAGCGCTGAGCGGCGCGCCCCGCGGCGCCGCGGTCGGCATCGCGGGCGCGCCGGATTCGCTGCCGGGCGGCGATCGCCTGCTGACCGGCGCCTGGACCGCCTGCACCCGCGTCGCGCCCGACCGGCCGAGCGGCGAGGCCCCGATCACCACCGTCCTGTTAGGACCGATCGGCGCGGGCGCGGAACTCCGCGAGGGGCAGGCGCTGCTGGCCCGCCTGCCCTCCGGCGAGCGCTTCCTGGTGACCGGCGGACACCGGTACCGGCTGGGCGGTGAGCGCGCCGTGGTCGCGCTCGGCTACGCCGCGGCGGAGGAGGTCCCGGTGGCGCCCGCGTGGCTGAACACCCTTCCGGCGGGCCGGGATCTGGCCACCATCGCCGTGCCGGACGCGGGCAAGCCCGGCATCCGGGTCGGGTCCGAGACCCGTCCCGTCGGGCAGGTGCTGGTGTCCGAGGTCGGCGAGTACTACCTGGTGCGGCGCGACGGCCTGGCCGTGATCACCGAGACCGAGGCGGACCTGCTGCTCGGCGCGCCGGAGAACACCGCCGCCTACCCCGGCGGGCGCCCGCACCGGGTGGAGGTCGCCACCGCCGACATCGGCGGCGTGCCGCGATCGCCGGAACGCCAGGACGGCTACCCCGACCGGCGCCCGGAGCCCGTCAAGCCCGGCCGCGCGCCGACGGTGTGCGCCACCGGCGAGCGGGTCACGGTCGGCCAGGCGCTTCCCTTGCGGGATGGGGAAAAAGTCGTGCCGGTGACCGCGTCCACGCCGGGCACCGCCGCGGAGGTGTACGTGCCGGGCGGGTCCGGCGCGGTCGTCGCCGAGGAGCCGGCACCGGGCGTGCCCGCCGGGGCGGTGTACCTGATCACCGACGCTGGGATGAAGTACCCGATCCCGGGCGACGAGGCGGTTTCCGCGCTCGGTTACGGAAACCGGCCGACGCACGGCGTGCCCGCGTCGGTGCTCGCGCTGTTCCCGACCGGCGCCGTGCTCGACCCGGCACTGGCCGGGCAGGTGTTCCCGGGCTGATGGGATCGGCGGAACGCGGGCTCGTCCGGCTGGGACTCCGCTACGCCGTGTGGCTGCGCTTCGTCGTGATCGCCGTGGCGAGCGGGGCCTCGCTGGTGCTGGAGAACGAGCGGAAACCCGGCTGGGCCATCTTCATCGTGCTGGCGCTCAACGCGTGGAACGCGTGGTACGCCGCCCGGATGTCCCGCTCTGCCGCGCGCTGGCCGGTCGCCGTCGACGTGCTGGTGATGTGCGCGATCTGCCTCACCCAGGTCTGGACGACGCCCGCCGCGCCCAGCCCGGAGGGCACCAGCTGGGTCCGGGTCGCCGCGGCTATCACCGTGGTCGCCTATCCCTGGCAGCTCGGCACGGGGGCGTTGGGCGCGGCGACCGCCGTGATCACCGCCGCGCACCTGGCCGGGACGGCGCTCTCGCTGCCCGAGCACTGGCTGACGGCCGCGCCGATCCACCTGTGGATGTTCATGGAAGCCGGCCTGTCCTGGGGGCTCTACCTGCTGGTCCGGCGCGGCGCCCGGACCGCCGACCAGATCGTCGCCCGCGGCGAGCGGGTGCGCCGCCGGTCGGCGGTCGCCGAGGCGCGGCGCACCGACGAGCGCGAGCACCTCGCGTCCCTGCACGACACCGCGTCGGCCACGCTGCTGATGGTCGGCGCCGGGGTGGTGGCCGAGCGGCAGATCTGGCTTGCGGAGCAGGCGAAACGGGACCTGGAGGTGATCCGCGGCCGGTCCGAGGTGTCCGATGGCGAGGTCGATCTCGTCGGCATGCTGCGGGAGACCATCACCAGGACACCGCTGCGGGTCCGGCTGACCGCGCCCGACGAGCTGGTGGTGCCCGCGGTGGAAGCGGCCGCGCTCTGCCACGGCACGCGGGAAGCGCTGACCAACGTCGTCCGGCACGCCGGGGTCGACCGGGCCGACGTGGCCGTCGCGCAGCACGGCGACAGCGTCGTCGTGGAGGTCGTGGACGCCGGGCGCGGATTCGACCCGGACCGGATCTCCGGCCACCGCTACGGCGTGACCGGCTCGCTCGTGGAGCGGATGCGCCGGACGGGCGGGTGCGCGCAGGTGATCAGCAGCCCCGGCGGCGGAACCCGGGTGCGGATGACGTGCCCGCTCGGGGCGGCGGAGGACGCCGGGGGCGACGCCGAGATCATCGCCACGAAGTTCCAGCAGGGCATGCAGTGGGCCGTGGTGGTGATGAACCTCGTCATCCTGTGCCTGCTCGACCTGCCGAAGCTGCTGTCGAACCTGGACGGCTACCGCTCCGCGCCCACCCAGTTCCTCGCCTTCGCCGGGTTCCTCGCGGTGACCCTGGTCGTGCTGGTCGGCCTGCGCAGGCAGCGGCCGATCGGGCGGTGGCGCTGGCCGCTGCTGGCGCTGGTGTTCGCGTTGTCCGCGGCCGGGACCGCGTCGGTGCAGCCCGAGCACCTGCTCGGCTTCGCGCACTGGTCCGAAGGGGACGCCGGCTGGACGGTGGCGCTGCTCCTGCTCGACTGCCGGATCCCGACCTTCACCCTGACGCTCGTCGCCCAGTACGTGATGACCTTCGTGCAGGTCGGGCTCGCCGGGAACGCCGCGACCTCGTTCTCCGACGCGGTGAACGCGACCGTGCTGATCCTCAGCTACCAGACCGCGATGGGTTTGATCGCCGCGGTGCTGCGCGTGCTCGCGGTGTCCTCGGCCCGGGCGGCCAGGGAGGAGGAACAGCTGCGGACCGCCGAAGAAGTGGCGCGGCAGCTGCACCAGGACCGCAAGAACCGCTACGCCGACCTGGAAGGCACGACCGTTCCGCTGCTCGACGGCCTGGGCTCGGGCGCCCTCGACCCGGGCGACGTGTCGGTCCGCCGGCGGTGCTCGGTGGAGGCGGCGAAGATGCGCCGCCTGTTCGCCGAGGAGGCCTCCACCCCGGATCCGCTGCTGCACGAGCTCCGGGCCTGCATAGAACTGGCCGAGCGGCAAGGGGTTTCGGTGCGCTTCGCCGAGTACGGCAAGCGCCCGGCGATCCCCAGGGAGGTGCGGCGCAAGCTCACCGAGCCCGCGGTCACCGCCCTGGCCACCGCCACCGGCACGGTGCGGGTGACGGTGGCCGGCTCCGGCGACGCCGTCACGGTCAGCCTCGTGGCCGCGGCCGTCGAACCGGTGCTCGCCGAACCCCGGTCCGACGGCGACGTGGTCACGTCGACGGTGGTGGACGGCGGCCGGATCTGGATCGAGGCGAAGTGGAGCCTCCCGACATGACGTCCTCCCCGCCCGCCGAGGCGGGATTCCCAGCAATGACACGACATCGCGCAGCGGAGGTTGGAGTTGATCACGGTCGTGGTGGTAGACGATCATCCCGCGGTGGTCGCCGGCGTGCGGGCCTGGTGCTCGCTGGCCGACCCGCCGATCAAGGTGCTCGATTCGGGCCCGGCGGTATCGGTCGCGTGGCTGGATCCCGGTGCCACCGCCGACGTGGTGATCTTCGACCTGCAGCTGGACATCACCGGCCCGGCCTACGGCGACCTCAAGCGGCTGGTGGACGCCGGCCGCCCGGTGGTGATCTACAGCATGCGGGCCGACCGGGAAACCGTGTTGACCTGCCTGGACATCGGCGCCTTCACGTACCTGACGAAGGCGGAGGGCGAGGACCACCTGGTCGCCGCCGTGCAGGCCGCGGCGAGCAACGCGCCGTACCTGCCGCCGTCGCTGTCCGGTGCGTTCGGCACCGACGACCGGCCGAACCGGCCCCGGCTGTCGCCCCGGGAGACCGAGGTGCTGCTGGAGTGGTTCCACTGCGAGTCGAAGGAAATGGTGGCGCGGCGGCTCAACCTGACGGTGCACCGGGTCAACTCCTGCCTGGAGCGGGTGCGGATCAAGTACGCCAACGTCGGCCGGGAGGCCCCGACCAAGGCCGCGCTGGTCGCCCGCGCGATCCAGGACGGCCTGGTGCGCGCCGACGAACTCTGATCCCGTTGCGCCCGTCACGGCGATGGCATGAGGCCGCAACGACTTCGAGCTCGGAGCAACCCGACTCGTCCAGGTCGCACCCGACACCTGGAGCGCCAACGTGATCGGCCAGCCGCAGCTCCGGCCCGCCCATTCGCTACGACGCAGTGCGCCGATGCCCGCGACACCTCGCCGCGAGCGTCCGCATGCCCCGCATCGGCACCGGCCTGGCCGGAGCCCGCTGGCCCGCATCGAGCCGCTCATCGCCGGCGGGCTCACCGGCCACGACATCTACGACCTGCCACAACCCCGACATCGAGCACAGGACGACCATCGAGGGCGACCGGCACGCGGCGGCATCGAAGGGGCCGCCCCTGACGGACGGGCCGCCCGGAAATGGGGTACGAACGGCCCCCACCGCGCGCGGGCGGACCTCGCTAACGTCCTCCGCGGAGATCCAATCGGGAGGAATCGGTGGAGACCAAGCGGATTCGAGTCGGGGTGGTGGAGGACCACCCGCTGTACCGCGCGGCGGTGGCCCGGATGCTCGCCGACGCGCCGGACGTCGAAGTGGACGCGGTCGCCGAATCGGTCGCGCAGTTCGCGGCCCGCAGCCGGTGCGCCGGGAGCATCGTCGTGCTCGACCTCGGGCTGCCCGGGGTGCGGGGCGCGGCGGCCGTGATGGAACTCGTGCGCCGCGGCCACCCGGTGCTCGTCGTCTCGGCGATGGCCGACCGCACCGAGGTGGTCGGCGCGATGCTGGCCGGGGCCCGGGGCTTCCTCTGCAAGGACGCCGAGGGCGAGGAGATCCTGGCGGCGATCCGGGAGATCGCGGCCGGGCGCAGCCACGTCGCCCCGAAGCTCGCGGCGGTCGTGCTGGACACCTCGCGGGAGCGCAACGCCGGCGCGCGCATCGAGCTCTCGCACCGCGAGGCCGAGGTGCTCAGCAGGCTCGCCGCCGGCGAACGCGACCAGGACATCGCGATGGGCCTGCGCATCAGCATCCGCACGGTCCGGTCCTACTTGGACCGGATCAGGGACAAGACGGGACTGCGGCGGCGTCCCGCGCTCACCGCCTACGCGATCGAGAACGGCTTCGTCACCTGCCCGGCGCCCGACCGGATGCCGGCCTGAGAGGGGAATGCGGCGGTGCGGTCGCGCGGATCCGCAATTTCCATTGAAATCGAAGGTTCGATTTCAATGGAAATTGCGGAGGACGGAGTCCGCACCGTCGCGCGAGGTGAGCCTGGGAACAGGCCCTGACGTCGGGAGAAGCGCGTGATGATCCTCGCGTCCACGATCTGCTTGATGGCGATGCTGACCATCAGCGTCCGGCTCGCGCACCACGCCGGGTACCGGCGCGGGCGAAGGCGGGAGCGGGCCGTCATGAACCGGTACCTGCACGACACCGTCCTGCCGACGCTGGAGGCGCTGGCGCTGGCCGCCCCGTCGGATGCGGCCGCCGCGCCGGCCCGGCTCGCCGAGCTGCGCCAGGCCGCCAAGGAGCAGGCCGCGTTGGTGCGGCGGGACATGACGGCCCGCACCGAGGCGGGGCGCGCGCGGCTCGAACCCGATCTGGTGGCGCTGGCGGCGGATCTGGCACGCCACCGGCTGCACGCCGAACTGATCCGGGGGGACGTGGACGACACGCTCCCGGTCCATCGGCGCGCCGCGATGCGCGACGCCGTCCGGGAAGCGCTGCGGAACACGCAGAAGCACAGCGGGACCGATCGCGCCGTCGTGCGCGTCGAGGAGCGCGACCGCGGGATCGCAGTGGTCGTCCGCGATCACGGGTCCGGCTTCGACATGGCGGGCCGGGAAGCCGGATTCGGCATCAGGGAGTCGATTTCGGCCAGGATGGCGGAGGTCGGCGGCTCCGCCCGCGTCGAATCCCGCCCCGGCTGGGGAACCCAGGTCACGCTGTGGGTTCCGCAGTCATGACGCGCGGGGCGCCGCTGGCCGCGGCGGTCTGCGCGGCGCTCGGGGCCGGCCTGCTCATCGGCGCGCCGCCCGCCTCCGCGCAGTGCGCCGCGCCCGCCGGTGTGTACCGGGAGGCGATGGGGTGGGCGCAGCGGCTCACCGACGCATCGGGGACCTGGCCGGTCGCCGACGGAACGGGGCAGCTGCTCGCGGTCGTCGGCACCGGGATCGACGCGGGCAACGACCAGTTCAGGCCGGGACAGGTGGTGCCGGGCTCCGATCTCGGGGACTGCGACGGGCGCGGCACCTTCGCCGCGGGCATCGTCGGCGCGCGGCCCGACCCGGCGACGGCCTTCGCCGGCATGGCGCCGGGCGCCCGCCTGCTCGGGATCCGGTACACCGAAACCCGCTCCGGCGGCGGCGATCCCGACCCGGACGCGCTGGCCGGCGCGATCCGGCGGGCCGTGGACGCGGGCGCCACGGTGATCCTGGTGGCCGTGCCGGCGCCGCGCACGAGCCCGGCGCTGGAGGACGCGGTGCGGGATGCCCTGGCCGGCAACGCGCTGGTCGTGTCGCCTGCGGTGGGCGACGAACCCGGGACGCTGTCCTACCCGACCGGACTGCCCGGCGTCGTGGCGGTCGGCGCGCTCGACCCATCCGGCGCGGCGGTGCAGGACGAATCGGGCCCGCACCTCTCGATCGCCGCCCCCGGCACGGACCTGACCGGCCTCTCCGCCGGGGCCCGCGGCGGGCTCGGGCACCGCTGGGGCGTGGACGGCCCGGCGTTCTCGGCGGCGTACGTCGCGGGCGCGGCGGTGCTGGTGCGCTCCTACCGGCCGGGGCTGAGCGCCGAGCAGGTCGCCGAACGGCTCGCCCGGACCGCCAGCCACCCGCCGAACGGGCACGACCCCCGGCTGGGGTGGGGCGTGCTGAACGTCGGGGCCGCCGTGGCCGCGGAGCTGCCCGACGATCCTTCCGCGCTTCAGCTCCCGAACGCCCCGGCGCCGCCGGTGGCGACCGTGCGTCCGGCCGCGGGCCCGGCGCCGCTGCCCGACCACGAGCCGCTACCGGGTTGGCTCGCGCTGCTGGGCGTCGCCGCCGCCGCTCTCGCCGTCGTCGCACGAACGACCATCCGGCTCGGCAAGGCCCGCGGCTGGCGCCCGGGCTCCCGACGCTCCCCCTGAGCCGCGTTCTCGACCGGACCGATGTTTTCGCTGGTCACGGGGCCGTGAGTCTTTTGTGCTGTGGTAGCGAACTCAACCGTTGACCTGGGGCTCACTCGTCTTGGTCTTGGTGTGCCTCTTCGCGGGGCAAGGGCCACCCGCGGAACGGCGGTTCCGCAGTCCCATCGAGCAAGGCTGCGAGGTCGCGGCGCAGTTCCTTCTCGGTGTCGTACGCGACGATCACCTCGGGATGCCCCGGCACGCGGAAGGTGACTCGCCAGGTGCCGGTGGGGGTCCGTTCGATCTGCATCAGAAGTTCGTGCCCCGCCCCCCAGCGGATAACTGTCCCATTCACAGCTCCCCGCTCCCCTGCTCGTACGGGTTTCACGCTAAGCGTCGCGACGGTCGAACGGTAGAGTCCTTCGCCTGGGACGGCCGGGGCCGCTTGGCCGAGCCCGAGACCAACGCCCGTTCCAGGGCCGACCGCGCCCTCCCACTCGCCCAGCTGTGCACGGCTGGGTCCGGGGTGCGATGTCATAGCCCTGGGACACAATGCCGGGCATGTCCCAGTCATCTCCGCACCGGCACCACGCCATCGACTACGTGGAGCTCACGGTCACCGATCTCGACGCCGCCAAGCGCTTCTACTCCGAAGCGTTCGGCTGGCGGTTCAACGACTACGGCCCGGCTTACGCCGGCATCCGGGCCTCGCAGGACGAATCCGCACCCGAGGTCGGCGGCCTGCGCACCGACCAGGAGGTGCGAGCGGGCGGGCCGCTGGTGCTGCTCTTCTCGACGGACCTGGACCGGTCCGCGGAGGCGGTGCAGGCCGCCGGTGGCCGGGTGGTGAACGGGCCGTACGAGTTCCCCGGCGGGCGCCGGTTCCACTTCACCGATCCGAGCGGGAACGAACTCGGCGTCTGGGCGGAGGCGTAGCGGGGTCGTGAGCGGCAGTGGCCGTTCGAACGACCACTGCCGCTCACGACCCCGGGCGCGATGGGAAGTGGAACGGCCGCTGAGCGACGGGGGGTTTGCGCTCAGCGGCCGGGTTCGCGGGTCGGTCCACAGTGGTCAGGCGGTCACAGCGCGGACCGCCTTTCCCCGATGGCGCCGTGGACGACGTCGTTGATGTCCCGCCAGGACGGCGAGCCCGGGTCCAGGACGCTGCTGTGCGAGGACACGTCCGGGACGAACCAACCGTCCGAGTCGTGGCTGGAGGGCAGCGGTGTGACGCCGGGGAAGTCGTCCGGGTCGGGCCCGTGGACGCGGCCCTGCGCCCACTGGATCGGGTCGTGCTCCAACGTGACCGAGTACCGGGCCGTCGGGTACGGGTTGGTCAGCTCCGTCACGCCCTCGCCCATCCCCGCCGATGCCACGTGGACCACGTTGTCCGCGCGCATGCCCGCCGCGTCGGCGAGGCCGACGATCGCCCCGCCGTAGCTGTGCCCGATCACGGTGACCTGGGCGCCCTCCCCCAGCCTGGGGCGCAGATCGTTGTTGACGAACTCCGCCAGCCGCGGCGCCATCTCCCGCGACGGGCCCGCGGAGCTCGCCTCGGGCAGGCCCTGCGGGAAGTCGCCGTTCATCCACAGCACCGACGCCGTCCGGCCGGTCGGGTCGGTGCCGGCGAAGCTGCCCACCCGGTCCGCGTAGCGCGGGAAGTCCTCCAGCCCGGTGTTCATGCCGGGCACCAGGACGGCCACCGACCGGGTGTCGGAGTCGAGCCGGCCGATCAGGCCCACGATCCGCCCGTCCCCCGCCGGGTCGAACTCGATGATCTGCGTGTTGCTGTTGAGGATCTCGTCGTACGCCGCGATCTTCTCCCGGAGGTGCCGGATCTCCGGCTCGCGGTCCCCCGGGCCCGGCCTTGCCTCCAACTCCTTCAGCTCCGCGCCGGCCACCGTCCGCGCGGCCTCGATCTGGGCCCGGTTGGCGGCGTTCAGGTCGGCGATCGAGCCACCGGAGGGACCGTCGGTCAGCTCCGGGACGACCAGGTCCGGGTTCAGCCGCCGGATCTTGGCGGCCTGCTCGGCGTCCCAGCGGCGCACCGCGACGTTCGACGACGTGATCCCGTCGATGATCCCGGTCAGCCTGCTGGAGGCGGCTTGCAGGCCGCGCTCGTTGAGCTGGATGTTGCCGGAATGGCCGGCCTGGGCCGCCTGCGACCCGGACACGTTCGCGAACGCGGACGTCACCAGCGTGCGCGCGGTGAGGTTGCGGCGGGCTTCACCGAGCACCGCCACCTGGTCGGGCAACGCCTGCGCAGCGGTGTCGAGCGCGGCGTGGTTCACCGCGAACCGCGCCACCGAGGTCTGCTCGGAACGGTCCATTCTCCTGGCTCCTCACGGGAAATCCGGGCGACCGCTCAGGTCCTGAGGGTCGGCGGGGTGATGTCGTCGAGCAGGGCGTGCTGCGCCTGCTGGGCGCGGGTGGCGCGCTCGTCGTGCTGCCGGATCATCCGCGCCGCCCAGTCGAGGTCGTCGCGGAACTTCTGGTCGCGGTCCAGGGCCTTGCTGGTGGCCTCGCAGCTGCTGGTGATGTTCGACCGGTGCGCGCCCGCCGCCGCGGCCGATGCCTGCACCCGGCCGAAGGCGTTCTGCGACGCGGCGCCGTGCCGCAGCGCCTGCGAGGTGTTCAGCAGCGGATTCCTGGTCCCTTCAACGAGTTTCGCCACCGCGTCGAAGAACTTCGGTACCTCGGCGCGGAAACCGTCCGGGTTGCTGGCGGACGCGCCGGTGCTCGCCGAGTTCTGCGCGCGGCCCTGCCGGACCGCATCCCGCGCCCGGCCGAGGTACTCCCGGTACTGGCCGCCGGTGTAGGTCGACCACTGGCCCCACCCGTGCGCCTCGAAGATCGCGTGGGCGTTGCGCGCGTTGGTCGCCGGGTCGGCGTTCGCCGCCTCGTTGCGGTGCCGCTGGTCGAATGCGTTGCCGTGACCGGGATTCACCGACCGGATCTGCCACAACCCGACCGACGGGCCGTACACCTCGTTCTGCAGGGACACGTCGCCGATCGCCCCGGGGTCCCCGCGCGACTCCGCGAGCGCGACGGCGACCGCGATCCGCAGGTCCTCGCCGGTGAAGCCGGCGTTCGCGGCGTGCTCCGCGATCTGCTGGTCGGTGAGCGTTGGCATTGCCTCTCCTCTTGCGGGTCCTTTCGGGATGCGGCGGCAGCCGCATGCGGTGGGGTCTCGACTTCGGGTTCGCAGGCGTGGGCCGCCGGACGAGGCCAGCCCCGGGAATCCCGCGGTCCGGACGGCGTCCGAGAGCCCGCCACCCGCAAGCGCGTTGAAGCAACTTCCCGTCAGAACGAGCGCTGGTCCGGTGGTTCGGCGCCGAGGACGGAGGGGGTGATGACCGAGGACTCGCCCCAGACCTCCTCGGTTTCCACCAGCCACGGCGGGATGCGGCGCGCTCCGGACATGTCCTGCCCTCCCGGCGCGAACGGCATCATCGGCATCATCGGCATGCCGCCGGCGCCGCCGCCCGCCGCGTTGACCGCTCCCGCCGCGGCACCCAGCACTCCCGCGGCTCCCATCGCGTTCGGCGCCGCAGCGACGCCGCTGAGCCCGGCCGCCGCCGTCGGGGCGGGCACGGCCGTTCCGCCGCCGAGCGATCCCCCGCCGCCGAGTCCGGGCATCGCGCCGCGCGGCATGCCGACCGGCTTGGCTTCGTCCTTCTCCTCGTTCGCGGGGTCTTTCGGCTTCCCCCACTCCGGCACCTTCGGCGGCCGGAAGCCGCCGAGCCGTCCCATGCCGGCGGCCGACGCCGCGGCCAGCCCGGCGGTGAACATGTTGCCGAACAGCGGCGTGCGCGGTTCCGCACCGGGCTCGGGCTGCTGCCCGGGCTCGGGTTCCCCTGCCCCGCCGCCGGATCCGTCGTGGCCACCGGTGCCGCCGTCCGGCCCGCCGCCTTCTCCTTCGCCGGGCACCGGCGCGTCCGGCACCTCGGTCTGGTCCGCCAGCGGCATCCCCTGGTCCGCCGCGCGGTACTGGCCGCCGAGCTCGGTCATCACGGCGATCGCCTTGGCGTGCGCGGCATCCGCGGCCGCCGTCGCCTGCTGGTGCTCCTGCACCGCCTTCGCCGCATCGGCCTGCCGCTGGCGCAGCTGGGCCACGGCCGCCGGCGAGGCCGACTGGTCGACCTCCAGCGGAGTGGTGGCCAGCTGCGCGGTCTCCGCGGGCAGCTCCGCGACCTCGACCGCGGGCGGCATCTCGGTGCGGGCCTTCGCCAGCGCGTCGGCCGAGTCGTGCACCCGGTCGCGGATGGCGAACGCCGCGTCGCCGATCCGGCGGAGCCCGCCGGAGAGGTCGTTGATCATCACCCGGTACTGCTCGGAGGCTCCGCCCCGCCACTGGTCCTGGAACTTCGCGAGCTTTGCCTCCAGGTTGCCGGCCTGCTCGTGCAGCGCGGCGCCGACGCTGTCCCAGGAGTCCGCTGCCGGACGCACCGATGAGTCGTCGCCGCGTTGCAGCATCGCGAAGAGCTGCGCATGGCTGTAGGCGGAGAAGTTCGTCGGTTCCCGCATCCCGCTCACGCCTTCCCCACGCCGGGCAGGCCGACCGACTGCACGGCCGCGCCGAGCCCGGACAACGATGCGGTGACCTGGTCGTCGTGCTGCTCGTACGCGGAGAGCACGGTCCCGGTGATCTTCTCGGCGAAGTCGATCGCCTCCCGGGCCCGGCTCACCAGGCCGCGCATCTCCGCCATCGCCAGGAAGTGGTTCTCCCACAGCGAATGGGCCTCGCCGAACTCGCCGAGCCGCAGCTCGCGCTCGGTGAGCGAGTCGAGCTGCCCGGCCGGCCGGTCCATCCCGGACAGCTGGGTGGCGAGCTCACCGGCGAACTCCACCAGCGACCGCAGGTGGACCGCGAACGACTCGTTGCTGGACATGGACATCCCTTTCCGCCCATCGATGCGACCGCGACTACCGACGTCGCCCCGCTCCGGGATCGCGCACTCCCCTGTCCCACGACCCCGGAGCGGGGCCCTGCCCGCCCGAAAGCTGTTCTACAAGCGGCGTAGCCGCTTGCGGTGCGGGACTCAGCTCGCACCGCCGCGGGTTCTCGGACTGCGCCCGCCCTTCGGGGCCACTGGGCGACGCCAGTCCCCAGCGCCATGTATCGGTCGTCGGGGATCCCGGAGTCCAGACGGCGCCTGCAACTCCCGCAGGGGGCCGCCACCCGCACCGCTACGCAAAAACCATCTCTACGCGCCCTGCTGGAACTTGCCGGCCAGCGCCGAGTCCAGGGCCGCGCCGTCCATCGCCGAACGGCTCAGCAGCGAGCCGAGGTTGTTGATGATCTGCGTCATCTCGCCCAGCGCACCGCGGAGGTTGGCCTCGGCGGTCCGCGCGTCGGAACCCGACTGGCTGCCGGACTGGTACCACGTTTCCCGCACCGGGCCCAGCGCCGTGTCCAGCTCCCCGAGCGCGTTGCCGATCGCGCCGGAGTACCGGACCAGCGCGCCGCCCGCGTTGTCCACCGCGCCGAAGTTCATCGCGACGGTGTCACTCGATGGCCCACCTGCGTAGATCATGTCTTCTCCTTCCCGGACTGGTCCGTGCGCGTCAGCCGTTGAGGCCGGCGATGATGCCGCCCGAGTGCACGGCCGCGGTCGTCTGGTTGATCTGCGCGCTCTGCTGCTCGGAGAAGCCCGCGTGCTGGTTCATGACCTCGTTGAACTTCGTCGCGATGACCGTCAACGCGTTCTGCGCCCGCTGGATCTTGTCGTTGAGCAGCATCTTGTTCTGGTCGAAGGCCAGCCGGGCCGCACCGTTGAAGTTCTGCGTCGCGCCGACCAGACCCTCCACCTCGGCGTTGAGCTTGGCCATCATCTCGCGGATCCGCGTAGCCGTGTCGTCGAAGTCGCCGGCCGCCTTGGTCATGATCGCCCGATCGACGACGACACCCTGGGGTGTGCTCATGTTCATCGCCTCCTTTCACCTGCAGACACTAAGGACGTTCGGCGCGGTCGCCCACGGCAGAACTCACGTCGTCGCCGACGGCACTTTTGCCCGCATCGAACGGAGTCCAGGCCACCTGGACCAGTTCGTGCCCGGCGCGGCGGCGCACCAGGACCCCGCGCCCTGGCGGCTGCTTGCGCGGGCGGACGTCGCCGAGCAGGGCGCCTTCGTCCCGGCTGCCCGACATCACCAGGCCCGGCGAGCCGAGCTCCCTGATGCGCTGGATCACCGGGTCGAACATGGCGCGCGCCGCGCCGCCGCTGCCGCGCGCGAGCACCAGGTGCAGGCCGATGTCGCGGGCGTGCGGCAACAGGTCCAGCAGCGGCAGCAGCGGGTGCGAGACCTTGCCCGGCGAGGCGACGAGCTCGTAGTCGTCGATGAGCAGGAACAGTTCGCGGCCCTGCCACCAGTCGCGGCGGCGGAGCTGTGCGGGCGTGATGTCCGGTCCCGGCAGGCGTTCTCGCATGGCCTGGGCGACCTGGGCGACGACGTCGTCGAGCACCGGCTCGGATCCGGCGTAGCTGAGCAGGTGTTCCTCGGCGACCGCGCCGAGGAGGCCGCGCCGGTAGTCCACCGCGATGATCCGCGCCTCGGCCGGCGTGTAGCGGTCGGCGATGCCGTGCGCGATGGTGCGCAGCAGTGCCGTTTTCCCGCTCTCCACGTCGGCGAACGCGATGAAGTGCGGTTCCTTGTCGAAGTCGAGGAACACCGGCCGGAGGTCGGATTCCGCCACGCCCAGCGGGATCGCGCGGCCGGGCGGCGCGCCGAGCCGGTCGACGGTGATCTCGCGCGGCAGCAGCCGCACGCGCGGTGCGGGCGGGCCCGGCCAGGCCTGGGAGACTCGGGCGACGAGATCGGCGGTGCCCGTGCCCAGCGTTTCGGCGCGCTGGTCACCGTCCACCCTGGGCAGTGCGCCCAGCATGTGGAGGCGTTCCGGCGTGATGCCCCGGCCGGGCGCTCCGGCGGGCACGTTCTGCGCGGCGCGGCGATCGATCATCGAGTCGCTCGGGTCGCCGAGCCGCAGTTCGACGCGAGTGCCCATGCTGTCGCGCAGCGGCGTCGGCATGCTCAGCCACCAGGTGGTGGAGATGATCACGTGGATGCCGAAGCCGAGCCCGCGGGTGGCGAGCTTGACCAGCGAGTCCTCCAGGGAGGAGAACTCCTGGCGCACCGTCGCCCAGTCGTCGACGACGACGAAGACGTCGCCGAATTCACGTTGTCCGCCGGTGCTTTCGGTGAACTCCGCGCGGCGCTGCCGGAAGGTCTGGATGGAATCGATGCCGTTCTCGGCGAAGAACGCCTCCCGCTGTTCCAGCAGGGTCGTGGCCTCCGCGACGATGCGCCGGCAGCGCTCCTCGTCCCGCCGCAGGGCGTGGCCGCTGACGTGCGGCAGCCCGGCGATCGAGCCGAGCGCGCCGCCGCCCATGTCCAGCAGGAAGAACTGCACCTCCGCCGGAGTGTGGGTGAGGGCGAGCGAGGCGATCATGCCGCGCAGGAAGGTGCTCTTGCCGCTCTGCGGCGCGCCGATGAGCAGGAGGTTGCCCGCCGCGCCGGAGAAGTCCACCCACAGCTGGTCGCGGCGCTGCTCGAAGGGTTTGTCCACTGTGGCCACCGGGACGGCCAGGTTCGCGTTCCAGCCCCGGGGGCGCAGACCGCGCTCCGGGTCGAGCTCCAGCGGCGGCAGGAGCTGGTCGAGGGTAGGCGGCTCGTCCAGCGGCGGGAGCCAGATCGGGTGCGCGGCCGGGCCCTTGCCGATCAGCCTGGACACCATCGCGCCCATGATCGTCTCGCCGGTGCTCTCGCCCTGCTCCGGCGCAGCGGGCGGCTCGGGAACCGGTTCCGGATCCACGATCCTGTTCAGCCCGAACGGGATCACCCGCCGTCCCGGAGCCAGCGCCGGGGCCGAACCGGCGGCCCGGGGCGCGAGTTCCCCGGAGACGTAGGCGGCCTTGAGCCGCCGCAGCGTGTCGGTGTCGCTCTTCAGGTAGGCCGAGCCCGGCACGGCGGGCAGGTGGTAGGCGTCGGGCACGCCGAGCACGGTCCGGCTCTCCGACGCCGAGAACGTGCGCAGCCCGATCCGGTACGACAGGTGCGCGTCCAGCCCGCGCAGGCGGCCCTCCTCCAGCCGCTGGGACGCCAGGAGCAGGTGCACCGACAGGCTCCGGCCGAGCCTGCCGATCATCACGAACAGGTCGATGAACTCCGGCCTGCTGGACAGCAGTTCGCTGAACTCGTCGATGATCACCAGCAGCGCGGGCAGCGGCGCGAGGTCGGCGCCGGATTCGCGGGCCTGCTCGTAATCCCGCACCGACGCGTAATTGCCCGCGGCGCGCAGCAACTCCTGGCGGCGCACCAGTTCTCCGTTGATCGCGTCGGCCATCCGGTCGACGAGGGCCAGGTCGTCGGAGAGGTTGGTGATCACCGCGCAGGTGTGCGGCAGCTCGCTCATCCCGGCGAACGTCGCCCCGCCCTTGAAGTCGATCAGCGCCAGGTTCACCGCCTCCGACGAGTGCGTCACGGCGAGCCCGGTGACCAGGGTGCGCAGCAGCTCGCTCTTGCCGGAGCCGGTCGCGCCGATCACCAGCCCATGCGGGCCCATCCCGCCCTCGGCGGACTCCTTGATGTCCAGTTCCACCGGCAGCCCGTCGGGATCGAGCCCGAGCGGGACTCGCAGCCGCTCGCGGGCGGTGCGGGGGCGCCAGGTGACGGCCGGGTCGGTGTCGCGCGGATCGCCGATGCCGAGCAGGTCGGCGAGCCCGAAGGTGGTGGACATCGGCGTCTCGGCGCCGGCGGTGCCCGGGGAGTGCCACGGGGCCATCGACCTGGCCAGCGTCTCGGCGGCGGTGGTGCTCAACCGGTCCGGCTCGCCGATGTAGCGGAAGCCGACCTCGTCGTCGCGGCCGACCAGCATGCCCACGAATCCGTCGGAGACGTGCAGGAACAGGGCGTTCGCCCGCGATTCGGCGGGCGGCAGCTCGGACAGCTCGATCACGGTGACGCCCTGCCGCTCGGCATCCGGCGGCACCCGGCCGCCGTCGGCGATCACCACGAGGTGCGGCCGGTCGGCGTCGGCCTGCCTGCCGAAGGCCGCGCGCTCGCCGAAGTCGTCGCCGAGCAGCTCCGCGAGCGCGCCCATGTCGCCGGCCGCCAGCCGGGCCGGTCCCGCCGCGTCGGGGTCGGTGTCGTCCTGGGCGTGCGGCAGCCATTTCACCCAGTCCCAGTCGGCCCACCGCCGCGGCCCCAGGCACAGCGCGATCCGCAGGTCGGTCGGCGACTGGAAGGTGACGGCCTGGGCGAGCACCGCGCGCACCAGCTCGATGACCTCCTCGCGCTGCCCGCTGACGCCGATCCGGGCGTAGCCGCGCAGCGCGATGGCCACCGGCAGGTCGGCCACCGTCGAGTAGGTGCGGATGAAATGCCGCAGCGCGGTGGAGGAAACCGGGTCCAGGTCCTCCAGCGGCGCGGTCTGCGGGGCGCGCAGCGGGGTGGCCAGCTGCTGGGGCCCGCGGCCGATGCGCACCTGCCCGAAGTGCGGGTCGCGCCTGCGCCGCTCCCAGCGCCGCGGGGTCGGCACGAGGGTCCACAGGTCCTCCGGTTCGGGCTGTGCGAACAGCAGCGCGGCGCGCTGCGCCTCGGCGGTCTCGCGCACCTGCTTGCGCAGCCCGGCGAGGTAGCGCTGGTAGTCGCGGCGCTCCTCGTTGATCTTCGCCTTGGTGGACTGCCGCCCGCCGGCCAGCGACATCGTGATCATGCCGATCATCACGACCAGGAACAGGCCGCCGAAGAGGTAGGTCATCGGGCCGCCGGATCGTCCGATGTAGACGAACGACATGGCGCCCATGCCCAGCATCATCGGCACCATGAACAGCAGCTGCATCCAGGACTGGCCGCCCTTGACCAGGCTGGGCGGCGCCTGCAGCACGATCTCGCCCACGTGCTGCTCCGGCGCGCGCCCCGGGCGCAGCGCTGGTTGGGTCCGCATCGGTTCAACTCCCCGGGCTCGGAACGCGTGCCGGTCCCGAGTGTGGTCATCTCCGCCGCTGCGCAGGTGGGTACTTTTGCCGTCCACCTGAGATCCCGGCGGACCTACGCTCGCGGAGAATGGAGGTGCGGGATGGACACCAGTCAGGTCACCGCGATCATCAGGGCGGGGCTGTCGTTGCTGGCCCAGACGATCAGCGACGTCACCGGCGACCCGGGAGAGCTGCGGTCCAAGGCGCGGGACTGCGCGGTGTGCGCCGAGCAGGTGGGGGCCGCCGCGTCGGCGACCGGGCGGATCGTGACCCAGCTGGGCGAGACCTGGAACGGCCGGGGCTACGACGCCTGCCGGCAGACGTCCGACAACTTCGTCGACCAGCTCAACAACGCCCTGAAAGTGGCTCTGGAGAAGGAGAGCCAGCGGCTCACCGCCGCCTCGGACGCGCTGGTCAAGGCGCGCAACACCGCGCAGGCGCAGAAGAAGGGCTTCTTCGAGACGGCGATGGACATCGTGCAGCGGATGATGGACGCCATCAGGGCGGCGCACTCGATGTCCTCGCCGTGGCGCGAGGCAGCCATCGCGCTGGCCATCATGAACGCGGTCGTGCAGGCGCTCCAGGCGAAGTCCCAGGCCGAGTCGGACGCCGAGCAGACCAGGAACGAGCTCAGCCAGACACTGTCCACCTTGTTCGCCGACAGCGGCGCACCCGCCGCGGTGGCCGCCTGAACCGAACGGGACATCGCCGATGAACGCGCTGCACGCGCACCAGGGCCAGGACGACCCGCCGGAGCTCGCCGAGCTGATGCGGCGGTTGCAGGACCAGCAGGCGGAGATCGACCGGGCCCGGCAGGACGTCGACACCACCCTCGTCTCCGGCTGCTCCCGGGACAACGAGGTGACCGTCACCGTGCGGGGAACCGGCAGGTTCACCGAGGTCTCGATCGACCCCGATGCGCTGCGCCGGTACGACGCCCGCGATATCGGCGCGATCGTGGTGGAAGCCGCCAACGACGCGCTGGACCGGCTGGCGCAGCACGCGGCGCAGCGGCTCGCGCCGGCGCTCGACGCCGCCGACGAGTGGACGTGATGCCCACTCCGCGCCGGGTGACCGTGGTGGCCCCG
This sequence comes from Saccharopolyspora sp. NPDC003752, assembly GCF_053605825.1. NCBI lineage: Bacteria > Bacillati > Actinomycetota > Actinomycetes > Pseudonocardiales > Pseudonocardiaceae > Saccharopolyspora > Saccharopolyspora sp. NPDC003752. The sequence goes on along the minus strand of NZ_JBSGJZ010000049.1, from coordinate 29,583 downwards.
GGCTCCAGGATCGATGTCGCGCTGCCGTTGGAGTGCACGGTGGCGGAGCTGATCCCGCAGCTCGTCCGGCTCACCGGGGTGCCGAGCCGTCCGGAGCAGCACCCCGGCTGGGTGCTCGCCCGCATCGGCGGCTCGGCGCTGGCGCCCGGCCTCACGGTGTCGGCGACCCTGGTGCAGGACGGCGAGATCCTCTGCCTGAATCCCCGCCCGAGGCAGGAGATCCCGCTGGTCTTCGACGACACCGTCGACGCGATCGCCGGTGCCGCGCAGACCCGTTCCGGGCCGTGGCGGCCGAGGGCCGGGCGGAACCTGAGCCTCTTCGCCGCCGTGGCGTTGTTCGTCGGTGCCACCGTTTTCGCGGCCGCGGCGCTGGCCGGCGGCCTGGCGGCGCCGATCGGATGCGCGGTGATCGCCGTGGCGCTGGCGGTCGCGGGCGGCGCCCTGTCCCGGGCCCGGGGCGACCTGGATTCCGGCAGCGCGACCGCGGGCGCGGGCGTGGTCGCGGCGCTGCTGGCGGGGATCACGGCCCTGCCGCCGCACCTGCCCTGGCCGATCGAGGTGGGATCGTTCGCCGCGGGCCTGGGCGCGGTGGCGCTGTACGCGACGGCGGCGGCGATGCTGGTCCACCGGTTCACCGTGTTCGCGCCGATCGTCGCGGCCTCGGCGCTCGGCGCGCTGATCACCGCGAGCGTGCCGCTGTTCGACCTGCCGGGCACCTCGGTCGCGGCGGTCTCGGTGGCGCTGACGGCCGCGCTCACCGCCGCCGCACCGATGATCGCGCTGCGCCTGGCCAAGCTGCCGATGCCCCGGGTGCCCGCGGACATGGACTCGTTCCGCGCCGACGAACGACCCACGCTCGACTCGTCGGTGCTCGGCCCGACGACGACCGCGACCGACGTCCTCACCGGCCTGGTCACGGCGCTCGGCCTGGTGACGGCCGGAGGCTGCCTCGTGCTGCTCGGCGACCCGTCGCCGTGGGCGGCGGTGCTGGTGGCGCTCGCGGCCACCGCGTGGCTGCTGCGCTCGCGCTCCTACGCGGGCACCGCTCAGCGAGTGGCGGTGATCGTCATCGGCCTGTTCCTGCTGATCGGCCTGAGCGCGCGACTGCTGTCCACACTGGACTACTACTGGACGCTCGCGTTCGCCGCGTTCGCCGCCGTGGCGGGAGCGGGCTGCCTGCACTACGCCGCGCGGAACCCGGCGAGCCTGCCGTCCCCGCTCCGCGCCCGCTGGCTGGACATCCTCGAATACCTGGTGCTGATCGCGCTGATCCCCACGGCGGCAGCGGTCCTGGACCTCTACAACACGATCCGCGACGCGGTCGGCTGAACCGCCTGGCGAAACGTTCCGACGGCCGTCGTCCCGCAATTTCAATGGAAATCGAAGGTCCGATTTCCATTGAAATTGCGGCAGCAGGAGGGTGCGGTCGTAAGAGGAGGCTTGCTCGCCTGCCGGGTGCGGTGTCGCCGGTCCCCGGCCGAAGCCGGAGCGCGCTCACCGACCTCGCGGGTCGAGGTCGGCGTCGTGCACGAGCAGGGCGACCTGCACGCGGTTGTTGAGGTCCAGCTTGGTGAAGATGGCCGATACGTGGGTCTTGACCGTCGCCAGGCCGAGGTGGTGGCGCGCGGCGATCTCGGAGTTGGACCGCCCGGCGCCGATCTCGATCGCGACGGTGCGTTCCCGGTCGGCGAGCAGGCCGAGTCGACGGCGTGCCGCATCGCGACGGGTGTCCTGTTCGGACCCGGCAACGCGGTCGATGAGCCGTCGGGTCACTTCCGGTGAGAGCACCGGACGTCCTCGTGCCGCGTGCCGGATCGCGACGACGAGCTCGTCCGGCGGGGTGTCCTTGAGCAGGAAGCCGGCCGCCCCGGCCCGCAGGGCGCGCAGCACGTGCGCGTCGGCGTCGAACGTGGTGAGCACGACGACCTGCGGTGCCTGCGGGCGGCGGCGGAGCGTCTCGGTCGCGGCGAGCCCGTCCGTGCCGGGCGTCCGGATGTCCATCAGCACGACGTCCGGTGCGTGGCGGTCGGCCAGCTCCACCGCCTCCGCGCCGTCGCCCGCCTCGGCGACCACCCGCAGGTCGGGGGCGCCGCGCAGCATCATGGTCAGCCCGAAGCGGACGATAGGGTCGTCGTCCACGACCAGCACGTCGACGGTCGGTGCGGGATCGTTCACGCCGGCCACGGTAGCCGCATCCCGGCCCGCCATCCGCCGGAGCCGGTCGGCCCGTGGTCGAGCAGGCCGCCGACGAGCGTGGCCCGCTCGGCCAGCCCGCGCAGCCCTTCCCCGGAGCCGGCGGGTTGCGCGGAGGGCGCGGACTGCCGCTCGTTGACGATCTCTGCTGCCAGGTGGTCGCCGGGCTCACCGGTGATCCGGACGACGACCGGCGCGCCGGGCGCGTGCTTGCGGGCGTTGGTCAGGCCTTCCTGCACGAGCCGGTAGAGCGTGCGGCCCACCGTCGCGGGGACGGCCCGCCCGCCGGTCGTCACCCCGGAATCGTCCCGCAGCTCGACCGGGGTGCCGGCACGCTCGGCCTCGTCGATCAGGTCGACGACGTCCTCGACGCCCGGCAGCGGGAGTTCGCCCACCGGGGCGCGTAGCACGCCGATCACCTCGCGCAGGTCCTGCAGGGCTCGGTGCGCGTTCTCCCGGACCACCTCCGAGGCGCGGGCGACCTCCGAGCACCCCGCACCCACCTCGGACGGTCGCGGTCTGACCTACGACGACGTCATGAACGCGGTGACGAGCGCCTTGTACGCCCAGTCGCTGTGGCCGAAGCTCACCGAAGGACTCGCCGAGCTGGCCGCCGGACGCGGCGACGTGCTGCAGGCGCAGCGCGACAGCGCCTTCGGGCGTGGTCCCGACGGCCGCTACAACAATTCCGCCGACGCGGCCTACGCGATCCGGTGCATGGACTCGCCGCGTCGCAGTCCTGCGGAGCAGACCGAATTGGCCCGGCAGATCCGCGCGGCCGCCCCGTTCATGGACTCCGGCCGACCGGTGCGGGAATCACACCACGAGTGCGAGGCCTGGCCGCAGCCGCCGACCTTGCCGCAGCCGTGGGTCACCGGCCCGGTCGGGCTGCCGCCCACGCTGACGATCTCCATCACCGGCGACCCGGCCACCCCGTACCAGGGCGGCGTCAACCTGGCCCGCGTACTGGGCGGAAGCCTGCTGACCGTGGAGGGCGCCCAGCACGGCATCGCGCTGCTGGGTCAGAGCGAGTGCGTCGACGGCCTCGTCGCCGACTACCTGATCGACCTGCAGACCCCGCCCGACGACGCCCGCTGCACCGCGTAGCCGATGCATCGGCAGACCGGGCTGGTCGAACCGGGCTCCAGCGGTTCCCCCGCACGAGCGCCTTCATCGGCGCAGCAGCCATCGCCATACTCCTCGCAGGACTCGCCGTCAGCCTTTCCCTGGCCGCGGAGGGCCTCACCCGGATCCCTGTCGTCGCCCAGCACACCGGCACGTTCACCTCGCCGATTCACCTCCCCCAGTGGGCGAAGATCGCCCTACCCGTCGCAGGGGCCATCGCCGCTACCGAACGCGCCCGAGAGACGCTGGTAGGCGGATGAGCGCTGAGCCGGCCGTTGAGCACGCGCGCACCTGTCCCCGGCTCGCCATGAGCGGGCTGATGGCAGGTCACCCTGAAAGCCAACGGGCTCAACGCGCCAAGCGCTTCCACCACGGGCCGCTGCCGCTCCCCGGCTGAACGGGTTGCTGCACAACGAGATCTGCTTCACCACCGTCCGCCTGCGGCCGATCCTGATCGGCGTGCTGTTCGGCGGCCTGCCCGAACGGGCCCTCCCGGCGAGCGGGCCGTGGTATTTTCCCCGCGATCTGCAACAGGGGGTACTGCGGAATGGCACACGAGTCCGTCGAGATCGACACATCCGTGCCGCACTCGGCGCGGATGTGGAACTACTGGCTCGGCGGCAAGGACAACTACGCCGTCGACCGCGCGGCCGGCGACGATTTCCGGGCCCTGTTCCCCGGAATCGACTTCGCGGCGCGCGCCGGGCGGTCGTTCCTGGCGCGCGCCGTGCGGTACCTGGTCGTCGAGGCCGGGGTGCACCAGTTCCTGGACATCGGCACCGGCCTGCCCACCGCCGACAACACCCACGAGATCGCGCAGCGGCACGCCCCCGGATGCCGGATCGTCTACGTCGACAACGATCCGCTGGTGCTGGCCCACGCCCGGGCGCTGCTCACCGGCACCCCCGAGGGCGCCACCGACTACATCCACGCCGACATCCGCGACCCGGAGACCATCCTGGCGTGCGCCGCCGAGACGCTGGACCTCGACCGGCCGGTCGCGCTGGTGCTGTTCGGCATCCTGGGCCTGGTCCCGGACGAGGACGATCCGTGGTCCCTGGTGCACCGGCTGCTGGGGGCGCTGTCGCCGGGCAGCTACCTCGCGCTGTTCGACAGCCCGGACACCGATCCGGGGCTGCTGGCCGCCCGGCGCAAGCAGGCCGACGCCGGCGCGATCCCCTACCACAGCAGGAGCCCCGAGCAGATCGCCGCGTACTTCCGCGATCTGGAGCTCCTCGAACCGGGGCTGGTGCCCTGCACCCGCTGGCGCCCCGACGAGCCACCGGTCGATTCCCCGGCCGACCTGTCCACGCTCGGCGGCATCGGCCGCAAGCCCTGACCGTCCGGCGGGGGCGTCAGCACGCGTACCGCCAGAAATCCCGCATCCACTCGGGTGGGACCGGGCCGTCCATCGTGACCTGGGCGAACAGGATTGCTACCGCGCCCGTGGACGGGACGATGTGCGCCGAGGTCCCGGTCCCGCCGACCCAGCCGTAGCGCCCCGGCACGTTCCACGGATCGATGGCCGCGATGTCGACCGCGCCGCCGAAACCCCAGCCCTGGCCTTCCAGGAACACCTCACCGGTCTCGCGCTGGGCCGCGGTGGTGTGATCGCTGGTCATCATGCGCACCGAATCGGCCGACAGCAGCCGGCGGCCGTCGGCGGTGGTGCCGCCGGCCAGCAGCATCCGGCCGAAGGCGAGCCAGTCGTCGACGGTCCCGACCAACCCGCCCGAACCCAGCGGGAAAGCGGGCGGGATGCTCCACTGCCCGTCGGGGCCGTCGGCGAGCTCCAGCCCGGCGGGGCCGCTTCGGTAGTAGCTGGTGAAACGCGCCCGCTTCTCGGCAGGGACCACGAACCCGGAGTCGACCATGCCCAGCGGCCCGAACACCCGCTCCGCCAGGAAGTCCGGCAGCGAACGGCCGGAAACCCGGGCGATCAGCACGCCCTGCAGGGCCGAGCAGGTGTCGTACAGCCACGCCTCGCCCGGCTGGTGCAGCAGCGGAACCCGGGACAGCTCGGCCATCCACTCGTCCGCCGCCGGGAAGCCCTGCGGCTCGCGACCGTCCCGCTGCACCGAGAACAGGCGCTGGACCGCAGGCAGCTCGAAGTCGGAGGCGAAGCCGTAGCCCGCGGTGGAGCTGAGCAGATCGAACACCGTGATCGGCCGGGCCGCCGGCACCACGTCGTCCACCGGGCTGCCGGGGGTGCGGACGACGGACGGCTCGGCCAGTTCCGGCAGCCACTCCCGGACCGGGTCGTGCAGCCCGATCAGGCCGTCGTCGACCAGCATCAGCACGGCCGCGGCGACGACGGTCTTGGTGACCGAGGCGATGCGGAAGATCGAGTCCCGCGCCATCGGAGCGCCGCCGACGGCGAGGGAGCCGACGGCGGCCACCTCGACCCGGTCGCCGCGAGCCACGAGCCCCACCGCCCCCGGTACCGATCCATCGTCGACGTGCTTCTGCAGGATGTCGTGCAGGCCAGTCATGATCCACCTTCTAGTCGTGATGCCTGAGCAGGTAGACGACCAAGCCCGCCGGAACTCATCGGTCCGGCGGCCGTCCGGTCCGGATCGCACGGCCGTCGGAGCGGCATGGAGGCGCTGCGCCGGGCGTGCACATCAAAACGGGATTGTCGGGGCCACATTCCCTGTCATCCTCTCTGAGGTCACTGCTCCGAGCGTTGTCAGCGAACTCACGGAACATCCGGAGGTCACCGACCGTGCCCGCACAGTCCATCCGCGCCATCGTGAACCCGCTGCTCACCCTCGATCCCGACACGAGCGACAACTCCGATCTCGAGATCTTGCGCGATCTCGTCGGCGAGGCCCGTGTGGTCTGCCTCGGGGAGAGTGCGCACTTCGCCTCCGAATTCGTCCGGCTACGCGACCGAATCGCGCGTTATCTGGTTCGCGAACTCGGGTTCTCCGCGTTCGTGCTGGAGTCCGGCCTGCCGGAAGGCCTGGCCGTTGACGAGTGGGTGCGCGGCGGGCCAGGCAGTCTCGCGACGATCGCCCGCCGCGGAATCACCTATGCCTTCGGCCGGTGCGAGGAAATGCATGCCCAACTGCAGTGGATGCGCGACTGGAATGCGACCCACAGCCATCAAGTGGGGTTCTACGGCATGGACGTGCCCGGCTGGTGCGCCAATCCAGCAGCCGGGGTGGCCGCCTGCCTGGACCGGCTGTCCCCACAGCCCGGGGACCGGGAGCTGCTGGCCGCCGCCGATCTCGGCGACCCCACGCGCGCGGCCTCCGCGGACGGGCCGGACACGCCCGACGTCCCTGCAGAGCTCTCTCGTGGCGTCACCGAGCTCGTGGCACGAGCGACCGCAGCAGACGACGAGATCGCACTCCGGTGCGCCCACGGAGCCCAGCGCGTGGTCGACTTCCTCCAGCACGGGCTCTACCCGGAGCCGAGGCGCAACCTGCGCAACGAGGTCATGGCCGACAATCTCCACTGGATCCTCGGCCGCGAGGAGCGGGTGATCGTCGGCGCCCACAACGTCCACCTGCAACGCACTCCCACCTTCGACGGCACCGAACCCATCGGAAGCCTGTTAGCACCCGTCCTGGGCCAAGAACTCGTCGTTATCGGCACCACTCGCGGCGCCGGGATCGTGCCCGGCGTCGACCTCGACGCCACCCCCGCCCGGCGCTACACCACCCCGGCTGGTGAATTCAGCGCACCCTCCCACTCCCTCGATGCACTGCTGGACGCCGTCGGCCTCCCGCAACACCTCGTGGATCTGCGTCACGCGCCACCGGAACTCCTTGCCGGGGCCACGGCCATGTCCGGACAGACCCAGCTGATCGACCTCGACCCCAAGCAGGCCTTCGACGCCGTCGTGCACATCCACCAGATCACCCCGGCCCACGGGGCAACCGACCGGCGAACCGCTCGACTGGCTCCGCCAGGATCCGGCCAACGAACAGGTTGCTCGGCGAATGCATGACACGGCCGGCCCGTAGCTGAGTTTTCGCGTGGCGGGGAGTCTGTACGGTTGGGCCACCGGCATGTCGCGGGCCCGGACCGCGCGCCACCACCGAGACGGGAAGAGACCGACATGGGCGAGATCCACGTGCACGAGTTCGTCAGCCTGGACGGCGTGTTCGAGAGCCCGATCTGGACCGCCGAGTACGGCTTCACCGAGGGCATGGCTCGCGCGATCGGCGGCCTGACGGAGGCCAGCAGCGCGATCTTGTTGGGCCGCAAGACCTTCGAGATGTTCGCCCCGGCCTGGTCCGGGCGCACCGCCGAAGACGACCCGGGGGCGCCGTTCTTCAACGACACTCCGAAGCACGTGGTCTCGTCGACCCTGACCACGGCCGACATCTGGAACAACTCGACGGTGTTCGGGGCCTATGACGCGCAGGCGATCCAGAAGCTGAAGGACGACGTCGACGGCGACATCTACATCAGCGGGAGCGGCACGCTGGTTCGCGCACTGCTGGCCGACGGCCTGGTCGACGGCCTGCACCTGCTGGTCTACCCGCTCGTCCTCGGTTCCGGGGAGAAGCTGTTCCCGGAAGGCACCGCGCGCCTCCCGCTGGCCTTGACCGGGCAGGAAGTGTTCGAGAACGGCGTGGTCCACCTGACCTACGGCCCCGCGAAGTCCTGAGCCACCACCCGAAGCGCACGACAGCGGACCAGATCGAGGTGAACGGGCCGTTCACCTCGATAGACGAGACGAACGGGCCGTTCACCCCCATTCTGCGGGTGTGAAGCGAACGGGCCCGGCTCGCCAGGGGTTCCGCGGGTTCCGATGCTGCGGCGCGTCAGTCGCGGAGGGCTCCGGTGTCGATCACCAGGTCCCGGATTCGTTCCAGCGCTCCCTGGGTGACCGCGCGGTCGCCGAGTTCCGCGAAGCGAACGTCCGGGCAGACCGGCACGCGCCGGGCCAGCTCGGACCGGATGCCGACCAGGCCGGGCTCGCCGAGCTCGGTGGCCGCGCCGCCGACCAGCACCAGCGCCGGGTCCACGGCCAGCGACAGCGCCACCGCCAGGTGGGTCCACGCCGCGACCACTTCGTCCAGCCTGCCCCGGTCGGCTAGCGCCCGCACCGGTTCCGCGGTGCCGATCTCGTCGGCCAGCCCGCCCAGCCCGTAGCGCTGCTCCACTGTGGAGTCCCCGGCCTGCTCGCGCAGGGGCAGGAGGCCGATCTCGCCGCTGGCGCCGTGCGCGCCCGGCAGCACCCGCCCGCCGAACATGATGCTCGCCCCGATGAACCGTCCGATGTAGAGCAACACCACGTCGTCGGCGCCGCGGGCCGCGCCGTGCACGCGTTCGCCGGTGAGCATCAGGTTGACGTCGTTGTCCACCAGCACGCAGTCGCCGAACCGGCCCGCAAGCGCCTCGCCCAGCGCCTCCGGGCCGGTCCAGCCCAGGTCCGGCGCGGTGCCGACGACCCCGGTGCCCGGGGCCACCACGCCCGGCACCGCGACCGCCACGCCGCACACGTCGGAGGCTGCCAAACCGTTCGCGCGGCACAGCGCGACCAGCTCGCCGACCAGCCATGCCGGCGCCATGCGGTCGCCCTCGTAGGCGGCGTGCCGGTGCGCCACCACGGTGCCGGTGAGGTCGGCCAGCGCCAGCTCCGCCCGGCCGCGGGCGAGCCGGGCCAGCAGCACCCAGCGGCTTCGCGGCCGGATCGCCAGCAGCACCGGGCGGCGGCCACCGGTGGAGCCGGCCGCGCCGATCTCGTGCACCGCCTCGTCCGCCAGCAGGTCCCGGACCAGCCTGGTGATCACCGGCTGGCTGATCCCGGTCAGCTCAGCCAGGTCGGTGCGGGACAGCGGGCGCTCGCGCAGCTGCCGGAGCACCGCCGCTCGGCCGTCTCGCCGCCCGCGCGGGGTCTTGCCTGGTGAGGTCCGCCGATCCTCGGCGAGCGTTCTGGTCACGGGCCGCCTCGACTTTCTTTCTGTCGAAATGAAAGTCTAGCCCGCGGCACCGCCAGATCCAAGGCCGCGCAGCCCCGTGCGCACTTTCTGTTGCCATGGCGACACAAAGTGCGCACGGGCGTGGCGAGTGGTCCTGCCGGACGGGACCGGCAGGACCGCCGCATCAGCCCTCGACGGGCGCGGTGCGGGCGAGCGTGGCGCCACCCGACTCGTAGGACAACAGCACGCGATCAGCCGCGCCGACGGGCAGCCGCACCGTGGTCGCGCCCTTCGGCAGCTCGCGGCTCACCTGCCCGGTGGCCTGCTCGCCGTCCCAGCCGAACAGCCGGACCACGCCCACGACGTTCGCGGTGAGCTCGACGTCCACTGCCGTCGCGTCCACCCGGCGCACCGTGCGGATCTGCACCGCGTCCGCGGCCAGGCCCGGCGCCCCGGACAGCGGCACTCCGTCCGCACTGGACTGCAGGATGCTCAGCGGCGAATCCACGCTCCGGGCCGCGGTGTCCGGCAGCACCGGCTCCTTCGGCCGGGCGGCCGGCGGCTGGTAGCCGGGCAACTCGGCCAGGCCCCAGCGGTACGGGTCGCCGCGCACGCCCTTCCAGGTCGACCAGCCGACCCGGGTCTGCGTGGTCTTGTCCTGGGTGTCCGAGTCGTAGATCAGCACGTTCAGGCCCATGCGCGCCGGGTCGACGGCGTCCGGCAGCACCGAGAACGGGATCTTCGCCTCGACCGAGTAACCGCCGTAGGGCTCGGTGAGCTTCGACGCCACCTGCATGCCGGGCGCGGTCTCCTGGCCCGGGCCCTGGTGGTTGTCCGCGTCCCGCTCGAAGCACGGCGGGTTGCCGTGCTCGGGATCGTTGGTGATCGGGAAGATCCCGGACTTGAACGCGGTGGCGGTGTTCTCCGACCCGCCCGCCGGGTCGATGGTGATCTCCACCGAATCCGTGCGGCGGTGCCGCTTGCAGTCGTTCGGCTCGATGACGGTGCCGAGGACGTCGTCGGTCACGTGCACCAGCAAGTACAGCGCGTCGTCGGTGAAGGTCACCTTCGCCGTCCCGGAGATGTCGTCGGCCGGGGCCGGGGTTCCTTCCCACAGCGAGGACAGGTCCAGATCCGGGCCGGTGTACTCGCCCTCGCCCGCCACACCGTCGACGGCCGGGGCCGACTGCGCCTTCGGGATCGTGGTCACCGGGACCAGCTCCAGCGCCGCCGCCTCGGTTCCGGTCCCGCGCGTCGACGTGGTGTCGATGGTGATCGGGTAGTCGCCGTCGTTGGGAGCGCGGTTGGACGTCGGCAGGCCCGGGTCGGTGTTGGTCACCTCGAAGGTCACCGAACCGGCGGCGCCGGGTGCCAGGGCCGCGTACTCCTTCTCCGCGGCGTCCGCGCGGAAGCCGTCGGGCAGGTTCAGCCGCACCGTGCCACTTTCCGGGGTCTCGCCGTGGTTGACGAGGTCGACCCGCACCGAGCGGGACTGCCCGCTGCCCAGCGTCAGCACCGGCTTGTTCAGGCTGTCCAGCTGCGGCGCGCCGATGCTTCCGGCCCAGTCCCGGAACTGGCCGACCTGCGCCAGCGGCTCGATGGTGCCGCGCACCGCGGGCACGACCCGCACCACGCGCGAGGAAACCCCGCTGGCGCGGTCGGCGGTGTCCAGCCTCGCCGCCAGCCTGGAGCGCGTGTTCGGCGTGGCGTCCGCCGACGGCGTCACGGTGAAGCGGACCGCCTTCTCACCACCCGGCGGCACCGTGCCGAGCTCGCCCGAGCCGGCGACCTGCCATCCTTCCGGCACGTCCAGCCGCACCCGGCCCTGCGGGATGGTGCGGCCTGCGGCCTTGGCGCGGACCGTCACCTCGAACGGCGCGCCCGGCACGACGTCGAAGCGGTCGGCCTCGACCGCGAGCTCCGTGCCCGCCGGCAGCCCGCCCGAGCCGGGCAGCACGGCGCCGTCCAGCGCGGCAGCGACCCCGGCGGCGTCCGGGCCGTAGGGGGCGCGGCTGTCGATCTCGGTGAACCAGTCGCAGCCGATCTTCGCGGGGTCCGTCGGCGCGGGCGGGTTGCTCGCCCAGCCCTGGGTGCGGTACTCCCACTCCGCTTCGCGCTCCACTGTGGACCACGGCTTCCCGCCGTTGGCGGCGGACGGATGCCCCGCCCACACGCCGAGCACCCGGTCGGTGGGCTCGGCCGGGCGGTAGCCGGACGCCTCGCAGTCCGGCCCGGGGTCCGCGGTGCCCCGCGCGCCCGCCTGGAAGATCCGTCCCACCCGCCAGGGGTTCAGGTCCTCGCCCGAGATCTGCTCCGGGAACGCCGCCGGGTCGCCGGCTTTCAGGTACGCCTCGACGGCCAGCCGCGCCGCCTGCTGGTGGTTGCCGTGGTTCCCCGGCGTCGGCGACGGGTCCATGGTGACGATCACCTTGGGCTTGGTCGCGCGAACGACCCGCACGATCCGGGAGAGGGTGTCCTCGTGGTCCCAGACCTGCTCGGTCAGCGGCGCGCTGACCGTGTAGAAGAAGTCGAGCTTGTCCAGGTTGTAGACGTGTCCGACGCCGGCCTTGCCGACCGCGCGCCGCTCTTCACCCTCCCGGATCAGGCCCAGCGGCGGGCCTTCTTCGAAGCCGACGGCATTGCCCCCGCCCTCTCCCCGGGTCGTCGTGATGACACCGGCCTTGACCCCGTGCTGCTCGCTCCACTGGCCGAGCGTGGACAGCGTGCCTGCCTCGTCGTCGGGGTGCGCGCCGATGAACAGCACGTCGAGTTCCACCGGGTCGGCCGGGCGCGGCACGGCGTCCGCGACCGCTCCCGAACCGAAGGCGAACACCGCGACCGCGGCAGCGATCGCCGGATACTTCCGCATTCTTCCTCCACGAAAAGTGGGACGAGATAAAAAGGAACTCCCGCGCCGGAAAAGATCTCCCGCAACAGAAACTAAGTTCCCCGAAAATCCCCCGACCACGCGCTTTTCGGCCGGATTCGACCGCATCACCACATCCTCGGGACCGGGGGATCGAGGAATGCTAGGAAGAAGGAAAAGGGAAAGTCAACAGGCGCCCGGAAATCGCGGGCCGCTTCCTCTATCACGCCTGGAGGATCCCTCCCGGCGTGAGAGGACACTCGCAAGCGGCGATCCCGGCCGGGCCACCCCTGTGAATGTCCACGAGGGACACTCGGGTTCACCTGCCACGAGTGACCTGCATGAAGCGCACGATCCGCACCGATAGCACCACGATGCTTCCGGCGGCCGCAGTCGCGAGCAGCAGCATGAACGTCGGGTACAGGTACGGCACCTGGACCCAGGCGACGTCCCGGCCCCGGTAGAGCGCGCTGACCACCCGGTGGACGAACGCGAAGGCCAGCAGCGGAATCGCCAGCGGCAGCAGGCGGAATGCGGCGCGAACCGCGCTCGACCGTTTCGCCGCCCACCGCCGCGAACGCAGCACGCCGCGGGTCGCGAGCAGCACGGCACCCGCGGTCAGCACCAGGAACACGATGTCGGCCACCACGAGCGGATCGTTGTGCTCAGGCGCGGGGGTGCCCTCCACCAGGGCGATGAGTCTATCCGCGATCGCCTTGGCGTCGCCGTGGGCGAGCCCGGTGTTGGCCATGACCGCGATCCCGTACCCGGAAGCCGGCAGCAGCGCCTGGTAGGCGGTGGCGGTGAACAGGTCGCCGCTGTGCGCGACGACCGGCGCTCCGGAGCCGGTCGTGCCCACCGACCAGCCGAGGGCGTAGTCGCCGGAGACCTCCGACGACGGGGTGTGCGTGGCGGCGATGGCCGAGGCCGTGGCCACGGTCGCCCCGCCGGGCCCGCGGCCCCCGTTGTTCTGCGCGATCAGCCATGCGGCCATGTCGTGCGCGGAGCTGAGCACGCCGCCGGAACCGTTGCCGAAGGCGGGCGGTTCCGGCACCGCGATGGCCGAACCGAGCACCTTCAGATGACCGCGCCCGCTCGGCGGCAGCTCGTCGGCCGTGTCGATCGTGCGGCTGTCCGCCATGCCCAGCGGCGCGAAGACGTGCTCCTGGAGGTAGCCGTCGAAGGGCTGCCCGGCGACCACCTCGACCAGCCGGGCGGCGACCTGGAAGTTCGGGTTGTGGTACTCCCAGCGGGTTCCGGGCTCGGCGGTGAGCTCCGCCGAGTTCATCCCGGCCACCGCCGCGCGCAGCGAATCCGGTTGCGGCCGGCTGAAGGGCGGGTAGGTCGAGTCGGAGAGCCCGGAGGTCTGGTCCAGCAGTTGGCGCACGGTGATGCGGCCCGCGCGCGGGTCGGCCGTGGTGAACTCCGGCAGGTACTTGCGCACCGGCTCGTCGAGGTCCACCCGGCCCGCCTCCGCCAGCTGCACCACGGCCAGCGCGGTCATCGACTTGCTCACCGAGGCCACGGCCATCGCCGTGTGCTCCGTGACCGGCTCGCCCGCCGGGGTGCGGCCGTACCCGGCGGCTCGCACCACTTCGTCGCCGCGGGTGACGGCGACCGCCGCGCCAGGCAGGCCGCTGTCCCGGAGGTATTCCTCGACGACGGAGTCGATGTCGGCGGCGCCCGCTGGCGGCGCGAGCGCGGCGGCGACGGCGAACGCGCCGGATGCGATGAGTGCTTTGATGACCACGCCGAGCAGTGTCGGCCGCGGATCGTCGTGTCCACATCGGACCAGGGGCCGAACCGCGGGATCGGACCGTGGTCCGATGTGGGGGTGTTCTCCCGCGGATATGGTCGTCGCGTGATCGCTCCTGGGACCGCCGCATCGCGACGACTGGTCGCGCTCGACGCCGTGGTGGCGGCCGCGCTTGTGCTCGTGGCGGCGCTGCTCGCGCCCGGTGCCGCGCCCTTCGAATGGGCACTGGCGGTCGTGCTGTGCGCGCCGCTGGTGGTGCGCAGGCGCTGGCCGCGAGCGGTTCTCGGCGTCGTGCTCGTGGCCGGCATGACCGCGATCGCCACCGGGACCGCGAACGACGTCGGGGTCCTGGCGATCGCCTTCGGTCTCTACCCGGTCGGGCTGTCCAGCCCTGCACTCCCCTCCTGGGGGTTCCTGGCGGTTGCGCTGGCCGGGGTCGCCGTCGCCGGGCTGGCGGTGGTCCTGGTTCCGGGCCTGCCGCTCGCCGCGGTGCCGGAGAACGCGGAGTCCTTCGCGACCACTCCGGCGAGCGTGTTCGGTTACAGCGCGGTCGTTCTGACCGGCACCTGGGTTCTCGCGCGGACGGTGCGAGCGCGTTGCGGCCAAGCCGCCCAGCTCGCCGAGCTCCGCGCCCGGCAGGCGGCGGTCGAGGAAAGGCTGCGCATCGCCAGGGACGTGCACGACGTCGTCGGGCACAACCTCAGCCTGATCGCGATGAAAGCGGCGGTCGCCAACCACCTGGTGGACAGCCACCCCGACGAGGGCCGGGCCGCGCTCGCGACCATCGAGCGGGTCAGCCGCGGCGCGCTGGCCGACGTCCGCGCCGTCCTGGGCGCGCTGCGCGATCCGGCCGAGGCATCGCCGGATTCCGGATTCGACGGCCTGGTCGCCAATGTCCGGGCCGCCGGTGTCGCGGTCGAGTTCGACGAATCCGGCCTGGCGGACGTGCCGATGGCGGTGCGGGCGTCGGCGTACCGCATCGCGCAGGAAGCGCTCACGAACGTGCTCCGCCACGCCGGGGCGACCGGCTGCCGGCTCTGCCTCAGCACCGAAGCCGGTGTCCTGACCGTGTCCGTCGTCGACGACGGGAAGCCGCCCGAGCGGCCGGGGCCGCCCGGCCAGGGCCTGCTCGGGATGCGCGAACGAGTCGCGTTGCACGGCGGGACGATCGACATCGGCCCCGAGCCCGGCGGCGGGTTCGCGGTGCGTGCCCGGCTTCCGTTCGAGGCGGCCGATGGGTGAGCAGCTGCGCGTGCTCCTGGCCGACGACGAAGCGCTGTTCCGGAGCACCCTCCGCCTGCTGATCGACGCCACCCCGGGGATGGTCGTGGTGGGCGAGGCGGCCACCGGATCCGCCGCCGTGGAACTGGCGGCGGAGCGGGCGGCCGACGTCGTCGTGATGGACGTCCGGATGCCCGAGCTGGACGGGATCGACGCCACCGCGCGGATCACCGCGCTGCCGCAGGCGCCGAAAGTGCTGGTCCTCACCACGTTCGACCTCGACGACTACGTGTACCGGGCGCTGCACGCCGGCGCCGGCGGCTTCCTGCTCAAGGACATCCGGCCCAACCAGCTGCTCGACGCGATCCGGGTGATCGCCGCCGGCGAAGCGCTGCTCGCCCCGAGCGTCACCCGGCGGCTGATCGCCGAGTTCACCCGCGGTCCGGCACCGCGGGCCCGGCCCCGCCGCGAGCTCAGCGGGATCACGCAGCGGGAGCTGGAGGTGCTGGCGCTGATCACGCGCGGGCTGTCCAACACCGAGATCGAGCAGCACCTGCACCTCAGTCGCAGCACGGTCAAGACCCACATCGGACGGTTGATGACCAAGCTGGCCGCGCGGGACAGGGCCCAGCTGGTGATCGCCGGCTACGAGTCCGGCCTGCCCGACCGGCCTTGGAACGGCCGCAATTTCCATTGAAATCGAAGGTTCAATTGAGGTTTTTCCAACCTCGTTCTGCGTGGCGGTGCGGGTAGCGGAACCTCAGAGGCTCCCTGGACTGTGGGGGCCCCTCCTGATGTATGCCCAATACACGGCGGAGGGGCCGTCCTCGCCAGGAAGCCTCTGAGAACCCGCGGCGGTGCCGGCGTCGTAGGTGGGCTATGCGCCTTCGGCGCATGCGACAGCCCATCGACGTGCAGCTCTGCGACCCGCGGCTGCGGGCCGACCAGGATGAAAAAGGCTCATTTCAATGGAAATTGCGGATCAACCGGGGGACGGCCATCAGCGCCGACGCCGCCGCGGTGGCTGTGGCCAGCACGAACGCGGACCGGGCGGAGGCCAGGTCGAGCAGCGTCCCGGCCAGCGCCGAACCGATCGCGTTGCCGACCCCGAACGAGGTGATCATCCAGGCGTGCGCCTCCGTCAGCGTCCCGTCCGGCGCCATCCTGGCGATGAGCGCGAACGCCGACGCCAGCACTGCGGGCAGCGCGCATCCGCTGAGGAAGGCCAGCGGGAACATCAGCGCGATGCCGGGCGTGAGCACCAGCGGCAGGTAGCCCGCGGCGAGCAACGCCAGCAGCACGAGCAGCCGGCGGTCTTCGCGGTGCGCCGCGCGCACGGCCGTGTACCCGATCCCGCCCGCCAGCGCTCCCGCCGCGTTCAGCGCGATCAGCCAGCCCGCGTGGGCGGAACTTCCCCCAGCCTCGGCGTATCCGGTGATGCCGACGGTGAAAACGCCGATCGTGGCCCCCACGCAGACCAGCACCGCGAAGAGCCGGAGCACTCCCGCACCGCGCAGCGGCCCGGCCCAGTGGCGTTCCACCCGCGTGCCGCGCCACGCCCGGGCCGGGCGGGCGGTCGCGAACCAGACGGCACCGGAAAAGCCCAGCACCGCGGCGGAAACCAGACCCGCGGCGGGGCCCGCGGCGGCGATCGCGCCGAGCACCACCAGCGGGCCGGTGACGAAGATGAGCTCCTGGGTCGCCGCGTCCAGCGAGAACGCGGCCCGGACGTTCCGCTCGCCGGCCACCACGTGCTCCCACAGCACCCGCAGGCACGGTTCGAGCTGCGGCGTCGCCGCGCCGGCGATGACGGCCGCGATCGCGCCGATCGCCGGGCTGCGCACCGGATCCGCGAAGGCCAGCAGCAGGAGCGCGGCGGCCGACACCGACGCGCTCACCAACAGCGCCGGGGCCTGGCGCGTCCGGTCGATCAGCCGGCCCATCACCGGCCCGCACACCGCGGCGCTCGCCGCGTAGAGCGCGATCAGGAAGCCCGCCAAGCGGTAGTCGCCGCCGCCGTCGCGAACGGTGAGCAGGATCGCCAGCGGCGCCATGCCGGTCGGCAGCCGACCGATCAGCGAAGCCGACAGCAGGCGCGGAACATGACGAGAACGCAGCACCGCACCAACCGGAGTCCGCTCGCTGCTCAACGTCTTATCGGCGTTCACAGCGCACCACCGACCGGAGTCCCGGGCACACCGCACGGCGAGACCTCGACCGCCACGCCCCTGGAATCCGGCAGAGGTGCCCGCTTCAGCGACGCCCACCGTCCGGCCCTGCGGCCGCATCGGGCCGGTCCGGGCGAAGGCGGCGGAACCGCCCGGGAACGAATACGGTCACCGCGCTCGGCCAGGTAGCTCATTCGACCACGTCGTCCTGTTCTCCAGTCACGATCTTCTTGATGTTCTCGTAGCTCGTCGTGCCCGCGTCGAGATAGGCCGAGTGTCCATTGGTCGGCTGGTTCTTGCCCCGGGCGTCGGTGGACAGTTCCGTCGCGCCGTCGAGCTCCCCGGTGCGGAAGATGCTCCCCATGGCTTCGACGATGTCGTTGTTGAAGTCGGACTTGCCGTGCAGGGAGACGGTCGCGTCCGCGCTGAGGGTGTAGACCGAGCCGGCGGGCACCTTGAGCTCCGACACGTGGTCGACTACGTGCCCGGGGCCGCCGAACAGGACGGTGTGGTCCACGCCGGTCCCCTCGTTCTTCAGGGCCGCCTCCGTGGTCACCGCCCCGTAGGAGTGGCCGAGCGCGGTCAGGTGCGGGTCGTGGTCCCGGGAGGCGTTGATGCCTTGGAAGAAGCGGGCCAGGTCGGCGGCGCCCTCTTTCGCTTGGCCGTTGACGAGCGACTCCGGCATGTTCGGCGAGTCGTACCCGATCCAGGTCACGCCGGCCACCGACTTGCCCTCCTCGTGCAGCCGGGTCATCTCGTCCTGCTTGAGCTCCAGGGTGCCGCCGACCGTCGAGTTCATCCCGGGGACCTGCACCGCGACGTGATCGGCCGTGTCCACGTTTCCCGTGGCGACGGCGGCCTTCGGCCACTCCTCCGACATGTCCAGCAGCAGGAGCTGCCGGTCGCCCTGCGCGAGTTGCTTGTCGATCGCGTGGATCGCCGCCATCTTCTTCTCCGCGTCGGTGTAGACCCACGACGTGGAGAGCTCGTCGGTGAGGGTGCCGTCGAGTTCCTCCTGCACCGAGGCGCGGAGTGCTTTGAGCCTGGCCCGGTTCGCCTGGTCGCGGAACGCGGCGGGCACTCCGTCGAGGTTGCCGATCCAGGCCGGGTGGTTCTTGAGCACGGCCTTCTTGTCCGCCTCCGGCAGCGATTCCCACCACGCGGCGTTCGCGCCGGGCTTGCCGTTGGGCGGTGGCGTGATCGGCAGGTCGCCCGCCTTCGCTCCGGCCTCCGCGGCCTGCATCAGCGTGCCGGCGGGCTGCAACTCGTCGCCTCGGGCGATGCCGAGCACCTTCGCGAGCCCGGCATCGATGAGGCCACCGCGCCGCACCAGCTCCCGGACCCGTTCGACCAGTTCCAGCTGCACGGCCCGGCGTTCCGCCTTGACCGCGTCGAGTTCGCCGGCCGGCACGTTCCGCGGCGGATCGGTGTCTTCGACGGCCCCGCTGTCGGCGATGGTGAATCCGTTGGACCCGGCCAGGTTCTCCGCCTCCGCCAGGGATTTCCGCAGCGCCTCGACGGAATCCGCGGCGTCCGCGACCGCCGTCCGGACCGCAGCGACTTCGGCGGTCAGCCGCCGCGCCGAGGCGGCGATCCTGGCGTGGGCGGGAGCCGCCGCGGCCGCGGCCGCCCCTCGCCAGCTCGCCGGCGGCTTGCATCCGGTGACCTCGTCGTCGAGCGCGATCAACGCGTCGCGGTGCTTGAGCAGCGTCTGCACCGCTTCGTCCAGCGCGCCGGGTTCCCACTTCCGGATGGTTCCGATCGTGATGCTCATCGGAGACCTCCGAAGGCCGAAAGCCGGATCGCGGTGAACTCCTCGGCGACGCTGTTGTCGCCCGTCAGGTATTGGGCGGCGCACGCGTCCAGGTTCTGCCCGTAGTCGCCGACCGCCCGCGCCCACTGCTCGATCTCGGCATTCCAGTCCCCCGCCAGCGCCGCGGCCGCCGAGGACGCTGCTGCTCCGGGCAGTGCGCGAGCGATCTGCTCCGGGCCCGTCCGCAACGCGACTCCTCGCACCTGCTCCGCTGCCGAGTTCGCCTGCCCGGCCGCTTTCCACAGCTCGTCCGGGCGGATCGTGAACGACATCGCCTGCACCTCCGTCATTTTCGTGGTGGCCGTGCAGGTGGGACGGCGGTGCCGGGTGGTGCCGATCCGTCCGCGTGCGGCCATGTCCGCCGCCGGACAGGCACCGCCTCACAGCCGGTCGAGCTCGGAACCGTCGAGCCAGCCGAGCTTGGCCGCGCGGAAGGCGAGCTGGATGCGGCCGGACACCCCGGCGACCTCGTACAGGTCCGCGATCATCCGGCGCACCGTGCGGGTGGAAACGCTGAAGCGGCGCGCGACCGCCTCGTCCTTGCTGCCGTTGACGACCATCACCAGCAGCTGGTGCTGTGCGGTCGTCAGCGGCCCGATGGCGGGCTCGGGCCCGGCCTCGCCGAGCGGCGCGGCCGCCCGCCAGCACCGGCCGAACAGGTCGGCGGCGGCGGCCACCGCGCCGGGAGTCCGCACCAGCATGCTCCCGCGGTCGTGGTCGGCGATGTCGAGGGCGGTCACCACGTACTCGTGGTCGACGATGATCGTCCAGACCGGCAGCGTCGGGCTCATCCGGACCTCCACGCCGGCCTGCTGCATCCGCCGCGCGCCTTCGACCAGCGGCGTCAGGTAGTTGATGCTGTCCAGCATGATCACCCGCAGCCGGACGCCGCGTTCGGCCAGCGACACCGCCAGCTGCACGACCGGGCGGTAGTCCGTCGGATCCGGCACGCCGGGAGCCGGCCCGGATGCCGCCAGCACCAGCACATCCTCGCGCGCGGTCGCCGCGATGCGCTCCAGGCAGCTGAAGGCCGCTGCGGGCCCGCGGTTGAGCTCGACCTCGGGCGAGCCCACGGCGATTCCCTGCGGCTGCAGTGCCGAAAGTTCCTCCACCGTCGCCGCGGCCAGCTCGACGCGTTGCTGCTCGGCGCGCAGCGCCACCCGGGCGCGGGCGAGCAGCGGCCCGAAGGCGATGTTGGGGTGAACCGGGCGGATCGAGCCGGTGCCGTCGTCGTACTCCTCCACCAGCCCGCTCGCCCGGAGCTCGGCGAGCGCGGTTGCCACCTCGTCGGGCGCCAGGCCGAGCCGGGCCCCGGCAACTCCGGGCTCGGCAGCGGACCCGGTCAGCAGCAGCCGGTATACCTGCTCTCCCGGCTCGCTGATGCCCAGACCCTGCAGCATAAGAATCCCCAGCCGTCGCCCCGCCCCAGAACAAGATCGGGATCATACAAGGCAGGCCGAACCCCCTCGGGGACACCGCCGTTCACCCGTTCGCATGTACTATGTCACCTGTCATAAATTACCGAACGGAAGCTTCTTCGGCGTGCGGGAGGCGCTCGGCATGACCAACGGCCCATCCACCGCGGGCGCCGGGACGGTGGCCGCGTGAGCCCGCGCAGGAGCGACAGCCGCGAGCGGATGCTCACCAGCACCGAGGCGCTGCTGCGGGAGCACGGGGCCACCGCCACCACCATCGACCGGGTCCTCGCGCACAGCGGCGCCCCTCGCGGCTCGGTCTACCACCACTTCCCCGGCGGGCGGACGCAGCTCGTCGACGAAGCGGTGACGCTCGCCGGCGAGTCGATCACCGGCCTGATCGAGACCGCCGCGCAGGCCGACGATCCCGTGGTGGTGATCGACGCCTTCTTCGCGCTGTGGCGCGACCGGATCGTGGCCAGCGACTTCCGGGCCGGCTGCCCGATCGTGGCGGTGGCCGTGGAGACCAACGACGACGCGCCGCAGCTCGCGAGCTCGGCGGGCGCGGTCTTCACCCGCTGGCAGGAGGCGCTGACCGCCTTGTTCCGCCGGCACGGCCTGCCCGAAGAACGCGGGAAGCGGCTGGCCGCCTTCGTCATCGCCGCCGCCGAAGGCGCGGTGGTCATGTGCAAGGCGGAGAAGAGCGCCGCGCCGATGGAAGCGGCCGCGGTCGAGATCCACGAACTGCTGTCCCGCACCCTGCAGGAGACCACCGGCCGGTCCCGAGGAACGGCCTGATCATCAGCAACGGCAAGGAGCTTCCCGTGTCCACCGCAGACCTCGCCACCATGTCCGGCCTCGAACTGATGCGCTGGGTGCAGTCCGAGCGCACCGACGACATCCCGTCGATCGGCCGGCTGCTCGGCATGCGGTTCGACGAGGTGGAACACGGCCGGATCGTCATCTCGCTGGAAACCCGCCCGGACTTCGCCAACCCGCTGGGCACCGTGCACGGCGGCATCGCGGCGACCCTGCTCGACTCGGCGATGGCCTGCGCGGTGCACACCACGCTCCCGGCCGGCGTCGGCTACACCACCCTCGAACTCAAGGTGAACTACATCCGCGCCGCGCGCACCGACGGACGCACCCTCACCGCCGAGGGCAACGTCATCCACGCCGGCCGCAGCACGGCAACGGCCGAGGGAAAAGTGCTTGACGAGCACGGGAAGCTGATGGCGCACGCCACGACGACCTGCCTGATCCTCCAGCCCTCTGGCTGACCGCCCGGATCGCACGAGTCCGGTGTGGATTTCGCGACCGATCCCCGGACGGAAGGTGAACTGTTCGTGCTCGATTTCGCCGTCCGCGCAGGACGATCCTGACGCTCCGCCACCGGGGTCCGAAGAGGACTCCGAGAAATCCGCCGCCAGCGCGGCGAGTGGCCACCGGTTCCGTGTGTGGGTATTTCTGCCCACACCGCAAGGATTCCGTGCGGCCGAATGGTCCAGATCACCACTGCCGAGCGCGACCGAGCGTCGGAATCGTCGGTGGCAGGTGGTATATCTGAACCGGGCGAGGCCGCCGGGGCTGCGAAGCGGCCCAGCGCATCGGCTTTCCCTCCCGCCAACGGAGACCCGGCCGCGGTCGGGCTTCCGCACTCGCTCCGATCGCAACCTCCGGCACGGTCCCGCCGCCACCACGCGGCCCGAACCCGCGCCCCACCAGCGGGCGCACCGCGAAAGGAAGTTCCGCCATGCCCACCACCGCACCCGAGCCCGGGAACCCGGCGGAGCAGGTATCCGCGCGCCCGTTCCAGGTGGACCTGCGCGGCGTGGTGGACCTGCTCAGCAGGCACATCTACACCAGCCCGCAGGTGTTCCTGCGGGAGCTGCTGCAGAACGGGCGCGACGCGATCGAGGCCCGCCGGCGGCTGGACCCGGCGGCCCCCGAGGGGCGGATGCGGATCACGCCCGCCGCCGCGGGCCGGCCCGACTTCACCTTCACCGACAACGGGATCGGGCTGACCGCGGCCGAGGCCACCGACCTGCTCGCCACCGTGGGCCGCTCCTCGAAGCGCGACGAGGTGCTGAACCTGCGCCGGGAGGACTACCTCGGCCAGTTCGGCATCGGCCTGCTCTCCTGCTTCATGGTGTCCGACCACATCACCGTGCTCAGCCGGTCCGCGCGCGGCGGCCGCGCCATCGAATGGGTCGGGCGCGCGGAGGGCACCTTCCACGTCCGCGAGCTGCCCGAGGACCAGACCGACGCGCTGCCGGTCGGCACCACGGTGCGCCTTACCCCGCGCCCGGACGAGGCCGAGATGCTCGCCGCGGCCCGGGTTCGCGCCCTGGCCACCAGGTTCGGCCAGTACCTGCCGCACCCGGTGGAGGTCGCCGCGCCGGACGGCACCCGGGACACCATCACCCGCGCGCCGGTGTTCCTGGACCCGCACGCCCACCCCGAGCAGGTGCTGGAGCTCGGCACCGAGATCGTCGGCGCGAAGCCGCTCGCCGCGTTCCCCGTCGAGGCGCCCGGCACGGGTACCCGGGGCGTGGCGTTCGTGCTGCCGTACGCGCCGCCGCCCGGCGGGAACCAGGCGAACCGCGTGTACCTGGGCCGGATGCTGCTGAGCGAGCGGGTGGACGACCTGCTGCCCGACTGGGGTTTCTTCGTGCGGTGCGTGCTGGACACGACCGACCTGAAGCCGACGGCGTCCCGGGAATCGTTCGTGGGCGGCGACGACCTGGAGCACACCCGCACGGAACTGGGCGCCCAGCTGCGCCGGTGGCTGCTCGGCACGGCCCGCACCGACCCGCACCTGTTCGGCCAGGTGATGGGCGTGCACCAGCAGGGCATGAAGGCGCTGGCCGTGCACGACGCCGAACTGGCCCGGATCCTGTTCTCCTGGCTCACGGTCGAGACCAGCGCGGGCACCATGAAGGTCACCGACTACGCCGCCCTCAACCCCCGGGTGCGCTACACCGAGACCGTCGACGAGTTCCGCCAGATCGCGGCCGTGATCCCGGCGGACGCGCCCATCGTGAACGCCGGGTACGCCTTCGACGCCGACCTGCTGCGGCAGCTGGTGGAGCTCACCCCGGGCCTGGCGCTGGAGCGGGTCAGCGTCACCGCCGAGCTGGACAACCTCAACCCGCCGCCGCTGGCGGACCGGGAATCCGTTGTCGCGCTGGAGGATCGCGCCACCGCGGTGCTCGCGGACTCCGGCGCGGAGGCGGCGGTGCGCATGTTCGCGCCGGTGGACCTGCCCGCGCTGTACGTGGCGGATCCGGAGGTGCTGCGGCACATCGAGCGCTCCAAGGCCACCGACGTCGCCCCCACCCTGTGGGCCGGTCTGGTCTCCGACGCGGACGCGTTCATGGCCAAGCACGCGGCGGTGCGGGGCGCGGACGCGACGGCCCGGCTGTGCCTGAACTGGTCCAACCCGCTGGTCCGGCAGCTCGCGGACGTCCGCGACGAGGCGGTGTTCTCCCGCTCGGTGCAACTGGTCTACCTGCAGGCGATGCTCGCCGGCCACCGCCCGCTGTCCGCCCGCGATCGCCGTCTGCTCACGACGACGATGACCGATCTCGTCCACCTGTCCATCGGATTCGAAAGCGACCTGGCATGAGTAGCCCTGTGTCAACCTCAGTCCTCCTCAACCGCACCTCAGGGGACCGTGACGCGAACCAACCACGAGAAACCACGCAACGGGAGATCGGGCTGAACGCAACCACCACTGTGAATCGCGGAGAGGCGGACCAGTCATGAGCGACGCCGCCAAGACCATCACCGACCTGCTCGACGAGGCCGACCGGACGCCGTACGGCGCGCCGGAGCGCGCGCTGCTCGACCAGGCCATCGCGCTGTCCGAGGAGGCCGGGCACGAGGAACTCGCCTACGCGGCGCGGATGCGCCTGGTGACCTCGGCGAAGATGACCGGCGACACCGACGGCATGCTCGCCGCCTTCGCCTGGTGCCTGGGCAAGTTCGACTCGGACCCGGTCCGGTTCCCCTCGGAGCTCACCGGCGCCGCCGATTCCTGGGACCTGCTCTGGTACTTCAAGTGGATGGCCTCCACGGTGACCGGCAGCCTGCAGTTCTCCTCGGCGCAGCTGGAGGCCGTGCTCGCCGACATGGACCGCCGCTACACCGAGGCCGGCGTCGGCCGCTCCGGCGTGGTGCAGTCGCTGTTCTCCTCGTCCGTGGAGACGGGGCGGCTGGAGGACGCCGAGCGGTTCCGCCTGGAACTGGAAGCCCTGCCCAGGGACGAATACTCGCACTGCGAGGCCTGCGCGCGCAGCGAGTTCGCGGACTACCAGCAGACCATCGGCGACGACGCGGCCGCCGTGGCGCTGTTCGACGAGATCCAGGAGCAGCAGCTCAGCTGCGGCGAGGAGCCGGAGGGCAACGAGGCCGATTCGCTGCTGCCGCTGCTGAGGCTCGGGCGCGGCGAGGACGCCGCCGCCGCGCACATGCGCGGCTACCGGGCCGCGCGCGGCAACCCGGACAACATCGCGATGATCGCCCGGCACTGGGTCTTCTGCGCGGTCACGGGCAACGAGGCACGCGGATTGGCGCTGCTGGAGCGGCACATCCGCGACCTGGTGGTGGACCCGATGAACGACCGGCAGAAGTTCGCCGGGTCGTGCGCCGCGGCCGTGCTGCTGGACGCGGTCACCCGGGCCGGCCAGGGTTCGACGCCGGTGCGGCACTCCGACGACCCGGCGCTGGCGCCGCTGCTGGGCGACCACGCCGGCCCGTGGACGGCGGCGGACCTGGCCGCGACGTTCTGGGCGGCGGCCGACCGGCTGGCGGCGGCGTTCGACGTCCGCAACGGCAACGACTTCCACACCCGGCAGGTGGCCTGGTCCCGGGCGCTCGCCGACGAGCGCTACGACGTGCCGCTGGAGTCGAGCACCTACACGCCGGTCGTGGCGGCCGAGGTCACCACGACCGAGCCGGCCACGGCCGAGGACTGGCTGCGGCGGGCCGGTGAGCGCGCCGCGACCGGAGATCACGACGGGGTCATGGACGCCGTCGAGCGCGCTCTCACCGCAGGTGGGCGGGCGATCGCCGCCGACGCCTACCGCGTCGCGGTGCAGGCCCTGGTGGCGAGGGATCGGCACGAGCAGGCCGCGAACGCGCTCGCCGACCGCGGAAAGGCGCTGCGCGAGCTCGGCCGGGACGACTACGCCGACGTCGAGGACCAGATCGGCCTCGCCCTGTACGGCACCGCGACAGCGGCCGACCTGCCGGCGTTCGACGCCGCGATCGAGGACGCCCGCGCCCGCGCCGGCCGCGACGTCCTGGCCGATCTGCTCGCGACGCGGGCGGACGTGCTCGGCACCGAAGATCGGGTCGACGAAGCACTGCGCGACGCGCAGGAAGCGGCGGCCCTGCTCGTGCCGGTGGCGGAGCCGACCATCGCAGAGCGGCAGCTGCGCAACCACGCCGTGCTGCACCGCTCATTCCTGCTGATGATGTCGCAGCGGTTCGAGGAGGCCGTCGGCTCCATCGACGACCTGCTCCAGGATGCCGGGATCGGCAGGCAGACCCGCCAGGTCGGGCTGCGGATGAAGGCGCAGGCGCTGGCCACCCGGGGCCTGCTCGACGAGGCCCTGCAGGCGGCCGAGGAGGCGCTGTCCCTGCAGGTGGCCATCGGCGGTGCCCGGCTGGTGCTCAACGCCGCCGGCCTGAGCGCGCAACTGCTTTCGGACCTGGGCCGTGACGCCGAGGCCGCGGCCCGCATGCGGTTCGCGCTGCGGCAGGCCGAATCCGCCGGGATCACCGGCGCCTTCGCCGAGAAGTTCCGGCTCGGGCAGTACCTGACCTGGTCGGACCAGGCCGACGAGGCGATCGAGGTGATCGACGAGGTCTACCGCGGCGAGTCCGAGTCCGGGGCGCCGCCGGTCGCCCTCGGCGAGACCATGCTGGGCCTGGGCGTCGCGGCCCTGCGCGGCGACCAGCCGGGCGTCGCCTACGGCGCGTTCCAGCGGGGGCTCGGGCACGCCGTCGAGGCCGAACACCTGCCGCTGCAGGTGGGCCTGGCGACGCAGCTGGCGCGGATGCTGGTGCAGTTCCGCGACGACGAGGCCATCGAGGTGATCGACGCCGTGCTGGAGCGGGCGCGCGCAGCCGGGGACGTTCAGTCGGCGCTGCGGATGCTCAACGAGCGCGGGCTGGCCAAGGCGAACCTGGGCGACGAGTCGGCCATCGCGGACTTCGACGCGGTGATCGCCGAGGCGAACGCCGCGGGCGAGGCGTGGCTCGCGGCCGACGCCACCGACTCCAAGGCGCGCGAGCTCGCCGGTGCGGAGCGCCACGACGAGGCGGTCCAGTGCGCCCTGGCGGCGGCGGACGGGTACGCCGCGAGCGGCGACGCGAACGCGGGCGCGAACAGCGAGTTCCTGGCCGCTCAGATCCTGCGCGGCCAGGGTCGCGCGGACGAGTCGCTCGCCTGCTACACCTCGGCCATCGAGCGGGCCGAGGCACCCGCCCTGGTCGAGCGCCTGACCGAACAGCGGGCGGAATACCTCGCGGAACTGGGGCGGAGCGAGTGATCCACCGGTGCCGGGGCGGGCGGCCGTCCCGGCACCACCTCTGTCCACATAGAACGGTCGGAGGCCGGAACCGTCCTGCGCCCACAGGAATGCGCCGACCGGCGAGATCCGCGACGGCAAGAGCGTGCTCGACCTGGCGGTGCGCATCACCCGCCCCGACGGCGGCACCTTCGACATCCGGCAGGACCGGCCGGTGCTCCCGAAGGTGGTCGACCAGATGCAGCCGGGCAAGATCCTGCAGGTGCGCTTCCTGCCCTCGGACGAAACAGATTTCGTGATCATCAGTGCCCTCAACCCACCGCCACGGACCGGTTGCGGCCTGCTATCGGGTGCCCTAACTTGGGAACACACCGATTGCAGACTGCAATCAGACCGTGGAGGCGACGAATGGGCGACATCGAACCGCAGGTCGCGGGCGGAAAGGTGCTCTGGCACTTCACGATGTCGCTGGACGGCTTCGTGGCGGGACCGGACCACGGGATGGACTGGATGGCCGGCGTATCGTCCCGCGATGGCCTGGCCGGCGAGTACGCCACGACCACCGGCGCCGTGCTGGGCGGCCGGGACGGCTGGGACCGCTACCCGGACCCTGGCGGCATCTACGGCGGCGCCTGGAGCGGACCGGTCTTCGTGCTCACCCACCACCCCGAGGACGCCACGCCCACCGACGGGGTCACGTTCCTGAACTGCGGTCCGGCCGAGGCGGTGCGGATCGGCCTGGAGGCGGCCGGCGGCAAGAACCTCGAGATCTTCTCGGCCGACATCGGCCGCCAGCTCCTCGAACTGGGGCTGATCGACGAGATCGACCTGCACATCGCGCCGGTCCTGCTCGGCGACGGCATCCGGCTGTACGACAACCCGGGCGGCGCGCCGATCCGGCTCCACCGCGTCGGCGCGAGCGACCCGGCATCGGCCATCGACGTGCGGTACCGCCCCACCGCTGCGGCGGAGCAAGGCTCGCCCGGCACCTGACAGGCGGGCAATTTCGCGCGAAATGGGTTAGGGCGTAGAGGGTGATCAAACGTCGGGAACCCGCACATGCGTCCAAAAAATTGCCGTCACCTGCACGAGTTCGTGACTTGCTGTGACCGGGCTGCCTTGTGGCGGTGGTCATGGTGAGTGTGGATGGTTGTGGCTGGGGTTGGCGGTGTCGTCGGTTCGTTGGTGTTTCGGTTCGCTGCTGCCGCGTGGCGGCGTGGTCACGATGTGTCACGGTGGCTGGGAAAGGTTGCGGCTGCGGTTCGTTGGGCGGGGGTTTGCTGCTGCTGGTGGCTGTGCTACTGGTCTGTCGTGTGGCCGCCGTTGCGCCCCTTGCGGCTGGTCTGCCCCGGTTCCGTGTCGTCTCGGTGTGCTGCCACCAGGCGGCGATTGGATTTCTGCTGGGCTGCCACTGTGGCTGTCGCAATGATCGCTATCATCCGAGGGTTAGCAGACTAGCGTAGAAGGTGGGCATGTCGGTTGACGACATCGCACGAAACCTAGACCTCGCTGTAGAGCGCCTTTCTGTTGTCCAGTTGAATCAGGCTGCATCCCTCATTGACGAAGCGACGAGCGTCTTATACTCGGCCGTATCTGAAAGCAACGATCCCGAAATCGCGGAAGTCCTGGAAACCTGGCAGCAGGCTTCGATCGAAATTGGGAACGCCCTTCGCTTATGTGTAGACGTACAGAAACGCATCGAGAAATACAAGGCCGAAATCCTAGGGGTACCAGACGCAACAAGTTCCACTAACTCTACAAAATCAACGAAGGTGACTAGCGGGCGGCGAAATCGTGCGATCATTGATCGGGGTAAATTCAAATACTTCTTCGGCAAGGTGAGATCCAATAAGCACAACACAAACCGGTCGAAGCAGCTGATCAACGAACTGAACCGTATTCGAATATTCGACACGCCAGACGGCCATGCTGCACTGAAGCGGCACTTGGAGCAAGTAGTAAGATCAGATGAGAACATTGTCCGGACCTTTACAGACGAATATGGCACGTATCAGATCCGAGACTCGCTCTTTGCTGGCCCTGGCGGGTTCCTTCAGCTAGAAACTGCGTGGCAGGTTACTCCGCAAGGATTGCGGCTCACTACGATCATCCCCAGGAGGGGCAAAAAATGACCGACGTGCTCAACGTCCCTGGCGAACAAGAATTTCTGAACGAATTCGGTGAATCTCCGCAGCCTTTGGAAGAGCCTTGGATTCGTTCGATTACGATCACAGCAGAAAATGGCGATCTAGCGCTGAGCTATGACACGCATGAGAAGTCGATCCGGTTCGAATGGAGCCAGGGTAACGACGTGCTGTGGGAATTTTTCAGAGAAACGGCCACTTCGCTTTCGATCAGGTCTGAGCGTGGCGAGACACATTTTATTGTCGAGTTTGATTCCGTCGAACTTTCTGGTGAGCTTGACGTCAGGGTGTTTCCTGCGGTTGCGGTCAAGGATTCCTTGATGCGTGGCTAGGCATTCGTCGGCTGTTGCCACCGCTTCAACGCTTGGGACTTGGCGATCGCGTCGACGATCTGGGCCGCGGTGCAACCGGCGCCGATGACGGCGACCCGCTTGCCGGTGAGGTCGAGGCCCGGGTGCCAC